>CALWJQ010000084.1 GCA_944381055.1 uncultured Clostridia bacterium | reverse complement strand
GGGTACAAGGAGCAGGCCAACCGCGACTACTTTCTGCAGCTCATTGAAACGACGCCGTCTGCGGCCAATGTCGAGGAATACGCCGCCATTGTGCGCGGCAAGAGCATGCTGCGCGAGCTGCAGACTGCGGCCGGCGAAATACTGGAGCTGACGCGCAGCGAGCAGGACGACCCGCAAGACATTGCCGAGCTGGCAGAACAGAAAATCTACGCCATCCGCCAGGGGCGTGAGATTTCGGGTCTGACCAGCATCAAAGCGGCCATCCGGCTGGTGTATGACCATCTGGACGAGATGGCGGCCCATCCGGGCAAGCTGCCCGGCGTGCCCACCGGGTTCCGCGAGCTGGACAATTATATCGGCGGCCTTAGCAAATCCGAGCTCATTTTGATGGCCGCCCGCCCCGGCATGGGCAAAACGAGCATTGCGCTCAACATGGCGCTGGCCGCGGCCAAAAGCGAAGACAAAATCGTCGCGATTTTTCAGCTGGAAATGTCGGCGCAGCAGCTTGCCATGCGCCTGATGTCGAGCGAAGCGCTGGTCGACAACAAAAAAATCAAAATGGGAACCCTGAGCGACGACGACTGGCGCCGCCTGGCCGGCGCGTCGAGCCGCCTGTCCGACATGAACATTGTCATCGACGACAATTCCAATATCACGGTGCCCGAAATGAAAGCCAAGTGCCGCCGCCTGGGGGACAGGCTGGGACTGGTCATCATCGACTATTTGCAGCTGATGCGCGGCAGCCGCCGCACCGAAAACCGCGTGCAGGAAGTCGGCGAGATTTCGCGGTCGCTCAAAATCATGGCCAAAGAACTCAACGTGCCGGTGCTGTGCCTGTCCCAGCTTTCGCGCGGGCCGGAAAGCCGCACAGACAAGCGGCCCATGCTGTCTGACCTGCGCGAGTCGGGGTCGATTGAGCAGGACGCCGACGTCGTCATGTTCATCTACCGCGACGACTATTACGATCAGGACAGCGAAAACAAAAACGTCGCCGAAATTATCGTGGCCAAGAACCGCCACGGCGAAACGGGCAGCGTCAATTTGCAGTGGATGGGGCAGTTTACCACCTTTTCAAGCCAGGAACGCATCCACACCGGCGGATAGCGCGCATGGATCGGCTGATCGAGGCCGTGCGGCGCACGGTGGAAAAATACGGCATGGCGCAGCCTGGGCAGACCGTGCTGTGCGCCCTGTCGGGCGGGGCCGATTCGGTGTGCATGACCCATGTGCTGTCCCGTCTGGCGCCGGTTCTGGGCGTCCGGCTGTGCGCTGCGCACTATTCGCACGGCATCCGGCCCGAAGCGGCGGACGGCGAACGCGCGCTGGCGCAGTCTTTGTGTGACTCGCTGGATATTCCGCTTTTCTGCGGACGGGGCGACGCGCCGGTTTATGCGCGGCAGCAGGGAATTTCCCTTGAAGAGGCTGCGCGCAGGCTGCGCTATGGTTTCCTGCGCCGCGCGGCAGAAGAAAGCGGCAGCCAGCGTATCGCTACGGCCCACCACCGCGACGACAGCTGCGAGACCCTGCTGCTCAACCTGGCGCGCGGCAGCGGCACCGTTGGGCTGGGCGGAATCCCGCCTGTCCGGGACGGGCTGATCCGCCCGCTCATCGATGTAACGCGGGAACAAATCGAGCGGTATGTCCGTCAAAACAACCTGCGCTGGGCACAGGACGAAAGCAACTTTGACCAAAGTATCCCGCGTAACCTGGTGCGCCGCACCGTCATGCCGGCGCTGAAAAGCATCAACGCACGCGCGGCGGACAATATGGCGCGCGCAGCCGAGCTGGCGCGGATCGACGGCGATTTTCTGCTGCATTGCGCACATCAGCTGGCAGACAGCGCCGCCTGTGTGCGCGGCGGACGGGTGGAAGCCGACGCGCAGGCGCTGGCCGGGGCCCATCCTGCGGTGTCCGGGCGGGCGGTCCGGCTGTTGTATGTCCGCGCCGGGGGGCGTGAAAGCGTCTTTACCCTGCGTCACGCACAGGCGGTGCTTGCGTTGTGCGCCGCGGCAAACCCGTCGGCGCGGATCAGCCTGCCGGACGGCATGACGGCGTCGCGCCGTTATGAAACGCTGGTGATTGGGCGCGGATGTGAACGCGCGCCGCTGCCCTGTATCCGGCTGGAGCCGGGCGAGCCTGTGCGGTGGGGAGAATGGACGCTGTGCCTGTCGCCCGGGAACCTTGCAGACTGGCCGGCAGCGGCCTTTTTGTCACCCGGGGGAACGGAAGGGGGCCTGTTTGTGCGTCCGCGCGCCGCGGGTGACGTCATTGGGCTGCCGGGCGGACACAAAAGCGTAAAAAAATGGATGATTGACAGAAAAATTCCGCAAAAAGACCGTGACAGAACGCCGGTTTTGTGCGATAATAAAAAAATACGGGCCCTGTTCTGGGACCGCGCCTATACGGCGGAAAAAGAGGATAAGCAGCGGGCGGTCGTCGTAGCCGCCAGGAGGGAACAGGAATGAACAGCGAACTGAGCCAGGACATCGATCGCGTGCTGATTTCGCGCGGGCAGCTGCAAAGCACGGTCGCTGAACTGGGGGCGCGTATTTCACGCGATTACGCGGGGAAGAATCCCCTGATGGTCAGTGTGCTCAAAGGGGCCTTTATCTTTATGGCCGATCTGGTGCGCGAAATCACTGTGCCCTGCACGGTTGATTTCATGGCGGTATCCAGCTATGGCAAGGGGGTCAAATCGTCCGGCCAGGTGCAAATAATTAAAGATTTAGACACCAATATCGAGGGAAGACATGTTATAGTAGTTGAGGACATTTTGGACAGCGGCGTCACCCTGTCTTACCTGCTCGAGCTTCTGCGCGCGCGGCGCCCGGCGTCGGTCCGGCTGTGCGCGCTGCTTGACAAGCCGGCGCGCCGCAAAGTCCCGGTCCAAATCGACTACCGCGGCCTGACGGTGCCGGATGAGTTCATTGTCGGCTACGGCCTGGACTACGCCGAGCAGTACCGCAACTTCCCCGAAATTGCGGTTTTAAAGCGCGAAGTGTACGAAAAGCACTCCTAAAACGCTTATCATGAGTTTAAACGCCGGATGAACCGGCGCGGGGCGAATACCCCGGAAAGGTGGGCAACAAGCCTTTGAACAACAAGACAAAAGGGATCGGATTTTATATCATTCTGCTGGTCGTTCTGATGGGGACCATCGCTGTTCTGCTGGACAGCGAACCCGCGCCGCAGGTGTCGTGGTCGGACATCGTCCGCCTGTTCGAGCAGGAACAGGTCCGGGCTGTTACGGTCGACGGCGACAACCTGCTGCTTGAACTGCGCGACGGCACGGTTATCAGCCACGTCATCCCCAGCGGCGACATCTTTTTGTATGACCTGGGCGCGCTGATCCGGGAACAGCGCGCGTCGGGCGTCCTTGAAAGCCAGGAATACATCATTCAGACCATTCCGTGGTGGTACAGCCTGCTGCCTTATGTCGTCATCATCGTGCTGTTCGCCGTGTTCTGGTATTATATCATGAACAAACAGGGCGGCGGCGAGAAGAACGCCATGAACTTTGGCAAGTCGCGGGCGCGCCTGGCGACAGATGAAAACAAAAAAGTCACCTTTAAAGACGTCGCGGGCGCGGACGAGGAAAAGGGCGAGCTTGAAGAGGTTGTCGAGTTCCTCAAATCGCCGCAGAAGTTCATCGACCTGGGCGCGCGGATTCCCAAAGGCGTGCTGCTCGTCGGCCCTCCGGGCACTGGCAAGACGCTGATCGCCAAGGCCGTGGCGGGCGAGGCCGGCGTGCCGTTTTTCTCGATTTCGGGTTCCGACTTTGTCGAGCTGTACGTCGGCGTCGGCGCGTCGCGTGTGCGCGATCTGTTTGAACAGGCGAAAAAGAACGCGCCGGCCATTGTATTCATTGACGAAATCGACGCCGTCGGCCGCCAGCGCGGCGCCGGGCTGGGCGGCGGCCATGACGAGCGCGAGCAGACGCTGAACCAGCTGCTCGTCGAAATGGATGGTTTTGGCGGCAATTCGGGGGTCATCGTCATCGCGGCGACCAACCGCGCCGATATTCTTGACCCCGCGCTGCTGCGCCCCGGCCGGTTTGACCGCCAGATCTATATCGGCGTGCCTGACATCAAGGGCCGCCTGGAAATCCTGAAGGTTCATTCGCGCCACAAGCCGTTTGAAGACAACGTCAGTTTTGACGCCATTGCCCGCACGACGGCCGGATTTACGGGCGCCGACCTTGAAAACCTGCTTAACGAAGCGGCCCTGCTCGCCGCCCGCCGGCAGAAACAGAAAATCGGCCTGGGCGAGATCGACGACGCCTTTTTAAAGGTCATCATGGGCAACGAGAAAAAGAGCCGTGTCATCACCGAGCACGAGCGCAAGCTGACTGCCTATCACGAGGCGGGGCACGCGCTGGTTACCCGGCTGCTGCCGTCGCAGGATCCGGTGTACCAGATTTCGATCATCCCGCGCGGCCGCGCCGGCGGCTTCACCATGTCGCCGCCCAGCACAGACAAGTACTATGAGTCCAAGAGCGAGCTGTTAGACGAGCTGGTCGTCCTGCTCGGCGGGCGCGTGGCCGAAAAACTGGTGCTTGACGACGTTTCTTCGGGCGCGTCCAACGACATTGAACGCGCCAGCGCCATCGCGCGCCGCATGGTCACGAAATACGGCATGAGCGACGTGTTGGGGCCCATCTGCTTCTCGAGCGCGCACGACGAGGTCTTTTTGGGCCGTGATTTTGCGACGTCCCGCAACCTGTCGGACGAAACGGCCTCTTTGATCGACCGCGAGATCAAGAGCATGATCGACGGTGCGTATGAGCGCTGCCGCAGCCTGATCCAGCAGCACATCGACAAGCTGCATCAGATCGCCGAATACCTGCTCAAGCACGAGACCATGGACGGCGAAGAGTTTGAAAAGCTGTTTTCGGGCGGCGAGCCGCCGGCTCCCCAGCCGGCGTAAGCCCGTCCGCCGGCGCCGCCGGAGGGGCGGCACAACATGGATTTTCCGGCAGGGCCGTGCGGTGCACGGCCTTTTCCGGCGTCAGGCCCCCTGTTGAAAGGAGGGGAAAAGATGTTTTTAGAGCAGATTCCCGTGCAGGTGCGCGCCGTTTTGCGTGCGCTGGAAAATGCCGGGTACCCGGCTTACGTTGTCGGCGGCTGCGTGCGCGACACGCTGATGGCGCGCGAGCCGGCCGATTGGGACGTCGCAACGGCGGCACAGCCCGAGCAGGTCAAGGCGGTTATGGGCGCTTACCGCGTCGCCGATACCGGCCTGCGCCACGGAACGGTCACCGCCATCGTCGACGGAATGCCGATTGAAATCACCACATTCCGCGAGGAAGGCGAGTATCTGGATCTGCGCCACCCGTCGAGCGTATCCTTTACCGCCGACTTGCAGACCGACCTGGCACGCCGCGACTTTACGGTCAATGCCATGGCATGGTCGGAAAAGACAGGGCTGGTCGATCCGTTTGACGGCGCTGCTGACCTGACGCGTGGGATTTTGCGCGCGGTCGGCGACCCGGGCAAACGCTTCAGCGAAGACGCCCTGCGCATTTTGCGCGCCCTGCGCTTTTCGTCGGTTCTCGGTTTTTCCATCGAAGAAAAGACCGCGCAGGCGGCCATCGAGTGCCGGTCGCTGCTGGCCCGCATTTCGAGCGAGCGCGTGCGTGACGAGTTTTCCGCCCTGCTGTGCGGACCCGGGGTCGAACGCGTGCTCATGGACTATGCCGGCATCATTGCCGTGATCATTCCCGAAATCACACCGTCGATCGGGTTCAGCCAGAACAATTACCATCACATTTACGATGTGTGGGAACATACGGTGCACAGCATCGCAGCGGTCGAGCCCGAGCTGGTGCTGCGGCTCGTCATGCTGCTGCACGACCTGGGCAAACCGCACAGCTATACCGAAGACGCCGACGGGGTCGGGCATTTTTACGGCCATCCGATGATCAGCACAGGCATCGCCGGCGGCGTGCTTTTGCGCCTGCGGTATGACCGCAGCCTGATCCGGCAGGTGTGTACGCTGGTCGAATACCACGACAGCCATCTGTTCCCGACGGAAAACAGCGTGCGCCGCTGGCTGAACCGCCTGGGTGAAGAAAACCTGCGCCTGCTCATCCGTGTCAAACGAGCGGATAATTTGGCGCAGAGTCCGGACTGGCGCGGCCGCCAGGATGAACTGCGCCGTACGCAGGAAATACTGGATCAGGTGCTGCACGAAAAAAAGGCCTTTTCGCGCGAGATGCTGGCGGTGCGCGGCAGGGACATGATTGCGCTGGGGGCAGACGGCCCGCAGGTCGGCCGTCTGCTCGACGTGCTGCTGCAAGAGGTCATGAACGGCCGCGTGCGCAACGAAAAAGGGGCGCTGCTCGCGCTGGCGCAGCGCGTTATGGACAGTTGGAGCCTGTGAAAACAACCAAAGCGGCCCGTTCATATGAACGGGCCGCTTGCTTGCTCTTTGTCAAGATTTTACCGGTACGGGGGAATCTACGCCGCTTTCTGTGGGAACATTTTCTTCCGGAATGCTTTCGGCAGGCTCGCCCAGCGGGCGGCCGTCTTCGCCAATATCAACCCAGCGGACGACATATTCTTTGCCGACGGCGCTGCCGATATTGCCGATATAATCTTCAATCAGGGTTTTGGCCCGTTGCTGAGCCTCGGCGAGCAGTGTACGATCCTGGGCAGCCGCCGCTTCCAGCTGGGACTGTGCTTCGCTGAATGCCCGGGTCTCGTCTTCAGCCTGGACGGCGGCGGAATCTTTGGCAACAATAAAGGAATCCTCTGTCAGCGAATCAGAATCTACCCGGCATTTCTGCACGGTCGCTTCGGGCATGGTGACAGTGACGGTATCACCGTCGATTTCCATAGATACCTGTGAAACATCAACGCCCAGGGTGACGACACCGCTGTATTCAATCCAGAAATGCTTGTCCTTTTGCCACCACAAAATGCCGGAAACATCTTCTTCAAAATATTTGGCGACGTTGTGATAGTAGCAGTCCATGACGGCCAGTTCGCAGATCGACTTCATCTGTGTGAGTTCCGGCTCCATGTCCGGGGCCTGTTCGGCAGGCTGGCCGCACGACGCACACAGCGCGGTTAAAATTACTGCAAGGAATACGACCCATCCCTTTTTCATCTTTTCCTTCCCCCTTACTCCACGATCAGGTCATAGCCGCCGTCCGCCTGTTCGACAAGCGGACGCACCAGCGCGGTCAGGACGTTTTGCGCGTTCTGGCGGGCCAGATCGACGATGGCTTCCTGCTTTTCGCTTTCAGCCCGCGCGTCGTCCTCGCACGCCCGATAAGCCTGCTGTGAAACCGTCGAGGCGTTGGCGTCATCGTTTAAAAAGATATAGTCGAGCGATGCGATGTCGACAACGACGTCGTTGATCCGCACGTCGGGCACGGTGATCGAGACAAGCTTCCGATCGTTGTCGACGTCGACTTCTACGGCTTCGAAGTCGATGCCCGCCAGCACTTTCGCCTTGTAAGAGACGTAATAATCGATTTCACCGGGCTTTTCCGGGTTGGAAACCTCGGCAATGCCGTTGTAAACGGCAGTAAAGGTGGACAGCTCGCTGACGTTGATGATCTGCCGCAGCGTCGAAGTCGTGATGACCTGGGGATCTTCACGGCTGGGAGCCAGGCTGGGGATGAGAATGAGGGCAGCGGCCAGAACCAGTATGGCCGCCGCCGTACTCGCAGCCACAATTAAGGGCCCTTTCAATTTGCGCTTCGTTTCCATGTTGCTCTCTCCTTTTTTCGGGGACGCCGCCCCTGTTTTCAAAACAGCAGCTGCAATTTTCGCGAAAAGAGGATGCGGCATACGTTGTAGTAAGTATAGCAGATATCAAGATAAAATTCAAATATTTGATATTTTTAGTAAAATTATGACGCACTCCCTGAAAAGGGCCGCTTTCCCAAAGGAAACCAAAGCGGCCCGTTCATATGAACGGGCCGCTTGCTTGCGTTTCGAGGTCGGTCACTCTTTGTCTTCAAACAGGGCTGCGAACTCGCGCGAAGCAGCGCTCAGGTCGCGTGACCCCATGCTCAGCTCGATACTGATGGCAGAGCTTAAAATATTGACCAGCGCCATACCGGAAGACAGCGTGTTGAGAAACAGATGGGTGCTGGTCGGGCAGTAAAGCGTGAGGTCGCAAAACGGCACAATGTCCGATCGCGGGCTGTCGGTGATCCCCAGGACAAACGCGCCCTTTTGGTGGGCGTATTGGACCAGCGTCGTCGTCATGAAGTAATAATCCGGGAAAGAAAAGGCCAGGAGCAAGGCGTCGTCGCTGAGCAGAGGCAGCGCAGTCTGGATGGCGTCGTTGAGCTCTGTGTTGATGCAAATGGACGGAATCCCGGTAATCGCCAGGCGCATGGACATGAAGTCCAGCAGCTGCAGCGATATGCCGCGGCCGCACATTACAACAAAGCGTTTTTCCAGAATCACACGGGCGGCGTCAAAATACTGCGAGGGATCAATTTGCGAAAGGAAAGAAGAAAACGAAGTCATCTCTTCGCTGCAAATCTGATGCAGGAAGCTTTCACGGTCAGTCAGATCGCGTGAAGGAATATAGGGGTGCTGGTAATCGTTGTCCTGCTGCATCAGGATACGCCGGCTGCCCAGGATGTACTGGCGGAACTGGTATTTCAGCTCGTTGAAATTGGCATAGCCGAGATATGAACAGGCGTTTAAAACCGTCATTTCAGATACATGGGTGGCGGCGCTCAGCTCTTTGAGCGTAATGAAGCTCATGCGTTCGGGGTCGGCCAGCATAAAGGCGGCGATGTCCTTTTGCTTTTTGGTCATACCGGCATATTTATCGTGGATATTTTGAATAACGTCCAACAAAAGTCCCCCCAATAATGCGGTTACTCCAATATTATATATTTTGAAATACGAATTTGTCAACTTTTTGAACAAACTCTGCAAAAGTTTTTGAAAAAGCGGCAGGAACCGTAATTTTTGGTTTCTGCCGCTTGCAATTTATATCAATTACATCAGTTTCAGACAGCGGAAGAATCCCTGCTGCCAGGATTTGCGCCGTACAGATCGAACCGGATAAACACCTTGAACTGATCGCCGTCAATGGCGACGCTCAAACGGCCTCCGCACGCCTGAGTAAAGCTTTGGGCGATGGACAGGCCCAGCCCGCTGCCCTCGGCGGTGCGGGCCTTGTCGCCGCGGACAAAGCGTTCGGTGATTTCTTCGGCGGTAAAGTCCATTTCATAGCCCGACGTGTTTTTTACGGTCAGCAGCGCGACGCCGTTTTGCGCCGTCAGGTCGACGTAAATGCGCGTGCCGGCCAGCGAATACTTGAGAGCGTTGTCGATGATGTTTTGCAGCACCCGGTACATTTTGCGTCCGTCGGCCCAAATGGTTACGGGCGGGTCGGCCAGCGAGACGCGCAGCCCCAGGCCCGACTGGTCGATGCGTTCCTGCATTTCACCCAGCGTCTGTTCGACCAGGCGGTGAAAGTCGAGCGCTTCGCACTGCATTTCCATGTTGCCGCTGGTGCTTTTGGCCAGTTCGAACAAATCGTAGACCAGGCTTTTCAGCCGGTCGGACTTCTGCGCCAGAATGGCGACATAGTCGCGCGCTTCGGGCGGCAGGCCTTCGACTTTGGACAGCAGATCGACATAGCTGATGATGCTGGTCAGCGGGGTCTTGAGATCGTGCGAGACATTGGTGACCAGCTCGACTTTCATGCGTTCGCTCTGCATCTGCTTTTCCACGCTTTTCTGCATCCCGCCGCCAATGTCAGACAGCTGGCGGCTGGCCGGTGCGAGCTGCGATCCCGGGGGGATGGGGGGCGCCCAGGACAAATCGCCGCCTGCGATGCGGTCGATCTGTTCGACGATGTGCGTCATGTCGGTCAGCGTCTGGTTGTCCGACTGCAAATACCACCAGCTGATGAGAATTTCGAGAGCGGCGGCAAGGGTGCAGAACCACGCCGTCGACCCCAGCCCAAACAGAAAGAGCAGGGCGCAGGCCAGCGAACCGAGCACCCAGGACAGGCGGTGCCGGAAGACGGCTTCGGCAAAGGGGAATGCGTAGAAGGCAGAACCGCTGAACAGCCCGCGGAACAGGGCGGCCGCGCTGCGGCACAGCCGGACGATGCGCCGCAGCAGGGCTGCGACGGCGCTGTGGCGGAAAAAGCGCCCGGCCTTGATTTTGCGCACCAGGGCAAGCAGCAAAGGCATGGACAGGCTGTATCCGGTGCCAAGGATGAGGCCGCACAACCAGAGGACGACGCTGCGGTTGGACCAGAAGCCGAACCCCCGGTAAAATGCGTTTTCAAGCCCGGACATTGCCAGCAGAACGCTGAATATGATGACCGTGATCAGGGCGGCGATCAGCAGTTCGGTCCACACGCGGTCAAGACGCCCGGCGTGCAGCGCATCGTCGCCGGGACGCCGGCCGGTGACAACGCACAGAAAAACAGTGAGCAGCACAAAGGGGACGGCGCACAGCGCCAGCTGGCGCAGCCCGCGGCTGAGCAGGCCGCGTGACTGTTCCCAGTGGGCCTGGTGTTCGTCGAGGGTGCTTTGAGGTACAAAGAGCTGAACCGACACGCCGTCGCGGTTGAAAACGGAATAGTCGCTGTAATAGTCGGCATAAAGCGCGCTGAAGGCAAACGTGTCAGACGAATCACCGGGCCGCAGATGATTGGTCAGTTCGCCGTTGTCAATCGCAACCCAAAGGTCGCTTGAAGGGGTGAGATCCGCAGCCGAACAGCCCTCGGCGTTGGTGAATACGGCCTCGCCGTCCTGTACGCGGAACAGAACGCCCTCGTCGGTCAGCTGCTGTGCGGCCGAGCCGGGGTCGCCGGCTGCGATGATTGCCCGGATCTCCCACAGGCAGTCGTCAATCCACCGGTAATAGGCGTTGGAGTCCTTATAATCGGGGGTGAACAGCGCTTCGGGTTCAGGTTCGTTTTGGTAAATGTCAAAGGCCAGGTCGTACAGCGTGACGATGGTCAGCGCCAGGAAGAACAGGGCCAGCGCAAAGGCTGCGGCCCGGGTCAGGGTATTTGTGCTAAAGCCTTTCAATTTTGTAACCAATTCCCCATACCACCTTTAAATATTTTGGCTCTTTGGGGTTTATTTCGATCTTTTCGCGGATGCGGCGAATGTGGACCATAACGGTGTTTTCAACGGCATAGGCGGTCTCGCCCCAGACGCGCTCGTAAATTTCTTCGGCCGGAAAGACGCGCCCGGGATTGCGCATCAAAAGGTCGACAATGCGCAGCTCGGTCGCCGTCAGGTGGACCGGTTCGCCGTCGACGTACAGCTGCCGCGCCTCGGTGTCCAGCGTCAGGCCGCCGACGGTCAGGCTGTGTGTGCCGCTCTGGCGCTGCACGTCCCCCAGCGTCAGGTAGCGGCGCAGCAGCGAACGCACGCGGGCCACCAGCTCGGGCGGGTTAAAGGGCTTGGTCACATAGTCGTCGGCGCCCATGGACAGGCCGAGGATTTTGTCGCTGTCCTCACTTTTGGCGGACAAAATCAAAATGGGGATATTGCGCGACTGCCGGATCTGCATGGTGGCCGAAAGCCCGTCGAGCTTTGGCATCATGACGTCGAGAATAATGAGCTGGACGCTGCTCTGCGCCAGCAGGTCGAGGGCCTGCATCCCGTCAAAGGCCTGCAGGGTGCGGATCCCCTCGAGAGCCAGCAGCTTGCAGATGGCGCCGTTGATTTCGCGGTCGTCGTCGACGACCAGCACGCACGGATTTTCCAAACGCGACATCCTTTCAAACGATCGGTTGAGCCTGAAGACAGAATACCAGGCGTTTCTGTCGTCCGGCCCGACAGGATTCTTAAAAAATTCTGAACACGATCAGCGCAGCCAGCTGGGCTTGAGCCGCATGACAAAGCCGCTGACAAAGCCCAGGCAGGTCAGGCTGATGGCCGCCGACGTGCCGCCGTAGCTGAAAAAGGGCAGGGTCAGGCCGATGACCGGCATGATGCCCATGCACATGCCGATGTTGATAAGGGTCTGCACCATCAGCATCCCGCCGATACCCAGGCACATCAGGCGGGCGAACTGGTCGTTGGTGTGGGCGGAATCGTAAAAGATGCGCAGTACAATGGCCGTAAGCAGGGCAATGATGACGAGACAGCCGATAAACCCCCACTCTTCGCCGGCAGTGGCGAAAATAAAGTCCGTGTGCTTGGCGGGAATACCCGAAGCCGCCTGCGTCATGCGGCCGTCGAGAAAGCCTTCGCCGGTCAGCTGGCCCGAACCGATG
Source organism: uncultured Clostridia bacterium (assembly GCA_944381055.1). GTDB lineage: Bacteria > Bacillota > Clostridia > Oscillospirales > Butyricicoccaceae > Ventrousia. The sequence continues at coordinate 57,053 of CALWJQ010000084.1, read as the reverse complement.
GCCATCATGCCCTGTTTGGCCTGGTAGGCGTAGCGGTCGGACAGTTCGGGTTCAAAAACGACAAGAATGCGCAGCTGCTGGTTTTCAGACAAAAACGGCCACAGGATTCCGAGGGCTGCGCCGCCGGCTGCCGTCAGGCCGCCCATCCAGGCCAGTGAAATGCCGCTGGAAAAAAGCAGAATGTAAAAGATAAACAGGTAGACGATGACCATGCCCAGGTCTTCTGAGGTGATGAAGACAATGCCGGCCGTGAGCAGGGCGTGCGCGCCCAGCTGCAAAACGCTCAGCGGGGAGTTGATTTTGTCGCGCAGTTCGCAGATGTGCCGCGAAAGGGTCAGGATGAAAAGGATTTTGCCCAGTTCGGCGGGCTGGATGCCGATGCCCAGGCTGTCAAACCGGATCCAGCTTTTGTTGCCGGTGTCGCCTTCGACGCCAAAGGGGAAGAGCAGGCATTGCAGGCCGATGTTGAGAAGAAAAAGGATGCGCCAGGCGGGGGCGATGCGGTCAAGGTCAATGAACGACGCGATAATAAAGCCGATCAGTCCCAGGAAAACGGCCAGGGCCTGAACCAGCACATAGCGGTTGGTATCAAAGCTGCGCGTGGCGCTGAAAATGAGCACGAGCCCCAGGCCGGACGCGGCCAGCGAGAGCACGAGCAGCAGCATGTCGGCGGTGCGGAGATAGGTTTTGACAGCCTGCGGCACATTTTGAAAAAACGTGCGCAGGGATTGGGAAATATGCTGCATAGGCGGTTCCTTTCCAGAAAAACAGAGCGGCAAAACGGCCGTACTGCTATTATATCATTTTTGCCGGCCGATTCAATCGGCAAAACGTGAAAAAGTCTTTGTCCCCGGGACATTTTATGATACAATAGACATCAGGGAAATAAGCGCCGGAAACCGGCGGTTTTTTACACAAGACATGGGGGCGAAAACGTGACGCAGACCTGCGTGACACATAACGAAACCGAGACCGAAGCGCTGGGCGGGCGCATCGCGCGGCAGTCAGACGGGCTGTCGGCCATTGCGCTGTCGGGCGATTTGGGGGCGGGCAAAACGGCGCTGGTGCGCGGGCTGGCCCGGGCGCTGGGCAGCGCCGACGCCGTGACCAGCCCGACCTATGCCATTGTCAACGAATACCGCGCAAAACGGAAGATCTGCCATTTTGACCTGTACCGCCTGCCGGGCGGCGACGCCTTATGGGAAATCGGGTGGGACGATTACCTCGCGTCGGGCGCGCTGTGCGCCGCCGAATGGAGCGGCGTCGCGCCCGAGCTGTTCCCGCCGGACACCCTGTGGGTGGACATCGAAAAGACCGGCGAACAGACGCGCAGCTTTGTCCTGCGCTGGCCCGAGGGGGTGGGACCGTGCTGATTCTGGCGCTGGACACGACGGGCCGGGTCGCGTCAGCGGCGCTGTGCCGCGACGGCGCGGTTATTGCGCGCTGCGAACGCGATTCCATGATGGATCACAGCCGCACTATTCTGCCGGTGTGTGAAGAAATGCTGGCCGGCCAGAACCTTTCGCTCAAAGACGTCGATGTGTTTGCCGCCGTCTGCGGGCCGGGGTCTTACACCGGTATCCGCATCGGCGTGGCCGCCGTCAAGGGGTTTGCCTTCGGCTGCGGCCGGCCGTGCGTCGCAGTATCGACGCTCGAGGCGGCGGCCTGGGCCGACGATTCCCGTCCGGGCGGCAAGCTGGCCGTCGTGCGGGCGCGGGCGGGCGAGTATTACGCCGCGCAGTTTGTACAGGACGGAGCGGCGGCGCGCGTCACGCCGGACGGCGTCATGGCGTCGGATGCGATAGCCGCGCTTTTGCGGCAGGATCCGCTGCGGCTCTGCGGAAGCGGCGCGCGGGACTTGTGCGCGGAACTCGGCCTGCCCGAAGAAACGGCCGGGGCGGCGGAAGACGCGGCCTCTGCCGCGCGCTGCGCGTACAGCCGTGCCGTGCGGGGCGAAACGGTCAGCTGCCACGATGTCAGGCCGTCTTACCTGCGCCCGACGCAGGCGGAGCGGATGAGACAACAAAAGGAGGAAAAACAGCCATGAAAATAGCCATTGGAAGCGACCACGCCGGTTTTGATTTGAAAGAGACGCTCAAACAGCACCTGACGGAGCGCGGTTTTGAAGTACAGGATTTTGGGACGCACGACAAAACGTCGTGCCACTACCCGGCCATTGCCGAAAAGGTGGCGCGCAGCGTCGCCGCGGGCGAAAACGAGCGCGGGATTCTGGTGTGCGGCACCGGCATCGGCATGTCGATGGCGGCCAACAAAATTCATGGGATCCGCGCCGCCGCGGTGTCTGACTGCTTTACCGCAAAAGCGACCCGGATGCACAACGACGCCAACGTGCTCTGCCTGGGCGAGCGCACCGTCGGCCCCGGCCTGGCGGCCATGATTGCCGACCTTTTCCTTGACACCGGGTTTGAGGGCGGCAGGCACCAGACCCGCGTCGATATGATAATGGCGCTGGAAAAATAAAAAAAGGACGCATCCCGCGGGATGCGTCCTTTTTTCTCTTCAGCTTTGGCTGTCCTGCGGCAGGGAAATGCAGACGCCCAGTACGCCGTCGGACAGGGAAACGCTTAGAAATACGCCGTCTTTTTCCAGCATCTGGCCGATTGAAACAGCGTTGGCATCCTGTTCGAGCACGGCAAACCCATCCGCGCACAGCACGTCGATATACTGCCGGCCCTGTTCGCGGGTAACGTCCCGGTAAAAGACGCTGAACAGGCCGGCCTGCCCGTCAGACAGTGTGTAATCGGGGACACCCGATTCAGGCGGGAAGAGGTTTTGAGTGTACTCGTTTTCCGGCCATTCGTCGATTTCAGCCATAACGGGCGTTTCGTTGCGGGGGCTTTCGGCCGGAGCAGACTGGGAATGCGTTCCGGGGGCGCACCCGGGCAGGGCGAACAGCAGACACAAAAGCAAAAATCCCAAGAGCTTACGGCTCATTTCTGCCCTCTCTTGTGTTTTTGAGCGAGCAGGGTCCAGACGCCCACAGCGGCGCAGAGCGCGGCCAGACCGGTCAGCGCATATAACAGAACCGGCGCGCCGGTCACCCAGATGCTGGTCGCCCCGTCGGCCATGCCGATGACGCCGGCCGGCAGGCTGCGGCTGCGCTGAAAGATCCAGGCAGGGAGTGTTAAAACAGCCAGCCCCGCGCCGGCGCCGAGCAGCAGCGCTCCCCACAGCGGCGCCCGCGGCGTACGCCCGGCAGGCTGCGGCGGCTCCTGACCGCCGGTCAGTTCGTTCATCGAAATGCCAAACAGTTCGCACAGCGCCAGCAGGTTGGCCGTGCTGGGCAGGGCGGCCCCGGACTCCCACTTGGTCACCGCCTGCCGCGACACGTCCAGCTCGTGGGCCAGCGCCTCCTGCGACAGGCCGCGTTCGGTGCGCAGCTGCCGGATCTTCATTCCCAGTTCCATGATGCTATTTTCCTCCGTTTGCGATTTTCTCTCATTATAGGCGAAAACGGGCTTGCGGGTCTACCAACTATCCGGCTACTATTGGTAGCGAAGCCCTGAAACAGCAAAAGCCCGGCCTGCGCCGGGCTTTTGAACAGGTTTTACCTGCGGCGGTAACGTCCCCGCGAACGGCGGCGGCGCTTGTTGCGCGCGCGCAGGATAAAGAGCCACACGACAAACAGGACGATGAGCGCCAGGACGGCGGCAACGGCGATGCGGAAGGCGGTGCTGCCGAAAAATGAGGTGACGCGGTCGACAATGTACAAAGCCTGCGAGCGCTCAACATCGTCAGACGCGACCAGGTTGAGGGTGCCGTATTCCTTGCCGTTATAGGTAAAGGTGGCCTGCCCCAGGGCCTGCCCCCGCGTAATGGGGGCGCAGATGTCTTCGTTGGTGGTAAAGTCGACCGTGACGTCGGCCGGATCAAACCCGACGGGCAGCAGGGCGGACAGGTCGCTTTCGGGGGTCAGCACCAGCGTGTCGCGGTCGGTGGCCAGCCGGACGGGGACTTCGGTGATGGGGTCGCTGCTTTTGACCAGCTGCTGCACGGCAAAGCCTTCCTGCGCGTAGTCAAGCAGCGCAATGGTATCAGAAAAACTGGTGATGTTCCCGTCTTCGGTCTCGGTCCCGCCGAGTACGACCGAAATATAGGTCAGGTCGTCGTTTTTGGCGGCCGCGACCAGGCAGTTGCCGGCAGGGGTGGTAAAGCCGGTTTTGACGCCGATGGCCGAAGGGTAGTAGTATTCGCTGCGGCGGATGCGTGTCAGCAGGTGGTTGGTCGTCGTCAAAACGGTGGGCTCGGGGTGTTTGTTGGTCGCCTGCAGCTCGATCTGCGGCTTGGCGACAATTTCGGCGATGACCGGGTTTTCCATGGCGCAGCGGGCAATGTACAGAAGATCGCGCGCTGTGGTATAGTGGGTCTCGTCGTGCAGGCCGTGCGGATTGGCAAAGTGGGTGCCCGTACATCCCAGCTCAGCCGCCTTTTCATTCATCAGGGCGACAAAGCCGTCGACCGACCCGGCGACGTGTTCGGCCAGGGCGTTGGCCGCGTCGTTGCCCGACGCGACGAGCAGGTAGTTGAGCATGTCGGAAAAGGACATCTCTTCGCCCGCGATGAGAAAGACGCTGCTGCCGCGTTCGGGCAGGCCGTCGAGCGCGCTCTGCGACACGGTGACCGTGTCGGTGATGTCGCCGTGTTCCAGCGCCACGATGGCGGTCATCAGCTTGGTCGTGCTGGCGGGGTAGCGCTGCACGTCGGCGTTGTATTCAAACAGGACTTCATCGGACTTGACCTCGTACAGAATGGCGGCCGCCGCGGTAACGGCCGGGGGCTCGGCGGCGCAGGCCGGCATGAGGAGAGCCGTAAGGACGAGCAGCAGGCAGACAGGGGTTTTCAGGCGTTTCAGGGTGAGCACTCTCCTTTGCAAAATATTCGGGTATTTTATCATGCCGGGCGTTGCGCCCGGAGCACTTTGTTTGGTATAATACAATAAAAGAAAGGGCTTTTAAACAGTTTATCAGAAAACCGGACGGTTTTCAACGGCAGAATGAAGTCCTTAAGAAATTTTAATTGATCCGCGCCGGAAGGGGGGCTTCGCCATGCAGGCAAAAACGTCGATCGCGCTGGCGGCGGGCTGCTGCCTGCTCGGCATTGCGCTGGGGCGGTTTTCGCTGCTTTGGGGCGGCGCGTGGATGAGCGGCGGGAAGGAACCGCTGGCCCTGCCTGCGCTGGAATCGCGGGACGCGCCCGGGGGCGGCGGAGCGCCGGCGTTCGGACCGGTTGACATCAATACGGCGGGGGTTGAAGAGCTTTGCCTTTTGCCGCAGATCGGCGAAAAGACGGCGGAAAAGATCATCGAATACCGCGAACGGAACGGGCCCTTTGCTTCGTGCGAAGAGCTGATGGCGGTCAGCGGCATCGGGCCTGCGACTTATGAGGGGCTGTGCGACTATATCATCTGTATGGGAGGGTAACACAATGCGCATTTTGGTGGTTGACGACGAAAAGCTGCTCGTCAAGGGCATCAAATTCAATTTGGAAAACGAAGGGTATACGGTCGACGGCGCTTACGACGGTTCGACGGCGCTTGTCATGTTCCGTGAAAACAGCTATGATCTGATCATCCTGGATCTGATGCTGCCCGTGCTCGACGGGCTGACCGTCTGCCGCAAGATCCGCGAGACATCCAATGTGCCGGTCATCATGCTGACGGCCAAAAGCGAAGGCAGCGACAAGCTGATCGGGTTTGAGTACGGCGCTGACGACTATATCACAAAGCCGTTTGATATTTTAGAGCTCAAGGCGCGCATCCGCGTCATCCTGCGGCGTGCCGGGCAGACCGGGGCGTCGGCTTCCGAGCGCCTGAGCGCAGGGCCCATCGCCGTCGACCTGATGCAGCGTTCGGTCACGGTCGAAGGGAGGGGCGCCGTCGACCTGACGGCCAAGGAGTTTGACCTTTTGGCCATGCTGATGCGCAACCAGGGGCGTGTGTTCAGCCGGGAAACCCTGCTCAATAATGTGTGGGGATATGAGTATCCCGGCGACATCCGGACGGTCGACGTGCATATCCGGCGGCTGCGCGAAAAGCTGGAAGAAGACGACGCCAACCCCCGGTATATCCTGACCAAGTGGGGCGTCGGATACTACTTCCGCGTCGAGAAAAATGGGTAAAAGCCGCTTCGGCTGGCTGCGCAGGCTGCTCAGCAGCCTGCGTTTCAGGCTCAGCGCGGCGTTTGCAGTGCTGCTGGCAGCGGTGCTCGTCATCATCAATTATTACCCGGTGCAGCTGATGCGCGAGCAGGTTATCGCGACCAAAGAGACCGAGCTGTGGAGCGCGGCGACGACGCTGGCAGCCGCGCTTGAAAGCTACCCTGAGCTGACCGAGGACAATGTGTACAACGCCGTCCGCCTGCTTGACGTCATGCGCGAGCGGCGGATTTTGGCCGCCGACGCCGGCGGCATTGTCATTTACGACAGCTCGCAGACGGCGGCCGTCGTCGGCAGGCTGGCGCTGTTCCCTGAAATGATCGCCGCGCTTTCAGGGCGGGATGTCTTCCGCTGCCGTTACAGCGAAACGGCTTTTGAGTCGTGCGCCGCCGTGCCCGTCATGCGGGGCGGCGAAACGGCGGGAGCTGTGTATTTTTATGACTACGACACCGAACAGGCCGCGCGGCTGCGCGAGACCCAGGGGGATTTGTACCGGCTGTCGATTGTCCTGACCGCCGTCAGTTTGCTGGGCATCGCGGCCTTCATGCTGATCTTCAGCCGCCGGCTTGGGCTGCTGCTGCGCGGCGTCAAGCGGGTCGGGCAGGGGGAATACAGCTATAAGATCCAGATGCGGGGCCAGGACGAGCTGTCGGCTATCGGCAGCGAGTTCAACGTTTTGACCGGGCAGATCCAGAAAAACGAGGAAATGCGGCGGCAGTTTGTGTCGGACGCCAGCCACGAGCTCAAGACGCCGCTGGCGTCTATCCGTCTGCTGTCCGATTCCATTTTGCAGACCAAAAACATCAGCCGCGAAGACGTGCGCGAGTTTTTGACCGACATCAACGAAGAAATCGAGCGCCTGACGCGGATTTCCGAAAGCCTGCTCGACCTGACGCGGCTCGACGCCATGCCGCCGGCGCGCCCGGTGCCGTGCGACGTCGACGCGACGGTCCGCAAGTGCGCTGACCTGCTGCGCGGGAGCGCGGCCCAGTACGGGGTTTCCATCGAGCTGCACAGCGGCGGCCGGCACCTGATTCTGGCCGACCCCGACGGGCTGTACCAGGTCGTTTTTAACCTGATGGAAAACGCCGTGAAATACAACCGCCGCGGAGGAAAAGTCGTCGCCGGCGTCGGTACGGATAAGGACATGACCGTGCTGACCGTCTGCGACACCGGCATCGGCATCCCGCCCGAACACCTGAACAACATTTTCCAGCGCTTTTACCGCGTGGACAAAACGCGGTCGCGCGCTACGGGCGGAACGGGGCTGGGGCTTGCCATTGTCGACGAATGGGTCAGGAACCTGGGCGGCCGCATCGAGGTCAGGAGCGAGTACGGAAAGGGCAGCGAATTTACCGTCCGCTTTGTGTCCTATCGGAAAGGGGGAGCCGGACAGTGAAAAAACAACGTCTTGCGCTCGTGCTGCTCATCCCGCTGCTGTCCGCCTGCACGCCCGGCGGGACGGGGGAAAAGGAGGTCGCCGGCACAGAGGTTTATTTCGTCAGCGCCGGCGAACAGGAACGCCGGCTGACGGCCGAGGAGCGGCCGGTACAGGAACCCTGTACAGCCGCCGGGCTGCAGGAGCTTGTCGAAAGCATGTACCGGCCGCAGCAGGCAGGGCACGAAAGCCTGATTCCCCCGCAGGTTCAACTGCAGAAAGTCACGCTGTCCGGTGCGGTCGCCACCGTTGACTTCAGCAGGGATTACCAGGATCTGGCGGCGCTGGAACAAAGCCTTTTGTCCGGCGGCGTCGCCCTGACGCTGCTCGGCGTCGAGGGCGTCGATTATGTGCGCATTACGTCGGACGGCGCGTTTCAGCCGCCCATGGGCGATCGGTACTATTCGATCGATCGCATCCTCTTGAATTCAACCGCTATCGCGTTCAACGCCTTTGACGTCATGCTGTATTTCATTACCGAAGACGGCGGGGGCCTGTCCGCCGTGCAGCGTACTATCAAGGTGGCCGGAGAGTATCCGTCGCCCCGCACGCTGCTGACAGAGCTTTTGACCCTGCCCGAGGAAGGCGGGCTGCAATCCCCGCTGGCCGGGGCGGAAGCAATCAATTCGTGCGTCCTGGACGAAAACGGCGTGTGCCGGGTCGACCTGAGCGAGCTGAAAAGCGGCCCGGAAGGACGGCTGCAAGTCGAAGCGCTTGCCAACACCCTGGCCGGGGACAGCGGCATCGAGGCCGTCGTCGTCACGGTGAACGGCCAGCCGCCGTCGTCGGCCGGCGTCGGCGGCGTGGACGGCGAACTGAGTTTTTTCGGCGAGCATGTGAAATAACGCTCGCAGACAAAAAAATTTTTGCTCAAACCCTCTTTACAAACGACAGGACAGGCGATATACTGAACACGATCCCACAGAGCGGAACGTTGTGGGCTTTACAGTAGAAAGGAAGTCATGACCATGCCAAGATTGCGTCCCCCAAAACGGACGGCTAAGCCTGTGCGCTCGCTTGAGCCGTTGATCTTCCTCGCCGTTTTTCTTGGGCTGTTCTGCCTGATCGGCAGCAGGATGGGTGCCGTCAACATGCTGAGCACCATGATGAACACGGCGTACCAGCTGCTGCTTGACACGGTGTTTTACATCATGGCTGTCGCCGTTCTGGCAGGGGCGATTTCGGCGCTGCTGTCCGAATTCGGCGTCATCGCGCTGGCCAACCGCCTGCTGTCGCCGCTGATGAAGCCGCTGTACGGCCTGCCGGGCGCGGCGTCGCTCGGCGTCGTCACGACGTACCTGTCGGACAACCCGGCCATTTTGTCGCTGGCGCACGACAAGAGCTTCCGCCGGTTTTTTAAAAAGTACCAGCTGCCGGCGCTGACCAACATCGGCACCGCTTTTGGCATGGGTGCCATTGTGACGACCTTTATGATCGGCCTGACGCCGCCGTCGGGCGAAAGCCTGGTCAAGGCGGCGCTTATCGGCAATATCGGCGCGGTCATCGGCAGCATTGTCAGCACGCGGCTTATGCTGTGGCATACGGCCAAAGTCTTTGGAACCGAAGCGCCCTGTGATGAAGAGGACGGCGGGCCGGAAATGGCGACCGGCCACCGCGTCGCGCGCGAGGGCGGCATAGGGATGCGCATTATGGACGCCGTGATGGAAGGCGGCAAGACCGGCGTGACGCTCGGGTTTGACATCATTCCCAGCGTGCTCATCATCTGCACGCTGGTGCTCATGCTGACCAACGGCCCGTCGGAAGCGGGCGTCTACACCGGCGCGGCTTACGAGGGCGTCGCCTTTTTCCCGTGGCTGGGGCAGAAACTGTCCTTTATCCTGACGCCGCTCTTCGGGTTTACCAGCACCGAGGGCATCGCTGTTCCGGTGACGGCGCTCGGCTCGGCGGGCGCGGCCATCGGCCTGGTCCCCAAGCTGTTGTCCAGCGGCAACGCGGTTGCCGGCGACGTCGCGGTTTTCACCGCCATGTGCATGTGCTGGAGCGGGTACCTGGGCACCCACGTCGCCATGATGAACAACTTAAAGTGCGGCAAGCTGACCGGGCGCGCGATCGTTGCCCACACCATCGGCGGGCTCTGCGCCGGCGTCGCAGCCCACTGGCTGTTCCGGCTGGTCTCGCTGTTTTAAAAATGATTACGACGGAAGCGGCAGGTCTGCCCTGCCGTTTCTTCTATTTGGGAAAAAAGGAGTTAATTAGGATGTTTGAAACTGAACGGCTGCTTCTGCTGCGTCCTGACGAGGTGACAGCCGGGGCTGCCGCCGACTATGTGACGCGAAACCGCGAATTTCTGGCCCCGTATGAGCCGCAGCGGCCTGAGAATTATTACACGCCCTGCGGGCAGTCTGACCTGCTGCGCAGACAGTCGGAGGACTGGCATGAAAAGCGCGCCTGCCGCCTGTATCTGTCGCCGAAAGAGAGGCCAGAGCTTATCATCGGGTATATCAATCTGAGCAATATCGTCATGGGCGCCTTTTGTTCGTGTTTTATGGGGTATCAGCTTGACCGCGACTACGTAAACCGCGGCCTGATGACCGAGGCTGTGCAGCGGGTGGTCCGGTTTGCCTTTGATGAGCTGGGCCTGCACCGCATTGAGGGAAACATCATGCCGCGCAACCGAGCGTCCATTCGTGTGGTCGAAAAGTGCGGTTTTTACAACGAGGGACTGGCGCGCAAGTATCTGCGCATCAACGGCGTGTGGGAGGATCACATCCATTTCGTCCGGCGCAATGAGTCGATGGAATAACAGGCCCTTTTCAAGATAAGCAGTGAGGGGCCAAACTGCGATGCTTTCACGCGCCCAGGCAAGCTCCGGCGAGGGCTCCTGCAGGCGGCGTGCAAATCTTGTGCTGTAGAATTATGCTATCAGGGTTGAAGAGGAAGGTTCTTATGAAACGGTTCAGTGTTCAGATGATTGATCTTTCTGTTTCATCCCGATGGTGGAAGGAGCTTATGCAGCATTTCGTAAGAGCAGGCGATGTGTTTGAGATCCGTTGCTGGAGAGAAGAAATTGCCGAAATCCAGGAAGCGTCTTTATATGGCACTGCCGCTGAGGATAAATACGAGGTGTCGGTCAAGGGAGCGGTGACAAAAGACCTGCTCAAAAAATTATTAACGGAGGAGCCAACAGATAAAAGTATCTATAATAAAATGACAAAATATTTTACAATTCATATCAAAAATGATTTATGTGATATTTGGAGCGAGCATTACGGGACAGAGATGACCATAGAGATTGCAGCCGATGCGGACATCAATTTTTTTGAACAGGTAATCGGGCGATATCCCGAAAGCTTCAGCGCCGGGATGTTCTAATACTAGCCTTCTCTAAAAGGGAAAATGATAGGTCTGGCTTGATTTTACTGCAGTAGTATAGTACAATAAAATCAATCGGGCCCCGCCCGAAAATCGACGAAGCCTCCAAGGAGGGTGATAACAGCCGCCGCTGGGCGGATGACATTGTCTCGAGCTTTACCGGTTTTGGCACGGACAACATCACACATTGGAGGAATGAGCATGATCGATTTGACCAAAAACGAACAGCGGCTGGAAAAAGCCGTCGCCCGCGCGCGCGAAAACAATATCGTCATTCCCACGTTCGCACAGATGAAAGACCCTTCGCTTGTCCCGGAAAAAATCCGCGAAAAAATGAAAAACGCCGGGCTGTGGGACTTTGATCCGGTCAACCTGTTCCGCATCACATGGAAAAACGAGCCCAAGGAAAGCGGCGGGCTGTTCGGGGGCGTTAACTTTATCGAGCTGCCGCAGAGCCTGACCGGCGTGAAAGCGCGCATCATCGCCCTGACGGGCAAATGGTTCCCGACCGGCTGCCATAAGGTCGGCGCGTCGTTCGGCTGCCTGGCGCCGCGCCTCGTCACCGGGCAGTTTGACCCGACCTATCACAAGGCGGTCTGGCCGTCGACCGGCAACTACTGCCGCGGCGGCGCGTTCAATTCGCGCCTGCTGGCCTGCCAGTCGGTCGCCATCCTGCCCGCCGGCATGAGCCGCGAACGCTTTGACTGGCTGTCGCAGGTCGCCGGCGAAGTCATCGCCACGCCGGGCTGCGAGTCCAACGTCAAGGAAATTTTTGATAAAACATGGGAACTGCGCCGCACCCGCGACGACGTTGTTATTTTTAACCAGTTTGAAGAGCTGGGCAACCACCTGTGGCATTATCACGTCACGGGCAGCGCCATCGCCGAGGCGTTTGAAAGTGTCCGCGGCGAAAAAGGCCGCCTGGCCGGCGTCTGCCTGACGTCCGGTTCGGCCGGTACGCTGGGTTCGGCCGATTACCTGAAAGAACGCTATCCCGGCTGCAAGCTGGCGGTCGGCGAGGCGCTGCAGTGCCCGACCCTGCTGGAAAACGGCTTTGGCGACCACCGCATCGAGGGCATCGGCGACAAGCATGTGCCGTGGATTCACAATGTCAAAAACACCGACATGGTCATCGACATTGACGACGATGACAGCCAGAACCTGCTGCGGCTGTTCAACGAGCCGCAGGGCCGCGAATTCCTGGTCAAAGAGGCCGGCGCTGCGCCCGGGATCGTCGAAAAACTGGGGCTTTTGGGCATTTCGGGCATTGCCAACGTGCTGTGCTGCATCAAAATGGCCCGGTATTATGAACTGACCGAAAACGATGTCGTGGCCACGGTGCTGACCGATTCGGCGGACATGTACCGTTCGCGTATCGAAGAGCTGCGCGAACAAAGCGGCCCATACAGCGTTATGTCCGCCTGCCGTGATTTTTACCAGCATCTGGCGTCGATCCGCACGGACAACATGCTCGAACTGACCTATCGGGGCAAAAAGCGCATCCACAACCTGAAGTATTACACCTGGGTCGAGCAGCAGGGCCGCAGCGTGCAGGAACTCAACGCCCAGTGGTACGACGATGATTACTGGACGTCGGTCCATGCCCAGGCGCAGGAAATCGATCACCTTATCGACGAGTTCAACGAGCGCACCGGCGTGCTGAAAAACATGAAATAGCTTCTGGCAATTATCCATTTTCCGGATTTGGAAAGGCCGCCTGCGGGGCGGCCTTTCTGTCTGCCCGGGCGCCTGCCCAAAAGCCGCAAAGCCTTGCGGCAGGCCAGGTTGGACTGCTGTAAGGCACAATATATTGTGGTAATGCAAAGATAAAACCACAAGAACCGACAGGGCAAGATATACAAAAAAGCAGGGGCAAGTTCAGCAGGTCTTTTGGGGATCGCTCATTGACGAAACAAGATATAGTGGTTATAATATTCATGCACACTATATCGGCTGGCCGAATGGGGTGCGGCGGGGCGCAGGCCCCTTTATTTCAGTCTGACGGAGGTACAAGCATGTTCCAGACCATTACCAAGCGGGACGGACGCGAGGTCCCTTACGATATTGAAAAGATCGCCGTGGCCATCAACAAAGCGATGGAAGCTTCGGGCCGCCGCTCGGCATTGGAAGAGAGCCGCCGCCTGGCCTCTGTCGTCGAAGAGCGGCTGGCCGCACAGTTTGGGGAGCGGTCCCCGGGCGTCGAGGATATTCAGGACATCGTCGAGGTCGTCCTGATGGACAACGGCTACGCCATGGTGTCCAAAAAGTACATCCTGTACCGCGCACAGCGCAGCCGCGCCCGCGAGATGAACACCAACCTGATGCGCATTTACAACGAGATTACTTTTGCCGACGCCGAGGACAGCGACTTAAAGCGCGACAACGCCAACGTCGACGGCGACACCGCCATGGGCACCATGCTCAAGTACGGATCCGAAGGCGCCAAAGATTTTTACGAAAAATACATCCTGTCTCCCGAGCAGGCGCGCGCCCACCGCGAAGGCGACATCCACATTCATGACTTTGATTTTTACACGCTGACGACCACCTGCTGCCAGATTGACCTGGAAAAGCTTTTCAGCGGCGGCTTTTCCAACGGGCACGGTTTTCTGCGCGAGCCCAACGACATCATATCGTACGGCGCGCTGGCCTGCATTGCCATTCAGGCAAACCAGAACGACCAGCACGGCGGCCAGAGTATTCCCAACTTTGATTACGCTTTGTCCAAGGGCGTCATGAAAACCTTCCGCCGCCTGTACGCAGCCAATTTTTCCAAAGCTGCCGTGCTGATGCAGCCCGAACTCGAAGAGCGTCAGGCCGACATCCGCCATGCGTTCAAGGAGCTGTGGAAAGCGGGCAGGCCCTTCCCCCGCATCGAAATGACCGACGATTTCCGCGCCTGCGAAGAGGAAATCGCCAAAGAGTTCGGCCTGCGCGACGACGTCTTTGCCCGCGCGCGCGAGTTCGCCTATAAAAACGCCCTGACCGAAACCGACAAGACCACCTTCCAGGCCATGGAAGCGCTGGTGCACAACCTCAACACCATGCACTCGCGCGCCGGCTCGCAGACGCCGTTTTCATCCATCAACTACGGCCTTGACACCTCGCCTGAGGGCCGCATGGTCATTAAAAACGTCCTGCTGGCCACCGAGGCCGGGCTGGGCCACGGCGAGACCCCCATTTTCCCCATTCAGATCTTCCGTATCAAAGAGGGAATCAGCTACAACCCCGGCGACCCCAATTACGATCTTTTCAAGCTGGCCTGCCGCGTCAGCGCCAAGCGGCTGTTCCCCAATTTTTCGTTTATCGACGCGCCCTTTAACCTACAATATTACAAGCCCGGCCGCCCCGAGACCGAGATTTCGTATATGGGCTGCCGCACCCGCGTCATGGGCAACGTCTACGACCCGGACCGCGAGATCAGTTTCGGACGCGGTAACCTGTCTTTTACGTCGATTAACCTGCCGCGCATCGCCATCAAAAGCCGGGGCAACATCGACTGGTTCTTTGAAGAGCTTGAGCGCAAAATGGATCTTGCGACCAAGCAGCTGCTCGACCGCTACCACATCATCGCGCGCAAAAAAATGCGCAACTTCCCCTTCCTGATGGGGCAGGGCGTGTGGATTGATTCTGAAAAGCTCGGCCCGGACGACACCATCGGCGAGATACTGAAGCACGGCACGCTGTCCGTCGGGTTTATCGGCCTGGCAGAAACGCTGGTCGCCCTGACGGGCAAGCATCACGGCGAATCGCAGGAATCGCGCAACCTGGGCCTGGACATTGTCGGCTTTATGCGCGACTATCTCGATCGCTTGAGCAAACAGGAAAAGCTTAACTTCACGCTGCTGGCCACGCCGGCCGAGGGACTGTCCGGCCGGTTCATCCGTATGGACAAAAAACGGTACGGCATTATCCCCGGCGTCACTGACCGCGACTATTACACCAACAGCTTCCATGTGCCGGTTTATTTCCCCATTTCAGCCTTTGAAAAGATCCAGATCGAGGCGCCCTATCACGCGCTGACCAACGCCGGCCACATCACCTATGTCGAGCTGGACGGCGACCCGACGCAGAACCTGGAGGCCTTTGAGCGCGTTGTGCGCTGTATGCATGACGCCGGCGTCGGTTACGGCTCGATCAACCACCCGGTCGACCGCGACCCGGTGTGCGGTTACACCGGCATCATCGGCGACGAATGTCCCTGCTGCGGCCGCCGCGAGGACGAGCCCGGCCCCAAGATCGAGCGCATCCGCCGCATCACGGGATACCTGGTCGGCACGCTCGACCGGTTTAACGACGCCAAGAGAGCGGAGGAACGGGACCGTGTCAAACACAGCGTCTGACGTCATTTATGTGGCCGGCGTCATCGGCGATTCCATTACCGACGGCCCCGGTATCCGCATGGCGGTTTTTGTCCAGGGCTGTCCGCACCATTGCCCGGGCTGCCACAACCCCGAGACCCATCCGTTTGAGGGGGGCGAAGCGCGTACGGCGCAGGATCTGCTGCAAAAGCTGGACAAAAACCCCCTGCTGTCCGGCGTGACGCTGTCGGGCGGCGAACCGTTCTGCCAGGCGGCGGCACTGCTTCCGCTGGCCGAAGGGGTGCGCGCGCGGGGGCTTGAGCTGGCCGCTTACAGCGGCTGGACCTATGAGCAGCTGCTCGAACAGGGCGGCGACAAAGAAGCGCTGCTGCGCTTGTGCCATGTGCTGGTCGACGGCCCCTTTGTATTGGCGGAACGCAGCCTGTCGCTGCGCTTCCGCGGTTCGAAAAACCAGCGGATCATTGACGTGCAGCGGTCGCTTGCCGAGGGGCGGGCCGTTTTGATGCAGGACGGCCGCTGGCAGTAAAATCTGTTTTGCAAAGACAAATCGTGCGGACATGCGCCGCACGATTGTTTTTTATTGTTCTTTCGTGATAAAATAAAAATCAAATCAACAGGGTCAGGAGTGGTTATATGAAAGAATATCAAATTGCCGTCATCGGCGGCGACGGAATCGGTCCCGAGGTCGCGAGAGAAGGCGTCAAGATCTTGCGGCGCGCCGCAGAGCTTGACGGCGGGTTTTCCTTTGCTTTTACCGAGCTGCCGTGGGGCTGCGGCTATTATCACCGAACCGGCCGTATGATGCCGGAAGACGGGCTTGACCAGCTGCGGCGATTTGACGCCGTCTTCCTCGGCGCGGTCGGCGACCCGTCGGTGCCTGACAACGTGTCGCTGCACGGGCTGTTGCTCGCCATCCGCCGCGGCTTTGATCAGTACATCAACCTGCGTCCCATCCGCCTTCTGCGCGGCGCCGAAACCCCGCTCAAAAACGTCCGGCGCGAGGATATTGACATGATCTTCGTCCGCGAGAACAGCGAAGGCGAATACGCCGGTCTGGGCGGCAGGATGTATGCGGGGCAGGAGTCTGAGTTCGTCACGCAGACCGGCGTGTTTTCGCGCCGCGGCACGAGCCGCGTCATCCGCTATGCCTACGAGCTGGCGCGGGCGCAGAAAAAAAGCCTGACCAGCATCAGCAAGAGCAACGCGCTCAACTATTCTATGGTCTACTGGGATGAAATTTTTCATGAAATCGGCCGCGAATACCCCGATGTCCCGACCAAAACCCTGCTCGTCGACGCGGCCAGCATGTTGATGGTGACCCACCCCGAGCGGTTCGAAATCGTCGTGGCGTCCAACCTGTTCGGCGACATCCTGACCGACCTGGGCGCGGCAATCGCCGGCGGCATCGGCCTGGCGGCGGGGGCAAACATCAACCCCGAACGGCGCTTCCCGTCGATGTTCGAACCCATCCACGGTTCGGCGCCCGACATCGCCGGCACGGGCACGGCCAACCCCATGGCCGCCATCTGGTCGGCCAGCCAGATCCTGGACTTTTTCGGGCATGAAGACTGGGGCGCGCGGGTGCTTGGCGCCATGGAGTCGGTCTTGCAGTGCAAAACGGCCCTGACGCCCGACATGGGCGGCCATGCGACGACGGCGCAGGCAGGCGACGCCGTGGCGCAGGCGCTGGGGCGGTAAAACGGGCAAACGCATAGGCTGATGGCAGGAGGGATTGCATGAATACCATCAGCCTGTGCATGATCGTGCGGGACGAAGAACAGACGCTCGATCGCTGCCTGTGTTCGGCGGCTCCGATCGCCGACGAAATCGTCATCGTCGACACGGGTTCTGTCGATAAAACCGTAGAAATTGCCGAAAAATATACAAACAGGATTTATCATTTCGACTGGATTGACGACTTCGCGGCGGCGCGCAATTTTTCGTTTTCCCGGGCGGCGTGCGATTACTGCCTGTGGCTGGACGCCGACGATGTGCTGCCCGGGGAAAGCGCGCGTGAAATCGGGCGTTTAAAGCGTGAAATGCCGCCGGACACCGATGTCGTCATGATGCCGTACCACACGGCGTTTGACGAAACCGGCGCGCCGGCTTTCGTCTACTGCCGCGAGCGGATGATCCGGCGCGCCGCCGGGCTGCGGTGGGTCGGCGCGGTGCACGAGGTCATCGCGCCGCAAGGCAAGATCCTTTACAGCAAAGCTGCCGTCGAGCACCGCAAGTGCAAACCGTCCGAACCGGGGCGCAACCTGCGCATTTTTGAGCGGATGCTCGGGCGCGGCGAGACTTTGGATGCGCGCCAGCAGTTTTACTACGGGCGCGAACTGTGTGAAGCAGGGGAAACGGCGCGGGCGGCGGCCGTGTTTGAACGGCTGATCGATCGGGGCGAGGGCTGGGCCCCTAACCTGATCGACGCCTGCGGCCAGCTGTGCGACTGCTACGCCGCGCAGGGGGAACGAACAAAGGCGTCGGCGGCGCTGCTGCGCGCGCTGTGTTTCGGCCCGCCGCGGGCGGAGCTGTGCTGCCGGCTGGGAGCGTGGTTCCTGGAGGAAAACCAGCCCGAAACGGCGGCGTTCTGGTACCAGACTGCGCTGCAGCGCCCGGCAGACGACCGATCCGGCGCCTTTGTCGTGCCCGGCTGCCATGGGTTTATTCCCCTGATGCAGCTTTGCGTTTGTCTGGACCGCATGGGGGATCACGCCGGGGCGGCGCGGTACAACGAGCTGGCCGGCGCGCTCAGGCCGCAGTCGCCGGCTTACCTGCACAATCGGAAATACTTTGCAGCCATGGGGCTGTAAAGCCGTACGGCATGACAGGGGAAACGGTATTTTGCGCCGGAACAGATGCAAAAGAAAGGATGCGGCAGCATGAAAATACTCATTGCGCCCGACTCTTTTAAGGGGAGCGCGACATCGCGCGAGCTGTGCGAAATCATTGAAAAAGCGCTGCTGCGCCGCGCGCCCGATGCGGAAATCGTCAAGCTGCCCATGGCGGACGGCGGCGAAGGGACGGTGGAAGCGCTGGTGCTGGCCGGAAAAGGGCGGTACTGCACCCGAACGGTATCAGGGCCGCTGCGCGAACCGCGGCAGGCGGTTTTCGGCGTGCTGGGGAAAACGGCGGTCATCGAGATGGCGGCCGCGTCCGGGCTGCCCCTGGTGCCGCCCGAAAAGCGCGACCCCTTTCGCACGACGAGCGCCGGGACAGGGCAGCTGATTACCGCCGCGCTTGACGAAGGCTGCGATCACGTCATCATGGGGATCGGCGGAAGCGCAACCAACGACGGCGGCGCGGGGATGCTGCAGGCGCTGGGCTTTGGACTGCTTGACCGCCTTGGAAAGCCGATCGGGCCGGGGGCCGGCGGGGTGGCGGCGCTGGCGCGCATCGAGAAGTCAGGCGCCGACCCGCGTTTGCGCGGCTGCCGGTTCACCGTTGCCTGCGACGTCGACAGCCCGCTGTGCGGGCCGCGGGGCGCGTCGGCCGTTTTCGGCCCGCAAAAGGGAGCCGCCCCCGGGGACGTGCCGGTGCTTGACGCCATCCTGGCGCGCTTTGGCGATCTGCTCGAACAGGCCGCGGGGAAGCGCGTCGCCGCGTCGCCGGGCGCAGGCGCGGCGGGCGGCATGGGAGCCGCGCTCATGGCGCTGCTGAGGGCCGAGCTGCGCCCCGGCTTTGCCATTGTCAACGAGATCACCGGGTACGAGCGGCTGCTGCAAACCGGCGGGTTTGACCTTGTGATCACCGGCGAAGGGCAGATGAACGGGCAGTCGCTGATGGGGAAACTGCCCGTCGAAGCGGCACGGCTGGCAAAAAAGTACGGCGTGCGCTGCGCCGCCATTGTCGGCAGCCGGGGCGAGGGCGCCGAGCGCGCCGAACAGTGCGGGTTTTCAGCGGTGCATGAGCTGATGGCCCCGGGCGTCACGCTGGAATATTCCATGACGCACACCGCCGAACTGGTGGAAAAGGCCGTGCAGGATATGGCGCTGTAAAAGCAAAAGCCGCGGCCGGACGGCCGCGGCTTTGATGATATGAAAGCGTTACCAGTTGAACCATTCGCCGCGCATCAGATCGCGGGCGTCGCGGGTCAGGGGGATCAGGTCGGTCCTGTTCCACAGCGACACGTCGAATTTGCGGTTGAGCGCGCCGAAGTGGCGCAGGCCGAACGCGATGCGGTTGAGGTACGAGAAGACGCCGATGGCGCCGGGGGAGAAACCGTCGGCCTGTTTGCCGTACAGGGCGCGCAGATCGGGCAGATCGGCGAAGATTTCCTGCACGGTCGACCCGTATTTTTGCAGGTGCGCCGGCACTTTGCCCTGGGCGATGAGCTCGCCGGCTTTTTTGGCGCTCATGGCGGCTGCCATGCTGGCACGGCACAGGCCGACGGCGGTGACGTAGGGCGCGCCGAAAGCAAGGGCCTTAAAGACCTGATCTTCGGTGGCAAAGCCGCCGGTCACCGTGATGGCGGGCAGAACCAGCCCTTCGGCTGTCAGTTTTTTGCAGATGTCGACAATGGCGGCTTCCATGCAGACGGTGGGCAGCGCCCATTCGTTCATCATTTTGCACGGGCTGTAACCCGATCCGCCGCCCGCGCCGTCAAAGGTCACCATGTCAACGCCTGCCATGCAGGCGATGCGCAGCACGTGTTCAAGGTCGGCACGGTCGTAGCCGGCCATTTTGAAATAGACGTTTTTCAGGCCCATCTGCCGCAGTTCGCGCACGCGCGGGACAAAATAGGTTTCGTCCCACATGGGCAGGCGGCCGTATGTATAGAAGTTGGGGCACACGCCGTCGGCGTAAGCTTTCTGCACCGCGGGATCCGACGGATCGGGGTGGACCAGCGCGCCGGCGGCCTGTTTTTTGAGCGCGCCCTCAAGCCCGCCGCTGACCGCCTGCACCGGCTGGGTGCCTTTGGCGGACTGGCCGAACTTGAACTCGAGCGCCGTCAGGCCGTGCTTTGCAATGGCGTACTCGGGCAGGCCCTGCGCGTCGTCTTCGCAGTTGCACTGCAAAACGATCTGGCCATAGCCGCGGTCATACCGGCGGAAAGCGTCCAGGATGCCGGCCAGCATGGGGAAGCTTGTGATTTTGCCGTTTTCCATCACCAGCCCGGCGTCCTTGCCCGGCGAGCCTTCGCCGATGACACAGGATACGCCGGCCATGGCGGCGCCACCGAAGTAATCCTGCCAGTTGAGCTTGATGAGCGCGGGCAGGATGACGGGCATGGCCAGTTTGACCGGGTTTTCACGGCCGTAGACGCGTTCAAGCCCGACATTGAAGACCGTGGCCTTGTCGCCGTCCGGCTGCGCGCCGCGCGCGCCGAAAACGCGGCCGTTGATGTTGAAATGGGAAAAGTCAATGGGGTAGTCTTTTTCCGAGGCGACCTGGTTGTCGCCGGTGTTGGTGGGGTACACGGCGCGCGCGCCGAGCACGGCGGAAAGCCCCAGCTCGCAGGTGCCGAGGCACTCGGCGGTGCAGAACGAGCACATGCCCGACTGCGGCGACAGGACCGCCGAGCGGTTTTTGGTCTCGTTAAAAGCCGAAGAAAGGGGAGGGGCGAACGACATACGGAGGACCTCCTTTGTTAAAAGTATACACTTCGTATACGATGATTGATTTTATTATACCCCGGTGGGGGGGCGAAGTCAAGGCGGCCGGGCAAGCGGGCTGCGACATGGGGATAAGGCAAAAAAAGAGGCCGCACGCAGCGGCCTTATGTGGTATGCAGATGTACAAATAAACGCTCAGGCCCGCCCGGCGGCTTTTTCCCGATCCAGCCGGCGGTTGCGGAAGTACAGCAGCAGATCGCAGCTCACCATGACAAGGTTGAGCACATAGAAAAACAGCACGTACCATTTGAACGACGGCGCCGTCAGCTTGGCGGCAATGCCGCAGACGTAACCGATGCAGATCATGACGAGGAAGAACAGGCTTTTCCCTTTGGCCGTGCGCGCGCGGTAGGACTTGAGCACCGACATGGGCCACGAAAGGCCAAAGCACACGACCATGCAGATTTCGAGCAATTCAGACATCATATCCCCTCCAATGGCATTTGACTCTATTATAGCACAGCGCGGGCAAAAAGCAACCGTTTTCAGCTGCCGCAGACGGGCCCGTGCCCGGCGGGTGCGGCGCGTTCACAGGGGAACCACTGGAAAAGCGCAGGGCCGCAAGACCCTGCGCTTTTTGGAAGGCTTAAAATGTCGTTTTACAGCAGGACGCTGAACCGCGCGCCCGTCTGGCCGGTAAACAGGGCGTAGCCGCCCGAAACGGCGGGCACCGATCCGCCTGCGTAGCTGTCATAAACAATGTGCAGGTCCGCGTCGGTCAGCAGCAGACGTCCCGTTTCCGGCACGTAGACGACAGGCTGCTTGCCTTCGGGGATTGCGAAGATCTGCGTTTTCCCGTATTCGGCGACAACGTCGCCCGTTTCGAGCGGCTGCTTGTTGTATGAGATATCGCGGTAGCGCATACCGCACAGATACATTTCTTCGGTGCCGTCTTTTTCGTAAAATTCGGCGGCAAACTGATCGCGCGACGCGCTGGCGGACGCATTTAAGAACATGCGGCTGACGTTGTCGTTTTCAACGGCCAGCGGCATGACCATAGGCATGCCGTTGTCGGGATTGGCTTGCAGGCAGGCCAGCATGACGCCTTCGGCGTGCGGGAAGACCTTGAGCGTGCAGATGGCGGTGCTCATGCCCCAGATAATGTCGTCGGGCATGGCGTCGCAGAAATAATACTGGCGGCCGTCGCGCTTTTTCCACGCGTCGGTCAGCGGCCTGAGGTTTTCGATCTTCTGCATGGCGGGCACAAAGACTTTCATGGCGTTGCTCATGAACAGGTACTTAAAGCCGTTGTGCTCGACAAACCCGAGTTCCCCGCCCTGCGGGCTGTAAAAACGGCCTTCGCAGTACTGCAGCCCGGTGAAAAGCGGCTGCTTTTCGCCGGTGGTAATGTTCCACACATTGAGCTTTTCGCCTTCGAACTCGACCTGGCTGAGACTGGTCGGCATGGCGT
Organism: uncultured Clostridia bacterium; assembly: GCA_944381055.1. Taxonomy (GTDB): domain Bacteria; phylum Bacillota; class Clostridia; order Oscillospirales; family Butyricicoccaceae; genus Ventrousia. The sequence goes on along the minus strand of CALWJQ010000084.1, from coordinate 34,763 downwards.
AGTAGCCTGCGAATTTTTCCTTGATGTCGGCGGGGATGGGCGAAAAGTCGCGCTGCGGCGCGGCGGGCGGGATGGAAATGTCGGTCCCTTCTTCTTTAAGCGCTTCGGTGATCAGGCGGCACAAAAGGGTGAGGTGATCGGCTTTGGTATCCGGCGTGCCAGAAATGGCGGCCGCCAAGTTGTACTTGGGCGAGACGATAAGGTAGGACAAAAACTGCACCGTGCCGCCGCTTTTCATCAGCACGCCTTCGCCCAGATCGCAGATTTTGCTTTCAAAAGCGACGCGGTCCCAGCCCAGGCCGAGGTAATGGGAAAAGGTGTCCTGCGGGGGCTGGGGCAGACCGTGAGGCTTGGCCATCTCGGCGCACGACTCAGCCGACAGCACCGAATGGGTCAAAAAGCTGTTGCCGAAGCGGCAGACGTCCATCATGTCGCTGTTGATGCCGCCCGCGCCGACGACCGGCAGGTATTCCATGCCGGGGGCCGTTTTCATGACCACATGGTCATGCCCGATGGGCAGGCGGTCGGAAGCGCAGGTCGAAAACGCGCCGATGGGCGCCAGGATGTACTTGCGCAAAAAGTCGGACAAAGCCATGCCCGAAACCTCGGCGGCGACCATTTCCGCCAGCGTGAAGCCGTCGTTGCAATAGGTGGTGTAGGTGCCGGGCGCAGCTTTCAGGCGGCTGTGGGCAAAGTAGTCGTAAACGTCTTCGTGGTAGTGGTCGATCCACGCGTACGTAAAGCCGTTTTTCCAGTGGGTGCCGGGCAGCCCGCTCTGGTGGCACAGGCACATGCGCACCGTGATGTCTTTATAGCGCGGGTCGGCCATTTTAAAGCGCGGCAGATACTGCACGACCGGGGCGTCCAGGTCAATTTTGCCCATTTCAACCAGTTTCATGACAGCGGCGGTGACATAGACTTTGGAAATCGAGCCGATGTTGTAAAGGTCGGTCGTTTTGGCCGGATGGCTGGGCCGCCCGTCCAGCGTGCCGACGGCGCCGGCCGCCAGTTCCCTGCCGTCTTTCATCAGGGCGAACGAAATAGCCGTCAGGTCGGGGCTGACCGCCTCGCGCACCAGGTTGGTCAGCTTTTCGCTGAGAGTACAGTTCATTTTACACACCTCCGAAAATTGAGTTACAAACAGTATAGCATATTGTTGCGAAAAAGTATATGCCCGGGGCTGTTTTTTGTGCCTGTTTTATGGTACAATGAATCAACAAAAAAGGGGGATGGCGGCATGGAACGGAAAAGGACGATCATCGCGGCGCTCGACCAGGGAACGACCAGCTCGCGGGCCATTCTGTTTGACGGGAACCTGGAACCCATTGGCATGGCGCAGCGCGAGCTGACGCAGCATTACCCGGCGCCCGGCTGGGTTGAACACGACCCGATGGAAATTTACGCCGGGCAGTACGGCGCGCTGGCCGAAGTCCTGGCGCAAAACAGCCTGACCGGGGCCGATCTGACGGCTGTCGGCATCGCCAACCAGCGCGAAACCACCGTAGTGTGGGAAAAAGAGACCGGCCGGCCCGTCTGCAACGCCGTGGTGTGGCAATGCCGGCGCACGGCGGCGATCTGCGACGCCATTTTGCGCGACCGCGCACTGACCGACACGATCCGCCGCGCGACGGGGCTGCTGCCGGACGCGTATTTTTCGGCGACCAAGCTGCGGTGGATTCTGGACAACGTCCCGGGCGCGCAGAAGCGCGCCGAGCGCGGCGAGCTGCTGTTCGGCACGGTGGACAGCTGGCTCATCTACCGGCTGACGGGCGGGCGCGAGCACCTGACCGACCGCACCAACGCCAGCCGCACCATGCTGTACAACATCGAGCGCCTGTGCTGGGACGAGGACATCTGCCGCGCGCTCAACATTCCCATGCAGATGCTGCCCGAAGTGCGCCCGTCGGGCGCAGACTTCGGTACGGCAGACCTCGGCGGGGTTCGGGTGCCCGGCCGCGGTGGTGCGGGCGAGCAGCAGGCGGCGCTGTTCGGCCAGGGCTGCGTTGACGAAGGCGACGCCAAGAACACCTACGGCACCGGATGCTTCCTGCTGATGAACACCGGCGCGCGCCTTTGCCGGTCAGAAGGCGGGCTTTTGTCCACACTGGCCGCGACAGACGGGAAAAAGGTCCAGTACGCCCTCGAGGGCAGCGTCTTTGTGGGCGGCGCGGTCGTGCAGTGGCTGCGCGACGAGATGGGGCTGATTTCAGACGCGGCGGACAGCGAGTATTTTGCGCGCAAGGTGCCCGACAGCGCAGGGGTCTATATCGTGCCTGCCTTTACAGGGCTGGGCGCGCCGCACTGGGACATGCGCGCCCGCGGCGCCGTCTTCGGCCTGACGCGCGGCGCCGGACGCTGCCACTTCATCCGCGCAGGGCTGGAGTCCATCGCCTATCAGACGGCCGACGTCCTGCGCGCCATGGAACAGGACGCCGGCGGGCGTCTCAGCGCCCTGCGCGTCGACGGCGGCGCGTCGGCCAACGACTTTTTGATGCAGTTCCAGGCCGATATTCTGAACCGCGCCATCGTGCGGCCCCGCTGCCTTGAGACGACGGCTTTGGGCGCGGCCGCCCTGGCCGGGCTGACGTCCGGCGTGTGGAAGGCCGGCGGCGGGGCGGCGCGGCCGGCAGTCGACCGCAGGTTCGAGCCGGATATGGATCCGCAGCGCCGGGCGCAGCTGCTGAAGGGCTGGGAAAAGGCCGTTTCCCGCGCCGGCAGCTGGACAGAGGACTGATTGGAGTGTGTTGATAAAGAGCGGAACAGGGTGGTCGTTATGGTACAGGGCCTGAACGATGAAAAACCACTGAATTCCGGGCGGCTTTTCCGCAGATGTACTTTGTCGAGCTGGAAGAAGGGTATACGGTCAGCGATACTTGATGAAGAGAACCCGGAAGCCCATCCCCGGACAGACGATTCAGAGCAGCAGCCGTGAGCATTGACGGCGAATATTTTTCAGTGACAAAAAATGCTTGACCTTGACAGGAGTTTGTGGTATTCTAATTCTACCTGTCAGGGTCTTTTTTTGTTGCCCGGAAACAGGCGGCAACAGCCGGAAAGTCCGGCGCGCCGTGCCCGGCGCCTTTCAAGCGGGAGCGCAGGGACGCCGCAAAGCCCTAAAAAGTCAGGGAGGCAATTTATAAAGGAGGTGCCGACACATGCGCGTAAAGATCACTTTGGCGTGTACGGAATGCAAACAGCGCAATTATGACAGCATGAAAAACAAGAAAAACGACCCCGACCGCTTGGAAATGAAAAAATACTGCCCGTTCTGCAAAAAGCACACCTTGCACAGGGAAACCAGGTAACAATGAAGTCGGAAAGTGAGGTGCAGCTGCATGGCTGAACAGGACAAAAACGTCAATCAGACCCCCGCTCAGGGCAAAACGGACAAGCCCGCCAAGAAAAAAGACGCCCAGCCCAACGCCGTCGTGCGCTTTTTCCGCCGCATCGGCAAGTGGCTCCGCGACCTGAGAAGCGAAGCGAAAAAGGTCGTATGGCCGACCGGCAAACAGGTGTTTAACAACACGGTGGTCGTCATCGTGTGCATCATTGTCATCGGCATTTTCGTCGCGCTTTTGGATGCGGCGTTCGGCTCTGTCCGCAGCCTTATCGTCGATCTGGTCTGACGGCCCGCCGCACAGGAGGGTATTATGTCTGATCAGGCGAAGTGGTATGTGGTGCACACCTATTCGGGTTATGAAAATAAGGTGGCGGCCACAATCCGCAAAACAGTGGAAAACCGCAAGCTCGAGGATCTGTTCCTCGACATCCGCGTCCCGATGGAAACCGTGACCGAACTGCGCGACAGCGGCCCCAAAGAGGTCGAGCGCAAGATTTTCCCCGGGTATGTGCTGGTCAAGATGATCATGACTGACGAAAGCTGGTATGTCGTGCGCAACACGCGCGGCGTGACGAGCTTTGTCGGGCCGGGTTCCAAGCCGGTGCCTCTGACCGATGAAGAGGTGGCGGCGCTCGGTATGGAAAAGCGCGAAGTCCATCTGTCGTACGAGGTGGGCGACAACGTCAAGATCATCGACGGTCCGCTCGAGGGCTTTATCGGCGTGGTCGACGAAATCCTTTACCCGTCGGAGACGGTGCGCGTCACCGTGTCGATGTTCGGCCGCGAGACCCCGGTCGAGCTCAAGTTCGGCCAGGTGGCTTCGCTGGAAAAATAGCGTTTTTTTATGATTACCCGGGGCAGGCGCCTCGGGGTGGGAGGGCTTTGCGCCCAATTTTACCACATTTATTCAAGGAGGTGCAACGCAAGTGGCACAGAAAGTAGTAGGACTTATCAAACTTCAGATTCCCGCGGGCAAGGCGACCCCGGCGCCCCCGGTCGGCCCCGCTCTCGGTCAGCACGGCGTTAACATCATGGCGTTCACAAAGGAATTCAACGAACGCACCAAGAACGAAGGCGACCTCATCATCCCCGTCGTCATCACCGTTTATGCCGACCGTTCCTTCTCGTTCATCACCAAGACCCCTCCTGCGGCCGTTCTCATCAAAAAGGCCTGCAAGATTAACTCGGGCTCCGGCGTGCCCAACAAGCAGAAGGTCGCCGAGCTGTCCCGCGAGGATTTGCAGAAGATCGCCGAAATGAAAATGCCCGATCTCAATGCTTCCAGCCTGGAAAGCGCGATGAGCATGATCGCCGGCACTGCCCGCAGCATGGGCATCACCGTTCAGGAGTAAGGCACAGCGAGGCGGCGGGCATGGACCCGTGACCGCCTGGTGGGAGGATTATTCCGAAAACCACTATAAGGAGGAAATTATTCGTGCATAAGGGTAAAAAATATATCGAAAGCACCAAGCTTTACGATCGGGCCAAGCTGTTTGACCCGACTGAGGGCATTGAGACGATGCTGAAAACCGCCAAGGCCAAGTTCGACGAAACCGTTGAAATCCACGTCAAGCTGGGCGTTGACTCGCGCCACGCCGACCAGCAGGTCCGCGGCGCCATCGTGCTGCCCAACGGCACCGGCAAAAAGGTGCGCGTGCTCGTCTTTGCCAAGGGCGACAAGGCCAAGGAAGCCGAGGCTGCGGGAGCCGATTACGTCGGAGCCGAAGACATGGTCCAGCGCATTACGGGCGAAAACTTCTTCGATTACGAGGTCGTCATCGCGACTCCCGACATGATGGGCGTCGTCGGCCGCCTGGGTAAAATCCTCGGCCCCAAGGGCCTGATGCCCAACCCCAAGGCGGGCACCGTCACCCCTAACGTCGCCCAGGCCATCGCCGACAGCAAGGCCGGCCGTATCGAGTACCGCCTGGACAAGACCAACATCATCCACTGCCCGCTGGGCAAGGCTTCTTTCGGCGTTGAAAAGCTGCAGGAAAACTTCGACGCCCTGATGGGAGCGATTGTCCGCGCCAAGCCGGCCGCCGCCAAGGGCCAGTACATCCGGTCCTGCGTCATCGCGACGACCATGGGCCCCGGCGTCCGCATCAACCCCGCCAAGCTGGGCTGATTTGAAAAAAACAGTTGACAGGCCTTAAACCTGTTGCTATAATAACAATTGTGTCATTCCGCAGACAGCAGGAGAGAAATCGTAAACGGCGCGGCCGTCCTGCCGAGGGTGCATGAAAGATCTGCTTTTATGCTGCTTACCAGTGTGCCCTCACGCTCTGCGCGTGAGGGCACTGTTATTTCCCGCGAGATTCCTATTCGGAGGTGAAACGCAAATGCCTAATGCAAAAGTTCTGGCTCAGAAGCAGGCCATCGTCAGCGAGCTGGCCGAAAAAATGCGCAATGCCAGCGCCGGCGTTTTCGTCGATTACAGAGGCATCACCGTCGAGGCTGACACCAAGCTGCGCGCCGAGCTGAGAAAGGCCGGCGTCGAGTATTCCGTCGTTAAGAACACCCTGACCCGCTTTGCCGCTAACGAGGTCGGCTTTAACGAGCTTGACCCCATCCTTAACGGCACCACCGCCCTGGCTCTGGGCATGGACGACCCCATCGCGCCCGCCAAGCTGATCGTCGATTTTGCCAAAAAGAACGAGAAGGTCTTTAAGATCAAGGCCGGCTTTATCGAAGGCAAGGTGGTCGACGTCGAGACCATCAAGTCGATCGGCGAGCTGCCCAGCAAGGACGTCCTGCTGGCCACCGTGCTCGGCACCCTGAACGCCCCCATCGCCGCCCTGGCGCGCGCGCTCAACGCCATTGCCGAAAAGCAGGGTGCTCCCGCCGACGGCGCGGAAGCTGCCGAAGCTCCCGCCGAGGCTTAATCAAAGCCGCTGCGCGGCCCTGTTCCGGGGCGCCGGCGCAGCCTTACGTTCGATTGATTCTAACATTTTGGAGGTAAACACAAATGGCTAGTGAAAAAGTTACCCAGCTGATTGAAGAAGTGAAGGCTCTGACCGTCCTCGAGCTGTCCGAGCTGGTCAAGGCTCTGGAAGAAGAATTCGGCGTCTCCGCCGCCGCCCCCGTCGCCATGATGGCCGCTCCCGCTGCCGGCGGCGCTCCCGCTGCCGAAGAGAAGACCGAGTTCACCCCGGTTCTGGCCGCTGTCGGCGACAAGAAGATCGAGGTCATCAAGGCTGTCCGCGAGCTGACCGGCCTGGGCCTGAAGGAAGCCAAGGAGCTGGTCGACAACGCTCCGAAGCCCATCAAGGAGAACGTCTCCAAGGACGAGTGCGACGCCATCGTCAAGCGCATGGAAGAAGCCGGCGCCAAAGTCGAGGTCAAATAAGCACTTTTTACACAAAAAACCTGTCCTTCCGTCCTGCGGGGGCGGAAGGACAGAATATGCAGAAAACAGACAGCGGCCGCTGTCTGTTTTTTTGTTTGTATTTGTGGTATACTGTCTTCAATCTGATGAAAAGGGCGTGAAATCATGACCAGAATCGCTGTCAGCGCCGCCATGCGGGCGGCCGAGGCGCTGGCCGACAACGCGGGGGTCAGTTATGCCGAGCTGATGGAACGTGCCGGAACGCTGGCCGCGCAGAAAATCATGCCGTCGCTGCGGCCGGGGGACGGCGTGCTCATTTTGTGCGGGAAGGGCAACAACGGCGGCGACGGGCTCGTCATGGCGCGTGTTTTGCAGCGCGAAGGCTATGTGCCCGCCGTTTTGTTCACGATGGGCACCCGTCTGTCGCCGTTGGCAGAACACAACCTTGCGCTGCTCGAAGATACGGGCGCCGCGGTGTGGGATCTGCCTCTGCCGGACGGCGAGATCGGGCGGCTGCTCGGACGGTCGGCGCTTGTTGTCGACGCGGTCTTCGGAACCGGTTTTTCCGGCGCGCTGCCGCAGCATCTGCTGCCGCTTTTTGACGCTGTGCAGGCCAGCGGCCTGCCCGTCATCGCGCTGGACGCGCCGTCCGGCGTGGATCTGGACACCGGCCTGTGCGATGAACACACCCTGCCCGCGGCGCAGACGCTGGCTTTCGCCTGTCTCAAGCCGGGGCATCTGCTCAAAAGTTCGGCCGGCCTGTGCGGCCACTGTACGGTCATTGACATCGGCATTACCGACGGGCAGCTTGAGCAGGCCGGCGCGTTCTGCCGCCTGGATCGCGCCGCCGCGTCCCAAGGACTGCCGCCGCGCCCGCGCGGCGGGCACAAGGGAACTTTCGGCCGCCTGCTCGCCGTCTGCGGCAGCGAGTGGATGAGCGGCGCTGCGCTGCTGTCGTGCGAAGGGGCGCTGCGCACCGGCGTCGGGCTGGTGCGGCTGCTGTCCGATCGGCCGGTTCTTGCAGCCGCCGCCGCAAGGCTGCCCGAATGCCTGCTGGCGCCGGGCGAAAACCTGGAAGAATCTCTGTCGTGGGCCACGGCGGCGCTGTGCGGCTGCGGCCTGTCCGCCGGCGCCGAAGCGCGCAAGCGCCTGCACAGCCTGCTGGCAGGGTTTAGCGGACCGGTCGTCATTGACGCCGACGGGCTCAACCTGCTGGCCCAGGCCCCCGGCCTGCTGCGCCTTGCCGCAGACCGCGCCGTCCTGACGCCCCACATGGGGGAAATGGCGCGGCTGTGCGGCGTGCCGGCCGGTGAAGTCGCGCGGCGGCGCTTTTCGCTGGCGTCAGCCTTCGCACGCGAGCACCGTGTGACGCTGGTGCTCAAGGACAGCTGTACGACGGTGGCGGCGCCCGACGGCCGCATGTGGCTGTTTGACGGCGGAAACAGCGGGCTGGCCAAAGGCGGCAGCGGTGATGTGCTGGCAGGCGTGATCGCTTCGTTGGCCGCGCAGGGCGCCGGCCTGACCGAAGCCGCATTGTGCGGCGTGTGGCTGCACGGTTCGGCCGCCGACTGGGCGCGTGCCGAGCTGGGCGAGTACGGAATGCTGCCCAGCGATGTCGTGCGGCATCTGCCCCACGCGGCGCGGCTGCTGTCCCGCCCGGTATAATCGCCCGGCCGCCGCCCAAACTAAGGGAAAACCTGTTTGGGGGCGTTTATGAAAAGAAAGTATCTGACAGCCGGCGCGCTGGCCGGCCTGATCAACGGCTTTTTCGGCGCAGGCGGCGGCATTGTGCTGACGCCGCTGCTGCTGTCGTGGATCGGGCTGGAATCTAAAAAGGCTTTTGCCACGTCGGTTTTTATCATCCTGCCCATTTCGGCGGTGTCGGCCGCGCTTTATCTGTGGCAGGGGCGCGTGGATTTCCCGGCGGCGCTGCCCTATCTGCTCGGCGGGTTTGCCGGCGGGCTGGCCTGCGGCCGGCTGTATCAAAAACTGCCCGCCCTTTTGCTGCGCCGCGTCTTCGGGGCGCTGCTGATTTTTGGCGGGGTGCGGGCGGTGCTGGGATGAAGGGCTTTGCGTTTGCCGCGCTCGCCGGGGCGTTGACCGGCGTTTTAACCGGGGCCGGCGTCGGCGGCGGAACCCTGCTGGTGCTGTACCTGACGGCTGCCGCTTCTTTTGAACAGGGGCAGGCGCAGGGCGTCAACCTTTTGTACTTTCTGGCGACGGCGCCGCCGGCTTTGTACTATCACTTGAAAAACCGGCGCGTCGAAGTCAGGGGCGGCCTGTGGGCGGCGGCAGCCGGCTGCGCGGCCGCGCTGCCGGGCGCTTTTTTATCGCAGCTGGCGGGCGAAGGGGTTTTGCACCGCCTGTTCGGCGGGCTGTGGATTGTCATCGGCATCCGGGAACTGTTTTTTGCCAAAGAAAAACGGTAAGGGCGGCCTGCCGCCTTTACCGTTTTAAGGATTTATGTCGCGCTGAGCCGCAGCTCCACTTCAAAAGAATACTTGGTGTACTCATAGGTCATCAGCATGTATTCGATGAGCTTCCCGTCGGCGGAATAGGCGCGCCGCTCGATTTCAAGGACGGGGGAATCCAGCTCGATGTCCAGCGCGCGGGCGGCTTCGCACCCGGCGCGCGCGGCCCGGATGCTCTGACGGCCGACGCCCAGCGGAATCCGCAGCTTGTCCTGATAAATCTGGTATACGGTAAAGCGTTCGATGTCGTTTTTTGTAATGCTGCGGCTGTACAGGCCGGGAAGATACAGCTCGGCGTAAGACAGCGGCGTACCGTCGACGCTGTGGATGCGCGTGATGTGCAGGCATCGCCGGCCGAGGCCGGCGCGCAGGTCGGCGTCGAGATGCCGGGGGGTGTCAATGGTTTCAAACACCGGCACCGAAACAAGAGCCGGCAGCTTGCTGGCCTGCATGATATTGCTGGCGCCGGTCAGGCAGGACAGGTTGTCATGCAGAAGGGTGCTGCGCACAAAGGTGCCCTTTCCCTGCTTAATGTCGACCAGCTTTTCTTCATGCAGAAGCTGAACGGCCTTGCGCACCGTGATCATGCTGACGCCGAAACGCTGTGTCAGCTCGGCATGGGTGCCGATACAGCCGCGGTCGCCGTATTTTTTCTGCAGGATTTCGCGGCGCAGCACAGCGGCAATCTGTTCATACATAGGCGTGCTGGCATTTTTTTCAATCACAGGTCGGCGCCTCGCTTTCACAGTGGAAGCCTTCAAAGGCTTATACTTATACCATAATCGCGCATTTTCGGTCTGTCAACCCTTTTTACAAAAAGAGACGCAAAAATTTTTCCGCCGGGCGGGGCAGCTTTTAAAATTGTCTATAATGACGGCAAAAGTCGGCAATATCCTCAAAAAAAGTTTGCGGAAATTGACAGGGGTTTTTTAAAATGATAGTATAATGTTATATGATATTATAAAACACTTGCGGGCCCTGTATGAAAGGAGAAAACAAATGACCAGACTGAAAAAAGGCGTGATGATCGCCGAGGTCACCAACGAGGACTGCCAGAAGATTCTCGATGAAGAAACCATCGTCATGCTGCCCATCGGCGGCGGATCCAAAGAACACGGCGGGCACCTGCCCATGGGCACGGACTTTTTCGTCACTGACTGGCTGGCCCGCGCGGTCACCGAGCGGTTCCCCGTTGTGACGCTGCCGACACTGCCCTACGCCTACTTCCCGGCCTTTACCGACTACAAGGGATCGGTCAGTATTGAAGCGTACCAGTTTTCTTCGTTTGTCGAAAATATCCTGGAAAATTTTATCAAGTTCGGCGTGAAAAAATTCCTCATCCTGGACGGCGGCGTGTCGACCCATTACCCGCTGCGCATTGCGGCAAACAACCTGTCCTGCCGCTGGGGCGTCAAGGTCGGCGTGTCCAACTGCCTGGGACTGGGGAAAGAAGCCGAGGACGAGCTGTGCGAGCAGAAAAAGGGCGGGCATGGCGACGAGGCCGAAACGTCGACCATGCTGTATATCCGCGGCGATTTGGTGCGCATGGAAGAGACGACCGAAGAGTACCTTGAAGTCATGCCGGGCTGCGCCAAAAACGGCACTGTGCGCGTCGCGCTGTTCAATAAAATGAAAACGCCGCGCGGCACCAACGGCAACAGCACGCTGGCCACGCGTGAAAAGGGCGAGCGCATGATGCAGGCCAAAGTCGACGATTTGGTCGAGTTTTTGACCAATTTTGACAAACTGGAGGTGTAAGCCATGCGGGAAGAACGGGTACAGCCGGTTCTTTCGCACGACCTGCTGGCTCCGCTGCACGGGCAGGGACCCGAACTGGTCAGCGGCAAAGGAGCCGAGCTGTTTGACGCCGCGGGCAGGCGATACCTGGCCCTGAGCGAGCTGAGCGCCTGCCTGGGCGCCGGCAACAGGCACTTTATTGAAGTAATGCGCCAGGCGCTCGAGCACCCGTCGCAGGCGGGTTCGGCCAACCCCTATAAGGCGCGCCTGTACGAACGGCTGCTGGAAGCGACCCGGGGAGATTTTTCGTACATCCATCTGACCTCGTCGGGGTCGGAAGCCGCCGAGTGGGCGGTCAAGCTGGCTCGCAAGATGACGGGCAAAACCGAAGTCGTCAGCTTTTGGAACAGCATCCACGGCCGTACGCAGCTGAGCGCCAGCATGTCGGGCCTGCCCAAGCGCAAGGCGGGCTACGGCCCGCTTGACCCGGGCGTGCTGCTCACGCCGTACCCCGACTGCCTGCGCTGCCCGTTTCACTGCCAGGCGCAGAGCTGCCGGTTTGCCTGCCTCGGCTTTCTCAGCGAGCAGGTGACGTATGGGTCGGCGCAGGAAATCGCAGCCGTCGTCATCGAACTGTGCCAGGGCGCGTCGCACCTCAGCCCGCCGCCGGGATACCTCAAGGCGCTGCGCGCGTGGACGCAGGAGCGCGGCGCGCTGCTCATCTTTGACGAGATCCAGAGCGGCATGGGCCGCACCGGCCAGATTTTCCGCTACCAGGCTGAAGGCGTTGTGCCCGACTTTCTGCTGATCGGCAAGGCGCTGGGCAACGGCCTGCACATCGCCGGTTTCCTGACGTCATGCCAGCCGGAAAAAGAGGATCTATATGCCCTGTCCGGCGGATCGGGCGACGCGGTGCTGTCGTGCGCCGCGGCCTGTGCGGTGTTTGATGAGCTTTACGAGGGCGGGCTGCTGGAAAACATCTGTACGGCCGGCGCCCGGCTCAAGGCGGGGCTGGAGCGCTGCGCTGAAAAGTACGGTAAGGCGGTCATGGTGCGGGGCGAGGGGCTGGCCCTCGCGCTGGAATGCGCCGACGAGGCGTCGGCCGCCGCCGTCCACCAGACGCTGCGCGCCGGCGGGTACCTGTGCGGGCGCGCGGGAACGGCGCTTATGTTCAAGCCGCCCTTCACACTGACGCCCGAACAGGCCGGCGAGGCCGCGGACGCGGTTGACAGGGCGTTGGCGGCGCTGTAAGATAAAAGACGGTACAGCGGGGCTGTACCGTCTTTTCATTTTTACTGACGTTCCGAGACAAAGGGGGAAATCACAATGAACCGTGTGGCTGTCGCCGAAATCACGCCGGAATTCTACGCGGACATCCTGCGCATCAATGAAGACAACGTCGAAATGCTGTCGCCGCTCGACCGGCAGGGGCTTAAAAAACTGCTGGAATCGGCGGCCTTTGCGCGCGCGGCCGTGGCGGACGGCCATGCCGCAGCGTTCGTCATCGCCCTGCGCGAGGGAGCGGATTATCAAAGCGTCAACTACCGGTGGTTCGGCAGCAGGCTGGACCGGTTTTTATACATCGACCGCATTGCGGTGGCGCAGCCGTACCGCAGCCGCGGGCTGGCCACGCGCCTGTACGGTGAGGTGCTGGACTTTGCGCGTGCGGCCGGCGTCGGGACGCTTGCTGCCGAAATCAACGTCGAGCCGGAAAACCGCCGGTCCCTTGCCTTTCACCGCGGGCTCGGCTTCGCCGAAATCGGCCGCCAGACCATCGACGGCGGGAAAAAGACGGTGTCCATGCAGATCCGCACCCTTTAACGCTCGCTGAAGGCCATGACGACGCCGGACAAATAGCGGCGGAAAGCGCCGGCCAGCGCCGGCGTCAGCGGCCCGGGCGACGACATGAGCGCCAGCCGGTGCGGGGCGCAGTCTTTGCGGTAGGCCGGGTGGATGTGGGGGATGTCGCTGAGGACAAAGCCGGCACGCTCGTAAAACCGGCGGCGGCGGATCGAAATGTCGTCTTCAGGCGGGTCGATTTCCAAAATGAGGGGCTGCGGTGCGCGGCGCAGCTTTTCCAGCACACGGCTGCCCAGCCCGGAACCCCGGCGATCCGGGCTGACGGCAAAGTGTTCGACGTAGATGAGATCCGGTGACTCCCACGTCATCAAAAGGCCGCAGAAGGCGCCGTCCTCGGTGATGGCCATGCAGTGGTAGTCCGGGTGGGAAAGGGCGGCCAGCTGGTCGCCGGGCCGGCGCTGTTCGTGCAGGGGGAAGCTGCTTTGGTACAGGGAAAACAGCGGGACAAAGAGCGGGTCTTCGCCGCTGTGCAGTCTGATAAAATCCATTTTTTATAAAAGCCTTTCCGACCAGTCAGGTTCTTTAAACCCGACCAGTACAAAATCGTCGCCGATCAGCATCGGACGCTTGACCAGCATCCCGTCGGTCGCCAGCAGGGCGTACTGCTCGTCCATCGACATCTGCGGCAGGCGGTCTTTGAGCTCAAGTGCGCGGTACTGCTGCCCGCTGGTATTGAAAAAACGCTTGAGCGGCAGGCCGCTGGCATTGTGCCAGGCGCGCAGCTCGTCTTCGGACGGGTTTTGCAGCTTGATGTCGCGCAGGGTGTAGTCAATGTGATGTGCATCCAGCCACTTTTGGGCCTTTTGGCAGGTCGAGCACCGGGGATAGCACAGAAACAACATGAAAAAACCTCCTCCTTTTTACAGTTTGGCGCCGCACGGATGGGTCGGCACGGCGTCGTGCCGGCGGTCTGTGGCGGCATAGGACCAGAAGCGCCAGCCGCCCGACAGGTTGGAACAGTCAAAGCCGTGCTGCGCCAGGATGCGGCAGGCCAGGTAGCTGCGCAGGCCGCTGTAACAGTTGACGTACACGGGCTTTTGGGGGTCGAGCTCGCTCAGACGGCCGCGCAGATCGTCGAGCGGGATGTTGACGGCATCGCCGCGCACGGGGCCCTGGGCCTGGAATTCGGCGGGCGTGCGCACGTCGAGCAGCGTCACCGATCCGTCCTGCGGCAGGCCGGCGACCTCGTCCCAGTGGTGCTGGCGGACCAGGCCGGCGCGGATGTTTTCAATGACGTAGCCCGCCATATTGACCGGATCCTTGGCCGAAGAATAAGGGGGCGCATAGGCCAGATCCAGCTCGGTCAGCTGCCGCGCGGTCAGGCCGGCGCGGATGGCGGCCGCCAGCACGTCGATGCGCTTGTCCACGCCGTCAAACCCGACGATCTGCGCGCCGAGAATCCGGCCGTCCGAAGGATCGAAAAGCGTCTTGACGGCCATGTTGCGCGCGCCGGGGTAGTAAGAAGCGTGCGAGGCCGAATAGGTCACCGCCTTGTCATAGCGGATGCCTTCCGCGCGGGCGGTTTTTTCATTGAGCCCGGTTGACGCGGCCGTCATTTCAAACAGCTTGATGACCGACGTCCCCTGCGCGCCGGAATAGGCGCTGCCGAGGCCGCAGATGTGGTCGGCGGCGATACGGCCCTGCCGGTTGGCCGGCCCGGCCAGTGCGACGAGGGCCTTTTGCCCGGTCGCCAGACTGGTCACTTCGACAGCGTCGCCGACGGCGTAAATATCGGGATCAGAGGTGCGCATGTGTTCGTCGACGGCGATAGAGCCGCGGACGCCGAGCGCCAGCCCGGCTTTTTTGGCAAGTCCGGAATCGGGCGCGACGCCGACTGCCAGGACAGCCAGATCGGTCTCGACGGACGCGTCCCCGATCAGGACGCGGACCGGGCCGCCGAGATCCTCAAACCCGGTGACGGCGGTGTTGAGCCGCAGGTCAAGCCCCTGCGAGCGCAGGTAAGAGTGGATTTCACCCGCCACGTCGGGATCCATGGGCGGCAGGACGTGATCGCTGTGCTGGATCAGCGTGACATGCAGGCCGGCGTGCATCAGGTTTTCGGCCATTTCAAGGCCAATGAAGCCGCCGCCGACGACAACGGCCGATTTCGGATGCCGCGTTTCGACAATTTCGCGGATGCGCAGCGTGTCTTCGACGGTGCGCAGGGTATGGATGTTCCCGCTGTCGGCGCCGGGCAGCGGCGGCCGGACGGCGCGGGCGCCGGGAGACAGAATGAGCTTGTCGTAAGACTCGGCGTATTCCCGCCCGGTATTCAGCTCGCGCACCGTAACGGTGTGCGCGGCCGGATCGATGGCGACCGCTTCGCTGCGCACCCGCACGTCGATGGCGAAACGGCGGCGGAAGCTGTCGGGGGTCTGTAAAGTCAGGGCGCTTTTGCTCTGGATGACGCCGCCGGCGTAATAGGGGAGCCCGCAGTTGGCATAGGATACATAGCCGCTGCGCTCTAAAATGACAATTTCGGCATGTTCGTCCAGACGGCGCAGCCGGGCGGCCGCTGTGGCCCCGCCGGCGACGCCGCCAATGATGACAATTTTCATAAAAGCCCTCCTGTATTTTCTAAAGACAGTATACCACGAATCGGCGGTTCCGCCAATCCCTCTGACGGAGGCCGGCGGCGCAGGCGCTGCTTTTTCAAATTTTCCGCTGTACGGGCAGAATTGGCGCTGTACATTCTGTGCAGGAGGATGTATAATGATAAAATAAAGAAAAAGCAAAACCCGTTCGACCGGGCGTGCAGAAGGGAGAAAACCGCTGTGAACCAGGTTTTGCGGCAGGAAAAAAAGTACCAGATCACGGCGGCTGACGTGCCGATCCTGTGCGCGCGCCTGGGGCGGGTCATGATGCAGGACGGGCACAACGGCCCGCTCGGCTACCGCGTGCGTTCGCTGTATTTTGACACGCCCGATGACGGCGATTTTTATGATAAGCTCGACGGGCTTGAGCTGCGGCGCAAAATCCGTCTGCGTGTCTATAACCCGAACGACCGGTTTGCCATGCTGGAAATGAAGCAGAAACAGGGGGAATACCAGAAAAAACGCTCGCTGCGCCTTGCGCGCGAGGACGCCGCACGGCTGACGCAGGGCGATTACAGGCCTCTGCTGCGCTACGACGAGCCGTTCGCGGCCGAATGCTACGGCCTGATGTGCTGGCGCTGCTACCGCCCGCGGACGGTCGTCGAGTACCGGCGCACCGCCTTTATTGCCCGTGAAAACCGTATCCGTGTGACCGTTGACCGCCAAGTCGCGGCCAACGAAGCAGACTATGACGTTTTTTCCCCGAACCTGCCCCTTTCCCCGGTACTGGATCCGTTCAGCGCCGTGCTTGAAGTCAAGTACAACGGCTTTCTGCTTGGCTATATCCGATCCCTGCTCAACACGGCCGACCGTTCCGAGCTGTCGGTCAGCAAATACTATCTGGCCCGAAGCGTCTCGCTGCATGTCTGACGGCGCTTTCGGGAAAGCGAGGTCTTTATGAAGCAGTATCTGATGGAGCTGTTCGCCGACGCAGGTTACCTGGCGCCGGATGTCATTGTCACCCGGCTGGGGGTGTCGGCCGTCATCGCGTGCTGTATTTACCTGTCCTACCGGCTGTCGCACGTCGGAACCATTTACAGCCGCAAGTTCAACGTCACGCTGGCAGCCCTGACCGTCATCACAACGACGGTCATGATCGTCATCGGCAACAACATCGCGCTTTCGCTCGGCATGGTCGGCGCGCTGTCCATTGTCCGCTTCCGCACGGCCATCAAGGATTCACGCGATACGGCCTATATCTTTTGGGCCATCGTCACCGGCATCTGCTGCGGCGCGGGCGATTTCTGGGTGGCGGGCATCGGCAGCGCCTTTACCTTCGCCGTCTTCCTGGCGCTGGGGTATGTGCGCAACGACAACCGCGTGCTGCTCATCATCCGCGCCGGCCGCGTGAGCGAAAGCAGGATTGAAGCGGTCGTTTTCCAGCGTTTTGCGCGCAAGGCCGTGCTGCGCGCAAAAAATACCACCGAAGAAAGCGTTGAGTTTATCTTTGAATTGGGCCGCAAGCTGATCGAAAAAGACCGGAAAGCGGCCAAAAGCCTGACCGACGAGATCTATGCGCTGGGCGGCGTCGAATACTTCAACATCGTCATGCAGAACGATGACATCAGCAGCTGACGGAGGGCGGTATGAAGCGGACACTGATCCTGGCGGCCGCCGCGCTGGCGGTAATGACGCTGTGCGTGCTGGCGGCGATTGGCTATGAAGCGTCTGAGGGCCCCAGGCGGGTCCATCAGCATTTGACGGGCCGGCAGCCGGACGAGGGCTGCAGCTGTGACGGAACGGAGCTGTGCACCCACCTGCCGCTGGTGCTCATCGACACCGGCGGAGAAGAGATACCGGGGGTTCCCCTCAACGAACATTCCGACGAAGCGGCGGAAGGGTTTACCACAACGGCGGAAGGCGAGGATATGCTGCGCGTCCAGGTCGCTGTTTTGGATGATGATTCGCATAATCATCATCCGTCCGACGAGCCGGACCTTCAAAGCAGCGCGCTGATCCGCGTGCGCGGCAATTCTTCGCGGTATTTTGACAAAAAAAGCTATCTGCTGCGGCTGACCGAAAGGGACGGAAGCTATGCCAGCCGTGAAGTCATGGGGATGGACAGCCATTACGAATGGGCGCTTTACGGGCCCTACCTGGACAAAAGCCTGATCCGCAATTACATGTGGTATAATATTGCCGGCGAAATCATGGACTATGCCCCCAACGTCCGCTTCTGCGAGGTCATGCTGAACGGTGAATACCAGGGCCTTTATGTCATGACCGAGACCATCACCAGCGGGGTGGACAGCCGCGTGGAGGTGCGCGAACCCGTTGAAGGGACGACGTCCACCGGCTGCGTGCTGCGGCTGGACCGCGGCAGCGAAACCGACATCAAAAACATCAATAACTTTACCTATTATACTTACAGGCTTGGGCGCATGCACAACATCAGCATCAATATTGCGTACCCGCGCAGCGGCAGCCTGACACAGGAGCTGGCGGACGCCATCGAGCAGGAGCTGTCTGATTTTGAAAAGGCGCTGTATTCGTTTGACTACGATTCGGAGACATACGGGTACAGGACATGGATCGATACAGGGTCGTTTGTCGATTATTTTATCATCAACGAGTTTACCTGCAACTATGACGCCGGCAACCTTTCAACCTATTTGTACAAAGACATTGGCGGGAAATACCGCATGTGCATCTGGGACTTTAACTCGGCCTGCGACAACTATACATCACTGACGACGCAGCCCCAGCATTTTGAAATGCAGAACGGCGTCTGGTATTATATGCTGACCAAGAACGAAGACTTCGTGAGGCAGATTATCAGCCGCTATCACGCGCTGCGGGAAAGCTGGCTGAGCGAAGAGACCCTGAACGAATACATCGACAAAACCGTTGCGTTCCTCGGCGACGCCGTCAGCCGCAATTTCGAGGTTTGGGGATATACGTTTGAGGAATACGTCCCCCTGCGGCCGGAAAGCCGCAACCCCGCCGATCACGGCGAGGCGGTGCAGCAAATCAGGGACTTTATTGCAGAGCGCGGCGAGTGGATGGACGAACACATCGAGATCCTTCAGCAGTACAGCCACCCGTCCAAGAACAAGAAATTCAACCATTGACAGGATGAGAAGAGAGGCGCCCGATGAAACTGTTTATTGCCGTCGCAAGTGCGGTCGTGCTGATTTTTTTCGCGGCCTACTATGCGTATTTCCATCTGGGCGTCTACATCGACTTGCAGCCGGACGGCGAGGTAGATGTCCGGATGACGGCCGACGGGGACACAATCTATATGGAGCGGGACGGGACCGCCGAACCGTTTGAAATCCGGGGCGTCAATATGGGCGTCGGGATTCCCGGCGAATGGGCCACTGATTACGCCATTGAATATGAAACATACCTGCGCTGGTTCGGCCTGATTCAGGAAATGGGGGCCAATACCATCCGCGTCTATACCATTCTGCACGACGACTTTTACAACGCCTTTTACGATTACAATACCGATCGTGAAGAGCAGGGCCTTGAGCCATTGTGGCTGATTCACGGCGTATGGGTCAACGACTATATCCAAAACTCGCACCGGGACGCCTATGACGACGACTTTTTGCAGACCTTTCTGGACGACTGCCACACCATGATTGATGTGGTGCACGGGAAAAAGAACCTTTCGCTGGGCCGCGGGCTGGGCTCCGGCAGCTACCGCAGGGACGTCTCGCCCTGGATCATCGCCTATATTCTGGGCGTGGAATGGGAAGATGTGACCGTCGCTTATACCAACGAAAGCAACCCCGGGCGCAGCCAGTACGCCGGCAGCTACATGTATACCACAGAAGACGCCACGCCGTTTGAGGCCATGCTGGCCCGCGTGGGGGACAGCGTCATTGCGTACGAGACCCATCGGTACAAGCAGCAGCGGCTCATCGCCTTTTCCAACTGGCCGACGACCGATCCGTTTTTGTACCCGGCAGAGATCACCAATTTTTTCATGAAGTGCGCGCAGGTGGACGTCGAGCACATCAAAACGACCGATGCGTTTTTGTCCGGCCACTTTGCGTCCTACCATGTGTATTCCTACTATCCGGATTATCTGAATTATGTGCTGAACCCGGTTGAGCTGGAAGTTTCCGACCCCGCATGGAATGACGAAGAGATCGAGCTTTCCATGTCAGACGCCGCCGGCGTCCCCATTGAGAGCGTTTTGACCGGCGACGAGGCCGCAGACTACCGTGATCGCGACGGGCGTACCAATACCTATGTCGCCTATCTGCGGGCGCTCAACCGCTATCACACAATCCCCGTGGTCATTTCGGAATACGGCGTGTCCACCGGCCGGGGCATGGCGCAGCGGGATATCAACACCGGCCGCAACCAGGGCCATATGAGCGAGCAGGAGCAGGGCCAGGCGCTCATCGACTGCTATGAAGACATCATGGACGCCGGCTGTGCCGGCAGCTGTGTGTTTACCTGGCAGGACGAATGGTTTAAGCGCACCTGGAACACCATGCACGCCGTCGATCTGGACAACACCCCGTACTGGAGCGATTATCAGACCAATGAACAGTATTTCGGGCTTTTAACCTTTGACCCCGGAAAAACCGAAAGCGTCTGCTATGTGGACGGCGATCTTTCGGAATGGACCGAAGAAGACGTGGTCTGGTCGGACGGCAGCAGTTCACTTTCGGTCAAATACGATGAGAAATTCCTTTATTTTTACGCAGAGGCCGAAGGATTTGACCCGGATCAGGACATTTTCTATATCCCGATCGATACGACGCCCAAAACGGGCAGCACCTATTGCCAAAACTACGATCTGTCTTTTGAGCGGCCCTGCGATTTTGTCATCCGCATCAGCGGCACGGATCAGAGCCGTGTCGTCGTGCAGCGCAGGTATGAGGTGCTGCGGGCGATGTACATGCATGAAACCGAAGAACAGGACGCCTATCTGGACGTCCCGGACCGCGACACGCCGGAGTTTCAGTATATTGACCTGATGCTTCAGACCGCCACCCCGCTTCTCACGGGCAACTGGGAAGCAAACGCCGAGGTGTATGAAACCGGAAAGCTTCGCTATGGCAACGCCAACCCGCAAAGCGGGGATTTTGATTCGCTGGCCGACTTTATGTTTGCCGAACACGGGGTGGAAATCCGTATTCCCTGGCAGCTTCTCAACTTTTCCAACCCGTCAGAGATGATGATTCACGACGATTATTACGAGCACTACGGCATCGAAAACCTTCAGATCGACGAAATGTACGTCGGCCTGAGCTGCGGTGAAAGCGAGTACCGCATTCCCATGGCGGCGGTCGAGCTCGAAGGCTGGGGCAAAACGGTGACGTACCACGAGCGCCTCAAAGAGTCTTATACCATGCTCAAGCAGTACTGGGCGCAGATTGACGCGGGCCGTCAGGGGTGATCGCGTGAAAAGCGAGGTTCTGCTGTATATTTATGGCCTGATCTGCCTGGGAATGATCGGGTTTAACCTGGTGTACAATGCGGTGCTGCGCCGGCGCGAACGCGGCTCCGGGTTCCATGCCCGGGGGCTGGCGCGCCGTGTCTGCCGCCAGGCTGACCGCCTGTGCGCCGGGATGCAGGTGGAAAAACGGCACCTGCGGTACCTGCGCCGGCGGCTGTCCGTCGTCAACGCGCTGGTCGTGCTGGATCGTACGCTGAGCGGCATGGATCCCGCCTGCGCCGACAGCTATGTGCGCGCCATCCAGCCGGTTCTGCTGCAGCTGGCCCTGCTGTACCGGGACAAGAATCCGATGCAGTGCGCTTATTTTGCCTATTTCGCGGAAAAACACCGGCCGTCCGGGCTGCCAATGCTGGAAAGTATGCAGGAAGCCTTTGTCGCGTATATGGGGAAAGACAGCCTTTACTGCCGCGTCAACGCGCTGCAGGCCCTGTATGCGTCCGGGGCGGCCGAATCGGTCGTGCGGGCTGTCTCTGTGCAGAGCCGCGCAGGCGCCGCCGTCAACGACAAGATCCTGACCGACGGCCTTTTGTCCTTTGCCGGCGACCAGCGGCGTCTGGAAGCGATGCTGTGGGAGCGGTTCGAGCAGTTTGACATGCGGACGCAGCTGGCTGTGCTCAACTATACGCGCCTGCGCACCGGCGGGCGGTGCGAACAAATCTTTGCTATCATGACTGATGCCGCCCGGGACAAAGAGCTGCGGCTGTCGGCTGTCCGCTATTTCGGAAAGCACAGATATGAGCCGGCGCGCAGCGCCCTGCTGGGGTTTCTGGCTGACCGCGACCCGCTGGCGTGGGAATATGCCGCCGTCAGCGCGTCGTCGCTGGCGCGGTACCCGGGCGGCGACGTCGTGCAGGCGCTGATCGGCGCGCTGCACAGCGGGAACTGGTATGTCCGCTATAACGCGGCGGTCAGCCTGGAAGCGCATCAGGTGTCTTACAGCGACCTGTCCGAACTGCTCGACGGGTCGGATCGCTACGCGCGGGAGATGATTCTGTATCGGGTGGAATCCCGCCTGATGGAACAGGAAACGGCGGGGGAAGTGAGCGGGGTATGAGGGATTTTTTTCAGGCGTTCTTTAACGTTGTCAGCGTCTTTTTTGTTCTGTATATGATTGGATACGCCACGTTTTTATTTTTGTCCGTCGTTGTCGGTTCGTCGACCCTGTACGGGCTGAAGCGCCGGAATATGCTGAAAAACGAACTGCCCACCGACTATTACATCCCTGTATCGGTCCTCGTGCCCGCTTACAACGAGGCGGTGACCATCGAAGCGACGGTGCGGTCGCTTTTGTCGCTGGAGTACAAGGTGTACGAAATCATCGTCATCGACGACGGGTCGACCGACGCCACGGCGGACATTGTGCGCGAGCGTTTCCGTATGCGGCATGTCAACCGGCCCATCCAGCGCAGCCTGGCCTGCCAGCCCGAAGAAGCGGTGTATGAGTCGCGGGCCTTCAAGGCGCCGATTACGCTGATCTGCAAGCGCAACGGCGGCAAGGCCGATTCGCTCAACATGGGGATCAACGCGGCGCGCTACCCTTATTTCCTGTGCCTGGACGCCGATTCGGTACTGCAAAGCGATTCGCTGGAAAAAATCGTCCGGCCCGTGCTGGAAGACGACCGGGTCGTCGCCGTGGGCGGCGCCGTGCGCCCGGGGAACGGCGCCGAGCTGGAAAACGGCAGGCTGGTCCGCTACCGGATGCCCCGCCGCTTGCTGCCCAGTATGCAGGTGCTGGAATACGACCGGTCTTTTCTGGCGGCGCGCATCCTGTTCGACAAGTTCAACGGCAGCATCATCATTTCGGGGGCCCTCGGGCTGTTCAAAAAAAGCGTGGTTGTCGCCGCGGGCGGGTACGACACCACGACAATGGGCGAGGACATGGAACTGGCCGTGCGGCTGCACGCGTTCTGCCGTGAAAACAACATCCCCTATCGGATCCGCTATGCGACCGACGCCGTCTGCTGGACGCAGGCGCCCGAAAAGCTGCGTGACCTGTGCCGGCAGCGCCGGCGGTGGCACATCGGGCTGTTCCAGAGCATGATGCGGCACCGCACCATCCTGGCCAATCCGCGGTACGGGCTGGTCAGCGTCATTTCTTACACATATTTCCTGCTGTACGAGCTGTTTTCGCCCTATATCGAGGTGTTCGGCGTCCTGACGATGGTTCTGGCGTCGCTGATTGATTTTCTCAACGTGCCGTTCATGCTGCTGTACCTGGCCATTTATATCGCCGATTCGTCGATTTTGTCGCTGACCGCCTTTTTTGCGCGGATCCACACCGTTGATCTCAAGCTGACGGCGTACGATGTGTTCAAGGCCATTGCTATCTGTGCCGCCGAAGTTTCATGCCTGCGCTTTGTCCTGGCGTGGGTGCGCATGACGGCGCTCATCGGGTATCACAAGTATCGGTCCCGGTGGGGTTCGATTGAACGCAGCGAGATCCAGATCAGATAAACAGATTGGAAAAGGAGGCTGTTTTTCATGCGGATAGACGAGCTGAAAAAGAGTATCTGGGGGTATAAGGTTTCAGATGTATGCCAGTACCTGTCGGCCCTTGAAAGCCGGCATACCGAGCAGGTCGCCGAGCTGCAGTCGCAGGCGGCCGAGGCGGAAGAGCAGGCGCAAAAGCGCATCGCCGAACTCGAAAACGAGCTGGGCAGGCTGCGGAGCGAAAACGAGGCGCTGCTGGAAAAGCGCCAGCTGACCTTTGACACCCTGCTGGCCGCGCAGGCGTATGCGCGGCAGGCGCGCGAGGAAACGCGCCTGCATGAGGAAGAAGCCAGGCAAAAGGTGTCTGACGAAACGGGCCGGCAAATGCGCGAACTGGATGCTTACGCCGTCCGGATCGGCAAACTGCGCGGGCTTTTCCGCGAACTGCTCGAAGAGCTCGACGGCCGCGCGGCCGCCGTCGAAGAGCAGGTTGCCGGGCTGCGCGCCGAAGTGCCCGTCGAGGCGCCGGAGCCGCAGCCGGAGGACAAAGAAGAGGCGGCCGTCCCGGCCGGCACGGCCGCCGGCGGAGTGACCATTTTTAAGAGAAGGAAAGAAAGGACAGCGCGGGAAAATTGAGCAGGGAAGGCGCCGTCATCCTGGTGGCGGGCAGCCCGGACAATTACCCCCTGGAATACTACGACCGCGGGAGCGGGACGTATCAGGGGGTCGTGCCCCGGCTGCTCAGCCGCTTTGCCGAAGAAACCGGCTATGACATTCAATATTACAGCCCCGGCGAGGAAGATCAACGGGCCCATCTGGCGCGCAACCGCCAGGTGGACCTGATTTCAGCCTGCTCGGAAGACGAACGTTTCCTGCATACGCAGGGGGAGCCCATCGAAATTTTGACCGTCGAGCGCGGCGGAGAGACCGTGACGTACCAGCTGTGGCTGACGCAGGCCGCGCCGTCCGCGCTGCGTCAGGAACTGTCGGACTTTATGGCAGGCGTCGGGCAGCAGCAAACGGCAGGGCTGCTGGTCGACGCGGCGGCCGGGCGCGCGCCGGTTCCCCGCTGGCAGGAATCGCTGACGGCCGGCCTGGGGATCGCGGCCGCTTTGCTGGCCGTGATCGCCGTTTTGCTGGCGCGGGCCTGCCTGCGTCAGCGCCGCCGGGGAAAGAAAGACAGGGAAACCGACCCGTTGACCGGCCTGGGAAACGAGCGCTTCCTGCGCAGCCGTTACCTGTCGGTGATTTCAGAAGAAAGCCGCGTGCTGTATACGGCGGTCTATTTTTACGCGGACGCCGAACAGCTGGAAAAAGTCCGCGGCCCGCAGGACAAAGAGGAAATGCTGCGCCGGACGGCGGCAGTGCTGCGGAGGTATGCGGGCGAGCACGATGTGCTGGCCCGTGTGGCGGACGCCGGGTTTCTGCTGCTGCGCCGCACCGCGGGCGGGGAAGAGCTGCGGCAGTGGCTGTCGATGGCGCAGGCCTCGCTCGACGAGGTGTGCCGGGAGCTGCGGATGTGCCGCGTGACCGCCGGCCTGTACGCCCTGCGGGAAAGGGACTGGGAATTGGACGATGTCCTCGCGCGGTCGGGACAGGCTGCCGCACAGGCAGCGCGCGAGGGAAAACCGTACCTGGAATACACCGACGCCATGCACAGCCGCGTGCAGGAAGAAAAACGGTTTTGCGCAGAACTGCCGCGGGCCCTTGAACGCGGGGAATTTTTGCTGTATATTCAGTTTTATGTCGACGCCGGCTCCCTTGCCGTTGCGGGCGGCGAGGCGCTGGCGCGCTGGCAGCACCCGGAAAAGGGGTTTCTGACGCCCTGGCGGTTTATACCCGTCTTTGAACGGGCCGATTTGATTGACCGCCTTGATTTTTATATGCTTGAGCGCTGCGCCGACTTTTTGGATCGCCTGCACGGGCATGTGCAGACCGGATTTTTCCTGTCGTGCAACCTGTCGCGAAAGACCTTTGCGGCCGAAGATTTTCCCGACCGCTGCCGCCGCCTGCTGGAAGGGCGCCGGTTTGCGCGCGATCTGCTTGTTTTAGAGCTGACGGGCGGGGCGGATGCGGACGGGGATCGCATCCGGCGCAATGCCCGGCAGATGCAGGACATGGGCCTGCGGGTGCTTTTGGACGATTTCGGCAAAGACCTGACGTCGTTTGCCGAACTGGCCGGCTTCCCGGCCGACGGCGTCAAGCTCAACCGGGGCCTGGTCGCAGGCGCCGAGACGCCGCGGGGCAAGGCGCTGCTCGATTCGATCATCCGCATTGGCCACGATTTGGATCTGGCCGTCCTGGCCGACGGCGTCGAAAACAGGGCGCAGTCTGATATTTTGCGCAGGCTGTGCTGCGACGCCATGCAGGGATATGCGTTTTTCCGGCCGCTGCCCGAATGGGAAGCGCGCCGCCAGCTGCTGGAAGCCGGCGAAAGGAACGAACGATGAAAAGGATCCTGCCCGCGCTGGCCGCGGCCGCGGTGTCGGCGGCGTTGACGGCGGTGCTGATGCGGACGGTTTTTCTGCCGCCTCAGCCGGAGCCGGAGCCCGAACCTGCGCCAAAGGCGGCTTTTGGCGTGTTCAGCTGGAATGACGAAATCCCTCTGACCGAAGAGGGGAGGCAGGCGCTGGCGTTGTGCGCCGGCCGTGCCGGTGTGACCGCGCTGTACCAGCAGTTTTCTGACGAGATGCTGGAGTCGGGCGGAGCTGGGGATTTTGTCCGGGACATGGGGCAGGCGGGAGTTGCCGTCTATGCGCTGATGGGAGAGGCCGAGTGGGCGTATGACAGCGGCGGCGAAAGCCTGGTGTCGGAGATCGAAAAGGTCGCCGAATACAACCGCCGGGCCGGGCCCGAAGAACGCATCGCCGGCGTGGTGGCCGATGTCGAGCCCTATCTGCTTGACGAATGGGACGGGGATGGACGCGATGAACTGATGGACGGCTACCTGGCGGGCATGTCCTGCGCCTTTCAGTATGCGTCGCGCAGCGGGCTTGCGTTTTGGCCGTGCATTCCGACGTTTTATGATGCAAGTGCGCCGGAAGTCCTTGAAAGGCTTATCGAAACAGCCTGCGACGGGGTGGCGGTCATGAACTACAACCGCTCCGACGAATACGGTCAGATAGCGCGCGAGGTCGGCTATGCCCGTGAGTACGGCAAAGGGGTTGTGTGCATCTATGAACTTCAGCCGGCGGGCAGGCACGACCTTGAGGAGATCAATACCTATGCCGGGCAGGGGCTTGAGGCGCTGTGGCAGTCGGCCGACCGGCTGGAAAAACAGTTCGGCTACGAGCACCTGAGCTTTGCCTATCATTATCTGGATCCGCTGGTCAGTATGCTCGAAGACAGCGGGCAATCATACGACGGCCTTCCCGGGCGGCAGTAAACCGCCGGAAAGGCTGTTTTTTATGCCTTTTGGGCATGAACAGGTATTGAATATAAGCACTTGATTTTGCAAAAGGCATGGATTATAATAATCACGGCATAAAAAGATGGCATTTACACCCAAAAGGAAAGGATAGCGATACCGGTGGATTCGGAACTCATAGGGTTACTGATCGACTCCTTTGGAAAAATCCTGCTGCCCGGCCTGGCCATGACCCTGCCGCTGACCGCCATTTCGTTTGCGCTGGCGCTTATTATTGCGGTGGCGGCGGCGCTGGTGCAGTTTGCCAATGTGCGGGTGCTCAGGCAGCTGGCGCGCTTTTACATCTGGGTCATCCGCGGCACGCCGCTTCTGGTGCAGCTTTACATCGTCTTTTACGGCCTGCCCAACGTGGGCGTCACGCTCGAGCCCTTTCCGGCGGCCATCATCGTCTTTTCCATCAACACCGGCGCTTACGCGGCTGAAACGGTGCGCGCCGCCCTTGAATCGGTTCCGGTCGGGCAGATCGAAGCGGGGGAGTGCGTCGGCATGTCTTATTTGCAGGTCATGCGCCGCATCGTGCTGCCGCAGGCCATGCGCACGGCTTTCCCGTCGCTGGCAAACTCTGTCATCTCGCTGATGAAGGACACGTCGCTGGCCGCTAACATCACGGTGACCGAAATGTTTATGGCGACCCAGCGCATTGCCGCCCGCACTTACGAGCACCTGGCGCTTTATATCGAGGTCGCGATTGTCTATCTTCTCTTTTCCACTGTGCTGACCAAATTACAGCGCATGGGGGAAAAGCGCCTGAGCGCTTACCAGAGCCGGAAGGAGTGAGCCTATGCTGCTCAAAGCGACCAACGTTCACAAGACCTTTGACAACACGCTCCGTGTGCTTGACGGCGTCAGCCTGTCGGTCGAGCAGGGGGATGTCGTGTCTATCCTCGGCCCCAGCGGATCGGGGAAAACAACCCTTTTGCGCTGCCTGAATTTTTTGGAACGCGCTGATGAGGGAAGGCTCGAGTTTGGCGGCCGGGAGTATGACATGGCGCATACGTCCAAGCGCGACATCGCCGCAATCCGCAAAAAAACAGGGTTCGTTTTTCAAAGCTACAACCTGTTCGCCAACAAAACGGCGCTGCAAAACGTCACCGAAGGGCTCATTGTGGCGCGCAAAATACCGCGCGATCAGGCGGACGAAACCGGCCGCCGCGCGCTTGCAAAGGTCGGGCTGTCCGACCGGTGCGATCATTACCCCAGCCAGCTGTCGGGCGGGCAGCAGCAGCGCGTGGCCATCGCCCGCGCTATTGCGGCCGAACCGCAGATCATTTATTTTGACGAGCCGACGTCGGCCCTCGACCCCGAGCTGATCGGCGAGGTGCTGGCCGTCATGCGGCAGCTGGCCGACGACGGCATGACCATGCTGGTCGTCACGCATGAGCTCAATTTTGCCCGCTACGTCTCGAACAAGGTCATTTTTATGGAGCATGGCCGCATTGTCGAGCAGGGCCCGGCCAGGGAGTTTTTTGAAAACCCGCGGGAAGAACGCACCCGCGCTTTTCTGCAAACCGTCGGCGACCGCCTGTCGCCGCAGGATAAAGAATAAATTCGAGGGAGAGAATTTTATGAAAAAGAGAATGCTTGCACTTTTGATGAGCGCTTTGCTCGGGCTTTCCGTGCTGGCCGGGTGCAGCCAGACGGAAGAGGCGTCAGGCGACCTGCTCGCGCAGATTCAGGAGCGCGGCGAAATTGTCATTGCCACCGAAGGCACCTGGGCGCCCTGGACTTATCACGACGAAAACGACGAGCTGGTCGGCTATGACATCGAGGTCGCCAAAGCCGTCGCCGAAAAGCTGGGCGTGACCGCCACGTTTGTTGAAGGCGAATGGGAGGGCCTGCTGTCCGGCGTTGAGTCAGGCCGGTACGACATCATGGCAAACGGCGTGGACATCGACGATGCGCGCAGGGAAAAGTATGATTTTTCCGTTCCCTATGCCTATAACCGCGTTGCCATCCTCGTCCGCGGCGACAACGAGGACATTCAGTCCTTTGAGGACCTCGAGGGCAAGACGACGGCCAACACCCTGCAAAGCACCTATGCCGTCATGGCGGAAGAATACGGCGCCACCGTCACCGCGGTGGACGACCTGAACCAGACCATTCAGCTGCTGCTGTCCGGCCGCATCGACGCCACACTCAATTCTGAGGTCACAGCCAACGACTACATGACGGCCCAGCCCGACGCGGACATCAAGATTGCCGCAGTGAGCGAGGACGCGACGCAGGTCGCTATTCCCATGCGCAAGGGAGAAGAGACCGCCACGCTGCGCGCCGCCATTGACGAGGCTTTGAACGAGCTGAGCGAAGAAGGCGTGCTGACCGAGCTGTCGGAAAAGTACTTCGGCATCGACATTTCGCAGGCCGAATAAAAGGAGCAGGACGGGACATGGCCAGGCTGACCAGGGATGAGATCATCCAAATCCTTGAGGACGCGGGCTGCACGACCGCGTTTATCGACCAATACCTTGAAACGCTGGACGAGGGAACGACCAAAGAGCAGCTGCGGCTGCTCATCGGCCAGCGATGCCGGCAGCTTGAATGTGTGCACACAGAACAAAAAAAGCTCGACTGTATCGACTACCTGCGCTATCAGCTGCAAAAAGAGCAGGAACAGAAGAAAAAATAATGTTCTGTACGGAAAAAGCAGGGAGTTCCCCTGCTTTTTCCGCAGCCTGGCCCGACTGTCTGAAACAGGAGCCGCGGCCAGGGTTGTGCGTAAATATTTTTGCCAAACTGCCGGTATACCACAGCCGATCGATTTTTCACAATGGCATTGCACTGCAAAAGAAAATGAGATATAATACTATTTAGAAAATGTGAGCTGCGGACGGCGACAGCTGCATACCCATAAAGCGTACATAAAAAGGAGAATTTCGTCATGGCTATTAAATATGAACTGACCAAAGATCTTGAAACGGGCAACGCCACCATCGATCGTGAACACCGCGAGCTGTTCCAGGCGGTCAACACCCTGATGGATGCCTGCGGAAAAGGGCAGGGGCGCGCGGCCATCGAGCCGGCGCTCAAGTTTCTGCTGGACTATGTGAACCGCCACTTCGCGCACGAGGAACAGCTGCAGACCCAGAGCGGGTACCCCAATTATGCGGGGCACAAACAGTTTCATGAAGGCTATAAGCGCAAACTGCAGGACATCGCCGCGCAGATTCCGGCGGCCGGCCCGGGCGTTGCCGACCTGAACAACCTGAACATGCACATCGGCAAGCTTGTCAGCCACATTAAAATTGAAGACAAAAAACTGGGCGCTTTTTTGAAAAAATAAACCGCGCCCGCACAGCCGGGGACTCCGTCCGCCCCGGCTGTTTTTGTTTGATTTTTACACGGATTTTCGGTACAATAGAGCATGTCCGCCGGGGCAGCCCGGCGGGCGCATTGCATGAAACGCCGGAGCGGAGGGAATCAGATTATTATGAACCAGAAAGAAGTCAGCGAGCTGCGTCGCCGGCTCGCCCCGGATAAAAACGCCGTCACCCACATTTACGGCTGCTTTGTCAGCGGCAGCGGCGAAGTGATCGCCGATATTCAGGAATCGGTCGGAATGCTCACCCAGCAGGATGTTGAGCAGTATATGGGCCTGCTGAAAAAGACGCTGTCCGGGTCGCTGGGGCGCAATCTCGTCGACATTGTGTTTTCGACCGAGCAGGTGATGGACAGCGACGAGCACCGCCTGCTGCGCGCCTTGCGCGATTCGGGCCTGCGGGATGCCGGGGCCCGCACGGCTTTGTACCAGAAGATCATCAGCGGCGCCGATCTTGAGGGCAACTACCTGATTTTGCTCGTGCATGATGTTTATGACGTGCCGCGGCGCGGGGCAGACGATGGGGATCAGCTGTCAGACGAGGCTTTTTCGTATATTTTGTGCTGCGTGTGCCCTGTGAAGGACGGCAAACAGGGATTGGGCTATTTTGCGCAGGAAAATGAGTTCCGCTGCTTCCTGCCGGGCCAGACGGCTGCGCCGCCCGAGATGGGGTTCCTGTTCCCCGCCTTTGACGGGCGCGCGGCCAATATTTACAACGCGCTGTTTTACACCCGCCGCCCGGAAGATCTGCACGCCGGGATGATTGACGCGGTTTTCCGCACCGATCCGCCTTTGTCGGCGGCAGAACAGCGGGAAGGGTTTGAAGCGGCGCTGTCCGACGCGCTCGGGGAGGCGTGCAGCGCCGATGTGGTGCAGGCGGTGCACGAGCAGCTGTGTACGAAGATCCAGATGCACAAGGAAAGCCGCGATCCCGAACCTCTGACCGTGACGGCCGGCGAGGTGGGCCGGGTACTGGCCGACTGTGGGGTCGAAGAGCCGCGTGTGCAGGCGTTCTGTGAAAAATGCGGCGAGCAGTTTGGGCAGGACGCGGCGCTCAACCCGGAAAACCTGATCGACAGCAAACGCTTTCAGGTCAAATCGGGCGACGCCGTCGTCAGCGTCAGCCCGGAAAACAGCTACCTTGTGCAGACGCGCGTCATCGACGGCCGCCGGTACATCCTTATTCCCGCCGACGAAGGGGTCGAAATCAACGGCCTTGCCGTTGGCATTGCATCCCAGCCATAAAAGAAAAATGCAGAGCGGCCCGCCTGGCGAAGGGCCGCTCTGCTGATATGGGAGATGAATGGAAAAGCGTCCGTCAGACGTGATATTCCATGGGATAGGTCAGGTATTCGATTTCGTCGAGCTGGTCGCAGGTCACATAGCCGGCGGGCGCCCGGAGCAGGCTGGGAATGCGGTTGACAATGGTGGCGCAGGTGTGCTCGACGGTGGCGGGCTTGACGACGTGGAACTCGGTGTCAGGCTCGCCGGTGATCTGCCAGTCGCACAGATCGCCGTCGTCGGGGCCGTAGACCTTGCCGATGGTCTCTTCTTCAATCGTGATGCCCTGCATGGTCTCGATGGTCACCACGGCGGACATGCCGATGCAGTTGCCGGCTTTAATGGTCTTGCCCAGCGTGGCCGAGTACACGTCGTGGTCGACGGTATAGGGGACGTTTTTCTGGGTGATGTTCTTGATGGTCAGGCCCAGCTTGCTGCAAATGGCTTCGCTGGCGTTCCAGGCGTAAGAGGGTTCGAAGACGTCGGGGTGGGCGATTTTGGCTTCAAACTCTTCGGGGGTCAGGTCGCAGCCGTGCGCGTTGGCCAGGGCCAGGCCGTAGTCTTCGACGTTATAGCTGTAAGCGCCCTTGATTTTTTCAATGCGGTGGCAGCTGCCGGCGATCATGCCGACCATGTTGATCCAGAAAGTGTCCTGCATACCGGAACCGGTAATCGTGCAGTTGTTCTGTTTGGCCAGCGCGTCGAGCCTGTTGATCTGGGCGGCAGAGGTGGTCCAGGGATAAATGGCCTCTTCACAGGTCGTGATGACGTTGATGCCGCGTGCGACGCAGCGCTCGACATGCTCGTAGATGTCGCCGATAAAGCTGAACAGCGTGACAATGGCGACGTCGGCGTCGCACTCATCCAGGACTTTGTCCGCGTCGTTCGAGATGACGACGCCGGTCTTGACGCCCAGCCCGGCGTAATCGCCGACGTCCAGGCCGACCACTTCAGGGTTGACGTCGATGGCGCCGACGATCTGCGCGCCGTGTTCATAGAGATAGCGCAGGATGAACTTGGACATTTTCCCGCATCCGTACTGTACGACTTTGATTTTTTCCATGGTTTGCTGGCCTCCTTGCGGTTTGTTCAAACGTTTGTGATTCATTTGACAATCGCATTATAGACCCTGTACCCGGATGAGAGTCAAGAAATTTTTTGGATAAAACCTTTTAAAAGCTGACGGGAATTTGCAGCCGCAGGAACATGCTGCGCTTCTGGTTGTCAAAAACGTTGAACTCGGTGAGCACTTCACAGAGGTAATCGCCCACAATGGCGAAATGGTGCTCGCGGCAAAAATCGAGCAGCCTGCCGGCGCAGGCCATCTCGTCGTCAAAGCCGTCCAGATAGATGCAGGCGTACATCCCACTGTCAAGCAGGGTGGCCTCGAGGCCCTGCGTATTCTCTGCATTTGTAAAGATGAAAACCTGATGCGGGATGAACCGCAGGTTTTGAAAGTCGTCCTGCAAAATAGACGTGCCCACGCTGTATGAGTGGATCTGGCCGATGTTCCGCTGGATCAGCTGACGGCGCAGTTCGATCAGCTCCTCTTCGTAGCAGTCCAGCCCATCGAGATAGAAATTGTTTTTGCAGGGAATCCCCCAGATATAGCGCCGTTCGATGTATTCGAGCGACAGGGTGCCGGTCAGCGGCGACTTCCGGTAGCGTTCGATGCTTGCGAGCGCGCGTTCTACGGCGCTGTGCTGTTCTTTCAGCTCGATCAGCTGCCGGTGGATTTGTTCGTTTTTTCGGGCAAGGATCGTTTCGATCTGCGCCAGGTTCTCGCTTTCAAGCACCTGTGCGATTTCCGCCAGGCTCATGCCCAGTTCTTTCATGTACGCGATCATGTCGAGCCGGGCATTCTGATGGATCGAATAATACCGGTAGCCCGTTTCCGGGTCGACAAACGCCGGCTTGAGCAGACCCAGTTTATCATAAAGCCGCAGCGTGGGGATGCTGACATGGTTAAACCGGGCCATTTCACCGATGGAAAACAGCGCTCCGCGCATGGTATTCCCCCTAAAAGTCTGATGCTGGTATAGAGTTTAAACGCGGAAGCAGGATTTGTCAACCGATTATTTCCGGCCGTGGGACAAAACGAAAAAATACGGTTGACAAACGCAGGGAGCTGTGTTATATTGATATTGCGGTTAGCGATTACTAACTACAATCGGAACCGCATTTAATAAACAGGCGAGTTAGTTTTAGCTAACCAATTCCCTTCCACGCATCACTGCGTGGGAAGAAAAGGAGTGTGTTCGATCTTGCGTCAATGTGCAATCATCTACTGGAGCGGCACGGGCAACACCGAAACAATGGCCGGCTGCATCGCGCAGGGGGTGCGGGAAGCCGGCGCAGACGCCGTGCTGCTGGCGCCGTCGGAAGTTTCTGCCGCCGGGATCGACGGGTTTGACACGGTCGCGTTCGGCTGTCCGGCCATGGGTGCTGAAGTGCTGGAAGAAGCGGAGTTTGAACCGATGTTCGCTGCGCTGGAAGGCTCTTTGCACGGCAGGAAAATCGCGCTGTTCGGCTCTTATGGCTGGGGCGACGGCCAGTGGATGCGCGACTGGTGCGATCGCTGCCGCCAGGCCGGGGCGATCCTCGTCCGGGACGAGGGGCTGATCGCCAACGGCGAACCGGACGAAGCGGCGCAGGAAGCCTGCCGCGATTTGGGCAAAGAACTTGCTTCCCTGTAATTTTCCTTACTTTTTGTCTCCTCAATTTTTTCGCATCTCCCTTTTCCGTCCCCGCACAAGCTCTTTGTGCGGGGACACTCCTGTCCGGGGGTGCTGTACAGAAAGGAAGGGCTTATGAACCAGACCTTTGAAGAACTGCTGGTCAGCCACTGCGCGCCCACGCTGGCGGGGCTGAAAACCGGCAGCCTGTTTTGCTTTGGCGCAGCGCCGCCTGGTTCGGTTCGCCGGCTGGTCTGCCATTGGCACCGGCGGCTGCAGCCCCGGGGGCTGTCTGTTGTACTGCTGCTTGAGCGCCGTGCGCCGCGCCGGAGCGTTGTATATGTGTACCGCAAAAGCCAGCTTCGGCTGCTGCTGGAATCAGAGGAGTGCCGGGCGTTCCTGCGCCGCTGCGGCTACCGCGAAGAAAACACGGACGGAATGCTGCGCCAGCTGGCGTGCCGGATGGCGCGCGAGAAGGATTTTCCCCATGAAATTGGCGTCTTTCTCGGGTATCCGCTGCGCGATGTCGTCGGCTTTATCGAAAACCGCGGGCAGAATTTCACCTGCTGTGGGTGCTGGAAGTCATACGGCGACCCGGAAGCGGCGCAAAAGCGCTTTGAATGCTATCAACGCTGTACTGCCTGCTATATGCGGATGTTCGCCCGGGGAATCCCCGTCGAAAAAATGGCCCTGCCGGCATAGTGCGCGGCAGGGCGTCTGCGTTATTCGGCTGTGTTTTTCTGCACATGCTCACGGATTTTTTCAAAGCTCTCGTCGCTTAAAACATGCTCGACCCGGCAGGCGTCGGCCGCGGCGGTTTCAGGGTTGACCCCCAGGCTGGTCAGGATTTTTGTCAGCAGCTTGTGCCGGTCATAAATGCGC
>CALWJQ010000083.1 GCA_944381055.1 uncultured Clostridia bacterium | reverse complement strand
ACGATCATGTCGTTTTCAGTGGCATTGCCCATGTGGCCGATGCGGAAAGCCTTGCCGGCGTAAGCGCCCAGGGCGCCCGCAACGACAACGCCTTCATCCAGCATGGCGGCGCGGAACTTGGCGTCGTCGACGCCTTCGGGGTAAATGACGCAGCTCAGGGTGCTGGCGCGGCAGCCGGCGTTCGCAAGGATGCGCAGGCCGATGCTTTCCAGAGCCTTGTGCATGGCGGCGGCGTTCTTGGCGTGGCGATCGGCGCGCGCCTTCAGGCCCTCTTCCTTGACAATCTTGGTGGCTTCGAGCATGGCCCAGACCAGGTTGACAGCCGGGGTGGCGAAGTACTTGGACGGGTTTTCCATGATGGGAATCCACTTTTCAAAGTCGACATAGTACTCGGGAATGGTGCCCAGGTCTTTGCGGCGCTGCAAAGCCTTTTTGCTGGCCCACACGACGAACATGCCCGAGCAGACGCCAAAGGCTTTCTGCGAGCCGGTGAACAGGACGTCGATGCCCATTTCGTCGACGTTTTCATACTCGCCGGCTGTGGCGGCGACGCCGTCAACAATGTACACGGTGTTGGGGTGCTTGGCCATGACCTTGCCGATTTCGGCGATGGGGGCGACGACAGCGGTTGAGGTGTCGACATGCGAAACGGTGACGGCAGCGTAATCTTTTTCGCTCAGTTTCTTGTCGATTTGCTCCGGAGTGACAACAGTACCCCACTCGGCGCCCAGGACGTCGACATTCAGGCCCTTGCGTTCGCAGATTTCAATGAAACGGTCGCCAAAGAAACCGTTGCTGACGATCAGGACGTTGTCGCCGCGCTTGGTGGTGTTGGCGATGGCCATTTCCATAGCCAGCGTGCCGGTGCCGGCGAGCGGGAAGGTCATGCCGCTGCAATTGAGCAGGCTGCCCAGCTCGGTGATGAGCTCTTTGTAGTCAGCGACAAAGCGGGGATCGCCAAAAGCCTGGATAGGCCGTGCCATCTGCGCACGGATGGACTCGACGACAGGGGTCGGACCGGGGATCATGACCAGAACATTCTTTTCCATAAAATCGTCTTCCTTCCATATAATTTTGTTATTCGAAATGTTGTTTTACTTTTCGAACTTATTATAGCGCGGAACAGCGTGTTTGTCAAGAGTTTGGCGAAAAATGTTTTGCGGTTTGATTCGTTATTTTGTATATTGAAATTATCGGCCGACTTGGCTATAATAGATGGGAAAAGGAGCGCGATGATATGTCGAACGAAACCTATGCCGCGTCGGCCAACCAGACGGCGGAGAAACTTTTGCAGGTGCTGGAAGCGCTGGCACGGCAAAGCCGGCCGGTCAAGCTGGTCGATTTGTCCCGCGAGCTGGGGATGAATACCAGTACGCTGTACCGTTTTCTGGCGGCCCTGCAAAACCAGGGCTATATCGCCCGGCAGGAAGAGTCGAGCAAGTATGCGTTGAACCTGAAGCTGTGCTATCTGGCCGAGCAGGTCAAAAAGGGATCGAGCATTGCCGGGATTCTGCACCCTGCGGTCGTCGAGGCGGGCGAGCTGTTCCAGGAAGCGGCCCACCTGGCGCAGGAGGAAAAACGCCATATCGTATACATTGACAACGCCGTCGGCGCGTCGCAGATGCTGGTGATACGGCAGCATATCGGCAAGACGGCCCCTATGCACTGCACCGGTGTGGGCAAGCTGCTGCTGCTCGAGTACACGGACAGCCAGCTCGACGCGCTGATTGCGGACCTGGGCCTGCCGCGGTACACCGAGCATACGCTGACGACGGCGCAGGAGCTGCGTGAAGAGCTCAGACAGGTGCGTGCGCAGGGCTATGCCTTTGACAACGAGGAATGTGAAATCGGGGTGCGCTGCCTGGCTGTGCCGGTGCGCGATTATACGGGGAAAATCGTCGCAGGGCTGAGCGTCAGCGGGCCGACGGCCCGTATCACGGATGCGGTCGTGCAGGAAAAGCTGCCCGCTTTTCTTGAAATTGCCCGCCGCGCCTCGTTCGATCTGGGCTATACCGGCTGAGCAGCCGGGACTGTTAAAAAATGCAGACGCCGCCGGGCCGCTGGCCTGCGCGCGTCTGCATTTTTCTGTTTATAACCCGGCCGTCTGCGGGGCCGTCCCGACAGGATCGCCGGCAGGGTGCGAACATTCAAGATAAAACCGGCGGTCGTTGGCAATGTGCTCGCGCATCCGGCTTTCAACCAGCTGGGGGTCGCGCAGCTTGAGAGCGTCGACCACCGCCATGTGTTCCTGCAAATAAGACGGGTCGCGCTTATAGCAGGCGAACTCCTGAGCGCGCGCCAGCAGGGACAGGTGGTGGTTATTTTCCAGCGCGCGGCGCAGCAGGCGGTTGTCACAGCAGCTGTTGAGCATTTCGTGAAAGCGGGTATTGGACTCGATGACCGTTTTAAAATCCTGCCGGTCGTGCGAGCGCATCGACTGCTGGACGTACTGCTCGAGCTGCCCGATGTCGGCGTCAGACAGCAGGCTGACGCCGCGCCGGGCGGCGTAGGATTCGAGCAGCATACGGCATTCATAGATTTCAAGAATGGTGTCGGGATCGAGCGGGTTAACCATCACCCCGCCCGGGGCCGGTACCAGAAGCTGATCCTGTTCGAGCATTCGCATGGCTTCGCGCACAGGGCTGCGGCTGACGCCCAGAGACTGGGCCAGCCCGCTTTCGCTCAGGCGCTGGCCGCTGGGCAGCTGTCCGGACAGGATCTGGCGCTTGAGGATTTCATAGACCTGATGATGGTAGACCGTTTTTTTCACGACGCGTTCCATGGCTGCTCCTTTGGCAGAGGTTATTTTTTGCGGGGGATATACTGGCCGTAGCCCTGAGTCCCGACGATTTTGCCGTCGCGGGCGACGGTTTTGCCGCGGACTAAGGTCAGCACCGGCATTCCGTGGAATTCCATGCCCTCGTAAGGCGACCATTTGGCCTTAGACAGAATGTCAGTTTTAGTATAGGTTTTTTTTGCGTCCATGTCAAGAAGGACCAGGTCGGCGTCAAGCCCGACTTCGATGCGGCCCTTGCAGTAATCCAGGCCGTAAATGCGCGCAGGGTTAAAGCTGGTGACCTCGACCATCCGCTCGAGCGAAAGCCTGCCTTCATTGACGCCCTTCAGCAGCACGGGCAGCATGGTCTGAATGCCGGGGATCCCGTTGGGAGCCTTCCAGATGTCCTGCTCGCCGGCCTGCTTTTCCTCGATGGTATAGGGGCTGTGATCCGAACCGATGGTGCTGACATAGCCTTTTTCCAGCAGCTCCCACAGCTTGAGGCGGTTTTCTTCGCCGCGCATGACCGGCGTGAACTTGAGATACGGGCCGTGAGTCTTCATGTCAGTGTCGACAAAGTTGAGCAGGTGCGGACAGGTTTCGGCATAGACCTTGACGCCGCGCTGCTGGGCGGCGTGGATTTCTTCAAGCGCTTCGGCCATGCAGGTGTGCAGGATGACGGCGCTGGCGCCCGTTGCTTCGAGGTAGTACAGGGCGCGGCGCACGGCTTCGAGCTCGCCGACCGCGGGGTGCGATTCAATGTGGCACATCGGATCCTTGCGCCCCTCGGCTTTAAGACGGGTTTCTTCGAGCGCGATGAGCTCGTTGTTTTCGGCGTGGATGAGCGCCAGGCCGCCGACACGGGCCAGGTGCTTTAAAATCTCGAACATGGAATCGTCGCGGACAAAGGGAAAATCGGCGACCGAGAAGCACATGAACATCTTGACGGACGTGGCGCCGGTCTCGTTCCACAGCGACTCAATCTGGCCGATGTTCTGTGCCGTGCCGCCGCCGTGAATGGCGTAGTCGATATAGCTGCGGCCCTCGTAAGCCTTCATTGTAAAGCGGTAGCTTTCAATGTCAACGGCAGGGGGTACGTTAAGGGGATGGGAAATGGCCGTTGTCACGCCGCCGGCAGCGGCCGCCATCGTGCCGCAGGGCAGGTCTTCGCGTTCGGTCAGGCCGGGATCCTGAAAATGCACATGCGCGTCAATGGCGCCGGGAATGAGCGGGCGCCCGCCCGCATCAATGACTTCAGAGGCTTCAAGACCGGCGTCCGGCCCGGCGATGACGGCGATCTTCCCGCCGGCAATGCCGACGCTGCCGGGGAAGCGGCCGGTGTGGGTGACGATCATGGCGTTGCGGATCAGGGTGTCAAGCATGGGTATCATCCTTTCAGGGTCAAATGATTTGCAAAAGCCTGTCGACACAATCGACAGGCTTTTGCGGAACAGCGAAAAATCAGGCTTTCTGCGTGGTCTGGACGCCCTGCTTTTTTTGCAGCCGTTTATGCAGGTACATGGTGACCAGCGGGCAGAGGATAGAGGTAACGACACAGGCGGCGGCGCACTGAGCGGTCGCGCCGGGAGCATAAGGGGCCCAGGACGGATCGGACTCGCCGATGGCGCCCGGGGTGACGACGGCGTTGCCGGCCGTATTGCCGACGCCGAAGCCGACAGCCTTTTTCTGTTTTCTGCCAAAGATCAGGTTGTAGACAAAGTAGCAGAAGAAGCCGGTGAAGATGAGCGAGATGAAGCCGAGGATAATGCCCGGGATACCGGCGGTGACGACGTCTTTCAGGCTCATGCCCGTGCCGAGGATAAAGCCGTTGAAGGGGATGATAAGCGGGGTGCCCTGCTCGCACAGGTCGCGGATGTCTTCGTCCAGGTTGCCCAGGATCAGGCCGAGCAGCAGCGGGATGATGACGCAGATGATGTCCTTAAAGGGAATCGTCGCCATGCCCGAAGCGCCCAGGGCGATCATGGTAAAGAAGGGGCCGTCGTCCAGGCCGAGGACCGAAACGGCGCCGACGTCGGTCGAATCGCCAATCTGGTTGGCCAAAACAGCATACATGACGCTGTTGCAGTTGGCCAGGGCGGCAATGGCGGCCAGCGGGGTGATGCCGAGGAAGCCTTCGTTGCCGAAAATCCAGCCGATGGTCAGGCCGATCAGAATGCCAAAGCCGACTTTGGAAACGGTCAGCACGGCGCCTTTGGCCACGGGGATGCCAACCTGCTTGATATTGATGGAAGCGCCCGATACGAACAGGAACAGGCCTACGATGGTCTGTGTGCCGGCTTTGGAAAAGATGCCGGATGTAAAGCCGCCCAGATTGAGGACTTCAGGGATAAAGGTGTTGAGAACGCAGCCGAGCAGCAGGGGAATGACCATCATGCCGCCAGGGAATTTCTGTACGGTCTTGATGATGTTAAAACTCTTTTTCATACCACAAAGCTCCTTGTCATTGGATTTGGATGACCGGGGACGTTATTTGCCGCTGCCGTTGCCATCCCAGAAATAATCTTCCAGGGGCTGCGGGGGCGCGGCGAATTTGCGCTTTTTGCTGTGGCACAGGCCGGTCTGCACATACATTTCGGCCACTTTAACGGTGACGGTTACGGGGTCGAGCACCGGCAGGCCGACCAGGGCCTGCAGCTCTTCGTCATAGCCGCACAGGCCGGCGCAGCCCAGTACGACGACTTCGGCGCCGTCTTCTTCAACGATTTTGAGGATCTCTTCCTTGAGCTGGTTCAGCGTTTCTTCACGCTCGCTGCAGGCGCGCTCGACATTCATGTTGATGCCGCGGACCGACGCGCATTTGTCCTGCAGGCGGTACAGGCGCACGAGATCTTCCTGGTACGGAATGAACTGCTTGAGCATGGTGAGGACGGTGTACTTGTGGCCCATCAGGCAGGCCAGGGTCTGGGTGGTTTCGGAAATGCTGAGCACCGGAATGTCCAGCGCTTCTTTCAGGGCGAAAACACCCACATTGCCGAAACCGGCCAGGACGACGGCATCAGGGTGGATTTCGTCAACCTTCTTCAAAATAGCGCGGATGAAGCTCCACACG
Source organism: uncultured Clostridia bacterium (assembly GCA_944381055.1). Lineage (GTDB taxonomy): Bacteria > Bacillota > Clostridia > Oscillospirales > Butyricicoccaceae > Ventrousia. The sequence goes on along the minus strand of CALWJQ010000083.1, from coordinate 2,984 downwards.
GACTGGTAGTCGGCAAAACCGCAGTCGATGTTCTTCGTGCCTTTGGGATTGGTGAGGAAAACCAGTTCGGTGTTGGGATCCGTCACCTTCCTGCAAGCCGATTTTTTGATAACATCGGTGCAGATTTCACTGCTGTTGGGGTTTGCGACAAGAATTTTCATTAGCAGACACTCCTTTTGTCTCGTCTTATACCTTAACCCATCCCCCCAAGCCGCCATGCTGCCGCAAACGGCTCCGGATGATTTAAAGCCAGATTGGGAACCGGGCTGGCCGGTCAGAACAAATAGGTTCCCGCAAAGGGGACGACCCGGTTTTCCAGCCGCCCGACGCCGTCAATTTCCATGACCATATGGTCGCCGGCGCAGACGCGCTTGCCGTAGCCGCTGGGCGTGCCGGTGATGATTAAATCGCCGGGCAGCAGCGTCATGACGTGCGAAATGTACGAAATCAGCCAGGGGATACCGCAAATGAGGTCGGCGGTCGAGCCGCTCTGGGCGGGCTGGCCGTTGATGGCGCTGCGCAGCGTCAGCGCCGACGGGTCGATGCCGGTGACGATTTCGGCGGAAACGGGCAGGAAAGTGTCAAAGGATTTGGCGCGGGCCCACAGCGTGTCTTCACGCTGCAAATCGCTGGCCGTCATATCATTGGCCACCAGATAGCCCCAGATATACTGGTAAGCCGCATCCTGCGGAATACATTTGCCTGCTTTGCCGATGACGACGCCCAGTTCGACTTCGCAGGAAAGCTCTTTGACCATGGGCGGCTGCACGACGTCCTGCCCGGAAAGGACAAGGGCCGTCGGCGCCTTGAGAAACAGCTTGGGCCGCTCGGGCAGGCGTTCGCCCGGCGCCAGAACAACGTCGCGGTAATTGAGGCCGGTGCCGATGATTTTGCTGGGGACACAGGGGACGAGCAGCTGCACGGCGTCGGGGGAAAACAGCCCGTCGGTTTTGGCCAGCTGCCCGGGGACGTCGCCCGCGAGCCGGCGGATCATGTTGTCTTCAACGACGCCGTAAGAAACGCTGCCGCCGTATCGGAAACGGACAATTCTTTCCATACACAAAACTCCCAATTCATATGCGGACAGTCGAAAGTCTACGGTCTACTGTCGACAGCTTTATTGTAGCAAATCGCCGGTGAATGTCAAGGTTTTATCAATCGAAAAAACGGAAAAAGAAAAAGATTGTCGATATGCATAAAATGATATGCCGGGAATTGTATAAAAAGTAGAGTGGCAAAAAGAAAAAGCCGGAAAAAATCCGGCTTTTTCGGCAGACCGACAGAATAATTACAGCGTTTCAGGGACGAAGCGGCCGCGGCGCAGCGCCATGGCACTGCGGAAGCCAAGCCGGCGCAGAAGGGCTGCCGCTTCGTCAAAGCCGGCGGCGACGTCGCAGGGACGGTGGGCGTCTGCGGTGATGACGACAGGGACGTCCGCCTGGCGCAGCAGGGACAGGATGCGTTCGGACGGGTAGGGTTCCCGCCGCGCCGTGCGCAGCCCAGAGGTGTTGACCTCGACGATACAGCCGCTCTGCGCGGCGGCTTCGGCCAGAGCTTCTTCGGCCTGGCGGTACCAGCCGGAGCGCGCATCAAACAGGCTGCCGTCGGCGTTGAGCCGGGCGATGATGTCCAGGTGCCCGGCAATATCGGGGCGGAAGTCTGACAGGTGGCGGCGGACGGTCTCACAGTAGCAGCGCACGACGCCCTGCACGCTTCCCAACGCCCGGACTGCGGCGGTAAAGGCGTCAGGAGGCCCTTCAATGCAGTAAATGGCGTCCGCGCCACCGCGGATATAGTGAACCGACCCGATGCAGTAGTCAAGCTGCGCGCGGTCAAAAGGGTGCAGCGCGTCGTTTTCCACACCGGCGTACAGTTCGATTTGGCCGGCGAAGCGCTCTTTCAGCCGGGCGATTTCAGCCAGATAGCGTCCGGCGTCTTGCGGACGCATGGCGGCGTGGTCATAAGGCGCCGGTGCGTGGCCGGAAAAGCCGAGGGAAGAAAGCCCGGCTTCCACCCCGGCGCGCGCCATTTCTTCGAGGGAACAGGCCCCGTCGCAGAACAGGGAATGGGTGTGCAGAGAACACGGCATGACGGCTTCACCCTTTTTAAATGACGTACAGCAAAATAGACAAAAAATGCAGGACGCTGCCGGCGAGGACGAAAAAATGCCAGATCGAGTGCATGTAACGCGCGTGGATGACGAAAAAAGTGATGCCGACGGTGTACGCCAGCCCGCCGGACAGCAGCAGCCACAATCCGCCGGCGGGCAGGGCGGCCGTCAGCGGGCGGATGGCGACGACGATGACCCAGCCCATGGCGACATAGCAGATCATGGAAAAGAGTTTGAAGCGTTCCAGATCAATGGCGTTGAGCACGATGCCGACGACGGCGGCCGCCCAGACGACGCCGAAGAGCGTCCAGCCCAGGACGGGATCCTGGCTGCGCAGCGTCACCAGGGTAAAGGGCGTATAGGTCCCGGCGATGAGCAGAAAAATGGTGCAGTGATCAAAAACGCGGAACAGCGCCTTGACACGCGGCTGCTGGAAAGAATGGTACAGGGTCGACGACATGTATAAAAGGAACAGGCTCGCGCCGTAAACGGCGCAGCTGACAATGGCCCATACGTTGTGGTGCCATGCAGCGTAGACAATTAAAATGGCGGTGCCTGCCGCGGCGAGGGCAGCGCCCAGGCCGTGCGAGACGGAATTGACGATTTCTTCACCCAGCGAGTATGCCGGGCGGAGCCTTTTTTCGCGGTTTGGCATAGAGAATGTCCTCCGGAGGTCTTTTGAATATTGTACCATCTGCGGGGAAGCGGTGTCAAACCCCTTGCGGCGCACGCGGCGGCTGTGTTGTAGGACTACAATACATCTTGGACAGTTGAATAAAAAAGGATGAAGGATAAGGCCTCATCGGTTATAGTTGGAGTTGTGAGACAACAACTGAACGAGAGGGGGCCATATCCTTCATGAGTAAGAGTATAA
>CALWJQ010000082.1 GCA_944381055.1 uncultured Clostridia bacterium | reverse complement strand
TTTCGGAAACCATGATTTTTGTGTCGCACGACAGGTATTTTATCAACCGGTTCGCCACCCGCATCTGGCAGGTACAGGACGGGCGCATCCGCGACTTTGTCGGCACGTACGAGGAATTCCGCGCCGTACAGGCGCGCGAGGCGGCGCAGAAAACGCAGCTTAAGCCGGCAGAGCCCGTCAAAAAAGAGCCCCGGAAGGACAAGCCGGAAAAGGACAATCAAAAACTGCGCCAGAAGCAGCAGCGCGAAAACCAGCGCCGGATCGCCGCACTGGAAAAGGAGCTCGGCGAAATCGAAGCGGAAATGGCCGCCCACCCCGACGATTACCAGCGCCTGAGCGAGCTGCTGGCCCGCAAGGATCAGGCTGAAGAAGAGCTGCTTTTGCTTTATGAGGAGACCGATGCGTAAGGCCCGATGATTTTACGCGTTTTGGCAAGAATAACAGTGCGCCCTCGCTTTACAAAAGGCAAAAAATATGATATAGTGTTACGCGTGCCCCTGTGCTTAGTTTTCGGGTCAGCACCGCGCCGCGCGCGGCCACGCCTCGGCCGAATACCCAGCCTGCGGGCAGAAAAAACAAAGGAGGCAGACGCCCATGATTCTCAAAGAAAAGAAGCAGGAGGTCATTGCGACCAATCGCCTGCATGAAACCGACACCGGTTCGCCCGAAGTGCAGATCGCCATTCTGACGGCCCGCATCAACGAGCTGACCGAGCACCTCAAGGTCCACAAAAAGGACAAGCACAGCCAGCGCGGCATGCTCAAGATGGTCGGCCACCGCCGCCAGCTGCTCAACTACCTGCAGAAAAAGGACATTGAGCGCTACCGCGCCATTATCCAGAAACTCGGCCTGCGTAAATAACTGCGCCAGCGGGGGGAAGCCGCCCTGTGGGGCTTGCTTCCCCCCGGCAGCTTTATACGCAGGCAAACCATTTTGCGCCGCCGGGAACCGGAGTTTCCTTGTTAGCAGTTGAAGGCGCGCCGCACCGCTGTGCGGCATGGCTTCAAGTGCTATACAGGCGAGATTCCACCCGGCGGCAGACGGAAAGAAAGGTGGAAAACAGTTTTATGAAGCACATGACATTTGACAACTACCGTGTCTACGAGACGACGCTGGCCGGCCACCCGCTCAAGTTTGAGCTCGGCAAGCTGGCCGGGCTGGCCAACGGATCCTGCCTGGTCCGCTATGGCGACACCGTCATCCTGGCCACGGCAACCATGGCCAAAAAGCCGCGCGACGGCATCGATTTCTTCCCCCTGTCGGTCGACTTTGAAGAGCGCCTGTACGCCGTCGGCCGCGTGCCCGGCAGCTTCATGCGCCGCGAGGGCCGGCCGAGCGAAAAGGCCATCCTGACGTCCCGCGTCATTGACCGCCAGATCCGCCCGTTCTTCCCCGGCGATATGCGCAACGACGTCTGCGTCACCTGCACGGTGCTGAGCGTCGATTACGACTGCGCGCCCGAGGTCGCGGCCATGCTGGGCGCGTCGGTCGCTTTGTCGGTGTCCGACATTCCATGGAACGGACCCATCGTCGGGCTGCAGGTCGGCTATGTAGACGGCGAGTATATCATCTGCCCCAACCAGGAACAGCGCGAGAAGAGCGTTTTGCAGCTGACCGTGGCCGGCAGCGCCGAAAAGATCGTCATGATCGAAGCGGGCGCTGATCAGTTCCCCGACGACAAAATGCTGACTGCCATCGCCAAGGGCCACGAGGAAATCAAGCGCCTGGTTTCGTTTATTCGCAATATCAAGGCGGAAAACTTTAAGATGCCGGCCGAATACCCCAGCCAGAAGCTGCCTGAGGAAATGTTTGAAGACGTCAAGGAATACGCCCGCGACCGCGTGCGCGCCGCCGTCGACACCGACGACAAGACGGTGCGCGACGAGCGCATCGACGCCATTACCGAAGACGTCAAGGCTCATTTCGCCGAAAAATACCCGGACAGCGAGGCGCAGCTTGACGAATGCATGTACAAACTGCAAAAGTTTGTCGTGCGCCGTATGCTGCTCGACGAAGGCAAGCGCGTCGACGGCCGCGGCATGACCGACGTGCGTCCGCTGGCCGCCGAAGTCGGCATCCTGCCCCGCGTCCACGGCTCGGGCCTGTTCACCCGCGGCCAGACCCAGGTGCTGACGACCTGCACGCTGGGCACCCTGCGCGACGCGCAGGAGCTCGACACTACGTTTGAAGAAAAAGAAAAGCGCTATATCCACCACTACAACTTCCCGTCTTATTCGGTCGGCGAAGCGCGCCCGTCGCGCAGCCCCGGCCGCCGCGAAATCGGCCACGGCGCCCTGGCAGAACGCGCGCTCGAACCGGTCATCCCTTCGGCCGAAGAATTCCCGTATACGCTGCGCCTGGTGTCCGAGGTCGTGTCGTCCAACGGATCGACGTCGCAGGGCTCGATCTGCGGTTCGACGCTGGCGCTGATGGACGCCGGCGTGCCCATCAAGGCGCCGGTTGCCGGCATTTCGTGCGGTCTGGTCACCGAGGGCGACCGCCATATCACTTTTACCGACATCCAGGGCGTCGAAGACTTTTTCGGCGATATGGACTTTAAGGTCGGCGGCACCGAAAAGGGCATCACGGCCATTCAGGTTGACATCAAAAACGACGGCCTGACGATGGAAATCATCGCCGAAGCCTTCCAGAAAACCCGCGAAGCCCGTCACGGGATTCTGGAAGAGATCATGCTCAAGGCCATTCCCGCGCCGCGCGCCGAGCTGTCGCGCTACGCACCCAAAATGATTCAGATGCACATTGATCCGGACAAGATCCGCGAGGTCATCGGCAAGGGCGGCAGCGTCATCCAGAAGATCACCGCCGAGACCAACACCAAAATCGATATTGAAGACGACGGTTCGGTCTGCATTGCCGCCATCAACGCCGACGACGGCGAGCGCGCCAAAAAGATGATCGAAGCCATTGCCATGGATCCTGAAATCGGCGACCTGTTCTACGGCAAGGTGACGCGCATTATGAATTTTGGCGCCTTCGTCGAGTTCGCGCCGGGCAAAGAGGGCCTGATCCACATTTCCAAGCTGGAAAACCACCGCGTCGGCAAGGTCGAGGATGTCCTGAACGTCGGCGACGAGACCTGGGTCAAGGTCATTGAAATCGACGACAAGGGGCGCATCAATCTGTCGCGCAAGGACGCGCTCAACGAGATCGCGGCGAAAGAGAAGAATAAATAATCTTTCTGCCAGCCACAATAAAAATGCTCGGGGCGGCGCGCGGCGCCGCCCTTTTTCAAAGATTGGAGATGCGTATGGTCAATAAAATCGTCCTGCCCAACGGCGTGCGCCTGGTCCATGAAAAAATGCCGGGGATGCGCTCGTGCACGCTTGGCCTGTGGGTCGAAAGCGGCGCGCGGCACGAACCCGAAGAGCTGTGCGGCATTTCGCACTATATCGAACACATGCTGTTCAAAGGCACAGAAAGCCATACGGCCGCAGAGCTGGCCGCCGCGTTTGACGCCATCGGCGGGCAGGTCAACGCCTTTACCACGAAAGAGCACACCTGCTATTACTGCCGCACGCTGGACACCCATTTGCAGCAGGCGGCCGCGCTGCTGTGCGACATGTTCTTCCATTCCAGCTTTGCGGAAAAAGAAATGAACCTCGAGCGGCAGGTCATTATCGAAGAAATCGGCATGTACGAAGACACGCCCGAAGATTTAGTGTCCGAGATCCTGACCAGCGCCATTTACGAAGGGTACGCCCTTGGCCGCCCCATCCTGGGCACGCCGCAGACGCTGAAGGGCATGACGGGGCAGACGCTGCGCGATTACCGCGATCGCTGTTACACCACCGAAAACACCGTCGTCGCCCTGTGCGGCAGCTACCGGGACGAGGATCTTGCCATGCTGTCAGAAATTTTTGGCAGGATGGAAAAACGCCCTGCGCCCCGCCGTGACGATGCGCAGTACAAGCCCAGCCTGACGACCCGCAAAAAGGATATCGAGCAGAACCACCTGATGATCTGCTTTCCCGCCCTGCCGGCCGGTTCGGATCGCCGGTACGACATGCAGGTGCTCAACAACGCGCTGGGCGGCGGCATGTCGTCGCGGCTGTTTCAAAAGGTGCGCGAAGAAAGCGGCCTGTGCTATTCTGTGTACAGCTTTTCGACGGCCTATGCCGGAACCGGGATCCTGGGGGTTTACACCGCGCTGTCGCAGCAGACGGAATTGCAGGCGCTGCGCCTGATCCGGCAGGAAATCGACCGCCTGCTGCGGGACGGGCTGACGGCGGACGAGCTTGCGCGCAATGTTGAGCAGCTCAAGGCCAACGTCGTCATGGGGATGGAAAGCACCAGCTCGCGGATGCTGAGCATCGCGCGCAGCGAGTTCACTTACGGCCGCGCGCAGACGCCCGAAGACATTATCCGCGGGTTTGACGCCGTCACGCGCGAAAGCGTGCTGGCGCTGGCGCGCGACATCTTTGACTTTGACCGCGTGTCTCTTTCAGCCGTCGGGCAGGTCAAGGATCAGGAAACCTACCGCCAGGCGCTGTAAAACAGCGCCTGGCGTGAAAACGACCGAGACGGTTGAAGGCGCGCCGCAGGGCGGCTGACAGCCCGAAAAGGAGAGATATGATGGAAAGAAAAGTTGGAACGGTGGTCCGCGGCATCCGCGCACCCATCATCCGCGAGGGGGATGATTTGGCGCGCATCGTTGTCGATTCGGTGCTTGAAGCGCAGCAACAGGAGGGCTTTGTCCCCCAGGACCGCGACGTCGTCGCCGTCACCGAAGCGGTCGTCGCGCGTGCGCAGGGCAATTACGCCGGCGTCGACGCCATTGCGGCCGACGTGCGGGAAAAGCTGGGCGGCGGCGCGGTGGGCGTCATTTTCCCCATCCTCAGCCGCAACCGCTTTGCCGTCTGCCTGCGGGGCATCGCGCGCGGCCTTGACAAGGTCGTGCTCATGCTTTCCTACCCGTCTGATGAGGTGGGAAACCACCTGATCGACCCTGACCTGCTCGACGAAAAGGGTGTCGACCCGTACAATGACGTGCTGACCGAACAGCGCTACCGCGAACTGTTCGGCGTCAATCCGCATCCTTTTACCGGCGTTGATTACGTCGAATACTACAAAAGCCTGATCGAGGAAGCCGGCGCCGAAGTCGAAATCATCTTTGCCAACGACTGCCGCGCCATTTTACCGCACACAAAAAAGGTCTTGTGCTGTGACATCCACACCCGGGAACGCACCAAACGCCGCCTGCGCAAGGCGGGGGCCGAAGCCGTGTTCGGGCTGGACGACATCCTGACCGCGCCGGTCAAAGGCAGCGGCTGCAATGAAAAATACGGGCTTTTGGGGTCGAACAAGGCGACCGAAGAGACCGTCAAGCTCTTCCCGCGGGACTGCCAGGATTTTGTTCAGGATGTGCAGCGCCGCCTGCGCGAACGCACGGGCAAGACCGTCGAAGTCATGGTCTACGGCGACGGCGCGTTTAAAGATCCGGTCGGGAAGATTTGGGAGCTGGCTGACCCCGTCGTCTCGCCCGCCTATACTTCCGGGCTCGAAGGCACGCCGAATGAAGTCAAGCTGAAATATCTGGCGGACAACAACTTTGCCCACCTGTCAGGGGATGCGCTGAAAGAGGCTGTTTCAGAGTACATCCGGCAAAAGGATGACAATCTGGTCGGGAAAATGGAATCGCAGGGCACGACGCCCCGCCGCCTGACCGACCTTATCGGCTCGCTGTGCGACCTGACGTCGGGCAGCGGCGACAAGGGGACCCCCATTGTGTACATCCAGAATTACTTTGACAACTACGCTAAATAAAAGAAGGCCGTTCCCCGCCGGGGAACGGCCTTCTTGCCTGTATTGTCAGCGGCTGCCGCGTCCCGGGCCGAAGCGGCGGACGGGCGACACCGGCCTGGCCGGCGCAGCGGGAGCCGGTTCAGACAAAAAGCTGCGGATCTCGCGGGCCATGGCGTCGGCCTCGGTGTGGTGCAGGTAGTGGTCGCCGGGCAGCAGCAGGCAGCGCCCGTCATCGACCGAAAGCGCCTGTTTCTGATGTTCGGCCAGCCAGTCGAACTGGGCGGCCGGCAGGCTGTCAACAGTGCCCTGCGCGACGAAATGCAGCAGGCGGCAGCCTTTGGGAAAATGCAGCCGCTGGGCGGCGCGGCAGTTGCGCACCACGTGGCGGGTTTCGTCGACAATGGTGCGGCTGAGCGTGTTGCGGGCCGAAAGGCTGCGCGCTTCGGGGATGCGCGAAGGATCGCCGCCGGCTAGGCTGCGCAGGCGCTTGGCCGAAGACGCAAGGGGTAGGCGGCCGTACAGACGCGCCAGACCCATGCGGTTGAGCAGCGGGAAGTACCACAGCTGCCGGCCGGTGACGGCGGACAGCAGCGCAGGGTCTTCGAACTGAGCGGGCAGCGAAGCGTCGTCGCCGATCACCGCCGTAACTTCGGACGGATAGCGCGCCGCCCAGTCGAGCATGTAGATGCCGGCGACAGAATGGCCGAGCAGGACGTACGGCGGGCGGAACCCGGCCGCGCGCAGGCCTTCGCGCAGCTCTTCAACAATGTTTTCACTGGTGCGGGGGCGGCGCGCGGCGTCCGAATACCCATAGCCCAATGGCTCGGGGATCACGCAGCGGAACTGCCGGCGCAGACGGGTGACCAGAGGCATGAAGTCGATTGCCGGGCACGGCGTGCCCAGGCCGGGCAGAAAGACAATGGTTTGGGGACCGTCGCCCTCAGAATAGACGTGCATCCGGCGGCCGCGCACGACGACCATTTCGCCTGGGGGCGCGTAGCGCAGGCGGTCAATGCCCCGCTGCGCCGCCTCAAGGAAAAAGGGGGCGGCCAGCCCGGCCAGCGCGCCTGCTGCAGCCCACAAATACTTGCGTTTCACGTTGAAAACCTCCTTTGGGCTTTGCCGGCGTAGATCCGGCCTTACAAAATGGTGATACCGTCCAGCAGCTCGCGCTCGAATTCGACGCGGTGGCAGGGGGTGTTGATGCCGGGGGCGCCGCCGGTGTGCAGGAAGATCAGCGTCTCGCCCCGGGCGATTTTCCCTTCGGCAATCATATCGCGGATGCCGGCAAAGGCCTTGCCGGTATAGCACGGATCGAGAATGATGGCTTCGGTGCGAGCCATTTCGTAAATGGCGTCGCGCACGACGGGGTTGGGCATGTTGTAGCCTTCACGCGCATAGCCGGTTTCAATGTCGAAGTCGGCGCGCGCAGCCGTGATGTCCAGGCCGAGGGACTGGCGGACTTCTTCAAAATACTCGACAATGCGCTTTTCTTTGGCCGCGCCGAAGGGCGAAATGGCGACGCCGGTCAGGCGCAGGGGCGAACCCTCGCCCCGCAGGCCGCAGAACAGGCCCATATAAGTGCCCAGGCTGCCGACGCCGCACAGCAGCCGCGCGTGCGAAATGCCCATTTCAAAAGCCTGGGCCGTGATTTCGCGCGCACATTCATAGTAGCCGAGCATACCGATGCGGTTGGAACCGCCGACCGGAATGACGTAAACCTTTTCGCCTTCGGCAGCGTACTTTTTGACCATCTGGGCAATGAGCTCGTCCTGCTGTTCGCTTTCGGGGCGGCCGTCATTCTTTTTCAAAATGACGTCGGCGCCCATGATGCGGTCGAGCAGGATGTTGGCGCTCACCTCGCCGGGGTAATCGTCGATGCACAAAATCGCACAGCGCATGCCGTACTTGGCGGCGACGGCGGCGGTCAGGCGGCCGTGGTTGGTCTGGGCGCCGCCCAGGGTCAGCAGCATGGTCGCCCCCTGCTGCTGCGCATCGTACAGCAGGTATTCCAGCTTGCGCAGCTTGTTGCCGCCCATGCCGAGCCCGGTCAGATCGTCGCGCTTGATGTAAAATTCGACGCCGAGCCGGCGCGAAAGCGCAGGCAGGTATTCAAGAGGGGTGGGCAGGTGGAGAAAGGAAACCTTTTCATGGCCAAGCAGCATGGGATTGACCTCCTTGAAAATAAAATAAGATGATAGCTTTATTATAAACGGACAGGGGCGCGATTGCAAGGAAATCACGCCGCACCGAGAGAAAACGACAAAACCGGACAGATGCAGCCACAAAAGTTTGGGCACTTGTTTGGGGAAAATCCATTGAAAAGAAACGCGGGCCATGGTATAATAAAAAAAATTTGGGCTGGCGGCCAACCGGGGATCTAAACGGACAGGCCGGCCGGTATGGAAATACTTGCAGAACGGGGGAAGGAGTCAAGCATGACGCTCAAAAATTTGTTCAGTCTCAAGGAACTCGAAATCCACGAGATCGTCAGAATCCTGGACGACGCGCAGGCGTTCCGGGACGGGGCCGCTGTTCCCAATTTTACCGGCAGGATTGCCTGTAATTTATTTTTTGAACCGTCGACTCGCACTCAGTACAGTTTTCAGGTCGCTGAAGAAAGGCTGGGATTGCGGGTCGTTTCTTTTGATCCGGGGCTCTCGTCCCTGACCAAAAACGAGACCTTTTACGATACGGTCCGGACTTTTGACAGCTTTAATCCCGACCTGCTCGTTATCCGCGCCCACACCCGGTATTACGATGAGCTGAGCGGGCTGGTCCGCACGCCGATCGTCAGCGGCGGCGACGGCACGGGCGATCACCCGACCCAGTCGCTGCTTGATCTTTTGACCATCCGGCAGGAATTCGGGGGATTTGAGGGCGTGCGCATCGCCATCTGCGGCGACATCCGCCATTCGCGCGTGGCGCACACCAATTACGGCGTCATGCAGCGCATGGGCATGGACGTGTGCGTCTCGGGACCCGAAGAGTATATGGAGCCCGGCCTGCGCTTTATGGAGTTTGAAAAGGCGCTGCGCGAATGCGACATCATCATGCTGCTGCGCATCCAGCATGAACGGCACGGCGGGCATGAGGGCATGACCGATGAACAGTACCACGAACGCTACGGCCTGACGAAAGAGCGCGTCGAACGCATGAAGCCGGGCGCCATCATCATGCACCCCGCGCCGGTCAACCGCGGCGTCGAGATCGCGGGCGACCTGGTCGAGCACCCGCGTTCGCGCATCTTCAAGCAAATGGAAAACGGCGTTTACGTCCGCATGGCGGCAATCCGCCGCAGTCTGGAGGGCGAGCTATGGCACTGAGAATTCGCGGCGCACGCGTACTGCGCGGCGGAACGTTTGTGAGCGAGGATGTTTTGATGGACAGCCCCGGCCCCGAGCGCACGATCGACGGGCGCGGGCTGGTGCTCGCTCCGGCGTTCTGCGATTTGCATGTCCATCTGCGCCAGCCGGGGTTTGAACAGAAAGAGACCATCAAGACTGGGACGCGCGCGGCGGCGCGCGGCGGGTTTACCACCGTGTGCGCCATGCCCAACCTCAGCCCCGTGCCCGACAGCGCGGAGCATGTGCGCGTCCAGCTCGATATCGTCGACCGCGACGCCTGCGTCGAGGTGCTGCCCTATATGAGCATCACCGAGGGACGGTCGGGCAAGCGGGCGGTTGACATCCCTTCTGACCTGTCGCGCGTCGCCGGGTTTTCGGACGACGGCAACGGCGTGCAGCCGGACGACGTCATGCGGCTCGCCATGCGGCGCGTCCGCGCGGCGGGATCCTTTATCGCCGCCCACTGTGAAGACGACAGCCTGCTGATTCCCGGCGGGTGCGTCAGCACGGGCTGCGGCGCGCGGTTCGGGCTGCCCGCCATTTCGAACGAGTCGGAATGGCGGCAGATCGAGCGGGATATCCGCCTGGCCGAAGAGACGGGCTGCCGCTACCATGTGTGCCATATTTCGACGGCCGAAAGCGTCGGGCTGGTGCGGCAGGCAAAAAAACGCGGCCTGCCCGTCACCGCGGAAGTGACGCCGCACCACCTGCTTTTGTGTGACGAGGACATTCAAAGTGATGACGGAAAGTATAAAATGAACCCGCCTTTGCGTTCGGCAATCGATCGGAAGGCGTTGTGGGACGGGGTGCGCGACGGAACCATCGAGTGTATCGCCACCGACCACGCGCCGCATACGGCGGAGGAAAAAGCCCGCGGGCTTTTGAAAAGCGCGATGGGCATTGTCGGGCTCGAGACGGCCTTTGCCGTGTCGAGGACGGCGCTGGAGGATCAGATCGCGCCCGAGCGCCTGCTCGCCATGCTGGGTGAAAACCCGCGGCGGGTGCTGGGCCGCCCGGCGCCGGAAAACGACTGGGTGCTGCTCGACTGGGATGCGCCGGTCAGCGTGGATCCGCAAAAGTTTTTATCCATGGGAAAAAGCACGCCCTTTGCCGGGATGGCGCTGCGGGGGCGCGTTGTCATGACAATACGCGGGGGCTCCGTTTTGTATGACGGGCTCTGCTGAAAGGAACGGGAAGAATATGAAGCAAATGAGAAAGCAGCTTGTCTGCGAAAACGGCGCCCGGTTTGTCGGCCAGGGCTTCGGCGCCGATGTCGAGCGGGTGGCCGAACTGGTGTTCAGCACCGCGATGGTCGGATATCAGGAAATCCTGTCCGACCTGTCCTGCTGCGGGCAGATGGTGTGCATGACCTATCCGCTGATCGGAAACTACGGCCTGGCGGACGAGGACTTTGAGACCAAAGCGCCCAACATCGGCGGCTTTATCGTCCGCGAGTACAACGACAACCCGTCCAACTACCGCTACACCAAGACGCTGAGCGAAGAAATGGAAGAAGACGGGATCCCCGGCATTTCAGGCGTGGACACCCGCATGATCACCCGCATGATCCGCGACGAGGGGGCCATGCGCGCCATTATCACCGACGCCGACGTCCCGTTTGACGAGGCGATGGCCCGCCTGCGCGCAGAACCGCCCATGCACGACCACGTCCGGCGCGTTTCCTGCAAAAAGATCTGGTACAGCCGTACGTCCAACCCGCGCTACAACGTCGTCGCCGTCGACTGCGGCATTAAGCACAGCATTATCCGCAGCCTGAACAACTGCAAGTGCAACGTCACCATCGTGCCGTATAACACGCCGGCCGAGACCATCCTGGCCCTGCGTCCTGACGGATTGTTCCTGTCCAACGGCCCCGGCAACCCCGAAGACGTGCCCGAGGTCATCGAGCTGGTGCGCGCGCTGCAGGGCAAGCTGCCCATTTTCGGCATCTGCCTGGGGTACCAGTGCATTTCGCTGGCCAACGGCGCCAAAGCCTATAAAATGAAGTTCGGCCACCGCGGCGGCAACCACCCGGTTAAGAACCTGCTGACCGGCAAAATTGAGGTGACGGCGCAGAACCACTCTTATGCAATCGATGTGGACAGCCTGAAGGGAACGCCGCTGGAACTGACGCATATCAACCTGCTCGACAATACGGCCGAGGGCATCCGCTGCAAGGCCCAGAACCTGCTCGCCGTGCAGTACCACCCCGAAAGCTGTCCCGGCCCGCAGGACAGCGGGTATCTGTTCGGGAACTTTATCGATACCATGCAGGCATTTAAGGAACAGGGAGGCGCCGCTCATGCCTAAAAGAGAAGATTTGAAAAAGATTCTGGTCATCGGCTCAGGCCCCATCATCATCGGCCAGGCCGCCGAGTTTGACTACTCGGGCACGCAGGCGTGCATGGCCCTGAAGGAACAGGGATACAAGGTTATTCTGGTCAATTCCAACCCTGCGACCATCATGACCGACACCCACATCGCCGATAAGGTCTATATGGAGCCGCTGACGCTGGAATACGTTGCAAAAATCATCCGCAAGGAGCGTCCCGACGCCATTGTGCCGACGCTGGGCGGCCAGACCGGCCTGAACATGGCCATGCAGCTGGCCCAGAAGGGCGTTTTGCGCGAATGCCAGTGCGAAATCCTGGGCACCAGCTTTGAGTCCATCGAAAAGGCCGAGGACCGCGAAATGTTTAAAAAGCTGTGCGAGGAAATCGGCGAGCCCTGCCCGCCGTCGGCCATCGCGCACAGCATCGAAGACGCCTTGCAGGAAGCCCACGACATCGGCTACCCCGTCGTATTGCGCCCTGCCTTTACACTGGGCGGCACGGGCGGCGGCTTTGCCGAAAACGACGACGAGCTGCGCGCCATCGTCAAAAACGCCCTCAGCCTGTCGCCCGTCGGGCAGGTGCTGGTCGAAAAGTCCATCAAGGGCTATAAAGAGATTGAGTTCGAGGTCATGCGCGACAAAAACGACACCGCCGTCGCCATCTGCTGCATGGAAAACGTCGACCCGGTGGGCATCCACACCGGCGATTCCATTGTCGTCGCTCCGTCGCAGACCCTGACGAACAAAGAGTTTCACATGCTGCGCGACGCCGCGCTGCGCCTGATCCGCGCTTTGGGCATCGAGGGCGGATGCAACGTGCAGTTCGCCCTCGACCCCAGCTCGTTTGACTACTATGTCATCGAGGTCAACCCGCGCGTCTCGCGCTCGTCGGCCCTGGCGTCCAAAGCGAGCGGCTACCCCATTGCGCGGGTTTCGGCCCTTATCGCCGTCGGCCTGACGCTCGACGAAATCCGCCTGGCCAACACGCCGGCCAGCTTTGAGCCGGCGCTCGACTACGTCGTCACCAAAGTGGCGCGTTTCCCGTTCGACAAGTTTGACACCGCGTCCAAAGAGCTGTCTACCCAGATGAAGGCCACAGGCGAGGTCATGGCCATCGGCCGCACGATGGAAGAAAGCCTTTTAAAGGCGGTGCGTTCGCTTGAAGCGGGCGTCGACCACGTACACATGAAAAAGTTCGACGACATGCCGGTCGAAGACCTGCTGCAAAGCATTGCCCACCCGACCGATGAACGCATTTATGCCATCGCCGAGCTGCTGCGCCGCGGGATCGACCCCATTCTGATCTGCGAAAAGACCAAAATTGACTTTTTCTTCATTGACAAAATCCGCAATATCGTGCGCATGGAAGAAGAGCTGAAAGCAGGAAAGCCGGGCGATACCGAGCTTTTGTACCGCGCCAAACGCATGGGCTTTTCCGATGCGGCCATCGGCCGCCTGTGGGGCATGAAGGCGGACGAGGTCTTTGTGCTGCGCCGCGACAACGGCATTCTGCCGGTCTATAAAATGATTGACACCTGCGCCAGCGAATTTGATTCGTATGTGCCGTACTTCTATTCGACGTACGAGCAGCAGAACGAGTCTGTGGTCTCGGACCGTAAAAAAATCATCGTGCTGGGCGCCGGGCCCATCCGCATTGGCCAGGGCGTCGAGTTCGACTACTCGACGGTTCACGCCATCTGGGCCATCCGCGAAGCGGGATACGAGGCCATTATCATCAACAACAACCCCGAGACGGTGTCGACCGACTACACCGTTTCGGACAAGCTGTATTTTGAGCCGCTGTGCGTTGAAGACGTCATGAACGTCATTGAGCTGGAAAAGCCCGACGGCGTCATTGTCTCGCTGGGCGGCCAGACGGCCATTAACCTTGCAAACCGCCTGCATAAGCTGGGCGTGCCCATCATCGGCACCGGCGTCGAAGCCATCGAGCGGGCCGAAAACCGCGACAGCTTTGAAAAGACCATGGAAAAGCTCGCCATACCGCAGCCCGAGGGCAAGGCCGTCACCGACATCGAAGCCGGCATCCGCGTGGCCAACCGCATCGGGTACCCGGTGCTTGTCCGCCCGTCTTATGTGCTGGGCGGCCGCGCCATGCAGATTGTCCACAACGACGATGAGCTGCGCCGGTACCTCAAAGGCGCCGTCCTGGTCAGCGAGGATCAGCCGGTGCTCGTCGACCGCTATATTTCGGGCAAGGAACTCGAAATCGACGCTGTCTGCGACGGGAAAGACGTCTTTATTGCAGGCATCATGGAACACGTCGAGCATACGGGCGTGCATTCGGGCGACTCGATCAGCGTCTATCCGCCCTTCTCTGTCGGGCAGAAGGTCAAGGACACCATCGTCGATTACACGGTCAAGCTGGGCTTGGGCATCGGCATTGAAGGCCCGTTTAACATTCAGTTCATCGTCGATGAAAACGAAAAGGTCTATGTCATCGAAGTCAACCCGCGCTCGAGCCGTACCGTGCCCTTTATTTCCAAAACGACCGGCGTGCCGCTGGCCGACATCGCCACCCGCATCGCACTGGGGCAGTCGCTTGCCGATCAGGGGTACGGCACCGGCGTCGCGCCGGAGAAAAAGCGCTGGTACGTCAAAGCGCCGGTCTTCTCGTTCTCAAAGATCCGCGGCGCCGACGCGTACCTGTCGCCCGAGATGAAATCGACCGGCGAGGCCATCGGCTACGACGACACCCTGACCCGTGCGCTGTACAAGGCGCTCAAGGCGTCGGGCCTGCGCGTCGAAAATTACGGCACCGTCTTTGTCACTGTTGCCGACGCCGACAAGGAGCGGGCGCTGCCGCTCGTGCGGCGGTTCTACGACCTCGGCTTCAATATCGAGGGTACGGCGGGTACGGCCGACTTTTTGCGCAAAAACGGCATCCGTACGCGCTCGCGCCGCAAAATCAGCGAGGGCAGCGACGAGATTTTGCAGTCGCTGCGTCAGGGGCACGTCACCTATGTTATCAACACCCTGACGCCGGGCGAGCAGGACACGACGCGCGACGGTTTTTTGATCCGGCGCTGCGCGGTCGAAAACAACATCACGACTTTTACGTCGCTTGACACGGTCGCCGTCCTGCTCGACGTGCTCGAAGAAATCACGGTCGGCATTTCGACCATCGACGCGTGAGGCGGCGTATGGAACAGAGAAGCCTGTACACCATTTTGGAAAACGCCCCGCTGGCGCAGGATGTTTTTCGCCTGCGCCTGCTGGGGGACGCCGGCTGGATAAAGCGGCCGGGACAATTTGTCAACATCGCCCTGGCCGGAAAATATCTGCGCCGGCCCATCAGCGTCTGCGACTGGGACGGGGACGTGCTGACCCTGATTTACAAAGTCGTGGGCAGCGGCACCGAACAGATGTCGCGCATGGCCCCCGGCGAAAAGCTCGACCTGCTGACCGGGCTGGGCAACGGGTTTGACGCCGCGCCGGCGCGCGGGAAGAAGATTGCCCTGGCTGGCGGCGGGGTCGGCGTACCGCCGCTTTACGGGCTGGCGCGCGTGCTGAGCCGGGCGGGGGAAAGCGTCTGCTGCGTGCTCGGGTTCCGTTCGCACGCCGACGTCTTTTACGAGCATGAGTTCCGCGCCCTGGGCTGCGATGTCCGTATCGTCACCGATGACGGCAGCTGCGGTGCGAAGGGATTTGTCACCGACGTTTTAAAAAGCCTTGATTACGATTATTACTTCGCCTGCGGCCCGCAGCCCATGCTGCGCGCCGTCCACGCCCTGGGAAAAGAGGGGCAGCTTTCGTTTGAAGAACGCATGGGCTGCGGCTTCGGGGCGTGCATGGGCTGTACCTGTAAAACACTGACCGGCTATAAGCGCATCTGCGTCGACGGCCCGGTCCTGCTGTCCGGGGAGGTGCGTTTTGATGCCTGATCTGTCGGTCCGCCTGGGGACGCTTGAACTCAAAAACCCCGTCATCCCGGCCAGCGGAACCTTTGGCTTCGGCTACGAAATGGCGCGGTTTTACGACCTTGATCTGCTGGGGGCCATTTCGCTCAAAGGCACGACGCTGCACGAGCGGTACGGCAATCCGACGCCGCGTATCGCAGAGTGCCGCGAAGGGCTGCTGAACGCCATCGGCCTGCAAAACCCCGGCGTCCACGCCGTTATTGAACATGAAATCCCGCGCCTGCGCCAGGTGTATCACGGTCCCGTTATCGCCAACATTTCCGGGTTTGCCCTGGAAGAGTACGTCGAGACGGCCGCGTTGTTCGACGCCTGCCCGGACGTCGACCTGCTGGAAATCAATATTTCGTGCCCCAATGTCAAGCACGGGGGCATGGCCTTTGGCACCCAGCCCGAAGCGGCGCGCGAGGTGACAGAGGCCGTCAAAAGGGCCTGCAAAAAACCGGTGTACATGAAGCTGTCGCCCAACGTCACCGATATTGCGGCCATCGCCTGCGCCTGCAAAGAGGGCGGCGCCGACGGCCTGGTGCTGATCAACACCCTTTTGGGCATGGTCATTGACCCGCGCACCGGCCGCCCCGTCGTGTCGACGGGGGCCGCCGGCTTTTCCGGCCCGGCGGTCAAACCGGTCGCCGTGCGCATGGTCTACCAGGTTTACGCGGCCACCGGCCTGCCCGTCATCGGCGTCGGCGGCGTCGCCACGGCCGACGACGTCATTGAGATGATGTCGGCCGGCGCGTCGGCCGTCCAGGTCGGGGCGCAGAACCTTGTCGACCCGTGGGCGTGCAGGAACATCATCGAAGAGCTGCCGCACAAAATGCAGAAATACGGCATCGAAGCGCTGTCTGACATTGTCGGTCGCGCGCACCGTGCGTGAGATCCGCTGAAAAGAAAGAGGGACTGTATGAAACACGACGTCATCATTGCCTGCGATTTTAAAAACAAAACCGACACCCTGGCCTTTCTCGACCGGTTCGAGGGCAAAAAGCCCTACGTCAAAATCGGCATGGAGCTGTTTTACGGTGAAGGCCCCGACATCGTGCGCGAAATCCGTGCGCGGGGACATGAAATTTTCCTCGATCTCAAGCTACACGACATTCCCAACACCGTCAAAAAGGCCATGGCCAATCTGGCCCGGCTGGGCGTCTCCATGACCAACGTACACGCCGCCGGCACCATCGATATGATGCGCGCCGCCGTCGAAGGGCTGGAAATGGGATCAAACGGCCCGCGCCCGCTGCTGATCGCCGTTACCCAGCTGACCAGCACGTCGCAGGAGCGGATGCAGCGCGAACTGCTCATTTCCGAGACCATTGAAAACACTGTCGCCCACTATGCCGGAAACGCCCGCGAAGCCGGCCTGGACGGCGTCGTCTGCTCGCCGCTCGAAGCCGGGCTGGTCAAAAAGGCGTGCGGCGCGGACTTTCTGACCGTCACGCCCGGCATCCGCTATCCCGAAGGCGAGCTGGGCGACCAGTCACGCGTCACCACGCCGCAGAAAGCGCGCGAAATCGGGTCGGACTACATTGTCGTCGGCCGGCCCATCACGGCGGCTGCCGACCCTGTGGCCGCTTACGAGCGCGTCTGCCGTGATTTTTTAAAGGGGGAATAAACACATGGAAAAAAAGATCGCTGAAATCCTGCTCGGCATCAAGGCCGTCTTCCTGCGTCCGGATGAGCCCTTTACCTGGGCAAGCGGCATCCGTTCGCCCATTTACTGTGACAACCGCCTGATTCTGTCCTATCCCGAAGCACGCCGCGCCGTTGAACAGGGCATTGCCGACAATATCAAAAAGCACTACCCCGACGTCGAGGTGGTGGCGGGCACGTCGACGGCCGGCATCGCTCATGCCGCGCTGGTCGCTGAGATCCTGAACCTGCCCATGGCCTATGTCCGCGGCAGCGCCAAGGATCACGGCCGCAACAACCAGATTGAGGGCAAAGTCGACCCGGGCCAGAAGGTCGTCGTCGTCGAGGATCTCATCTCGACGGGCGGCAGCGTCATCGACGTCGTCAACGTGCTGCGCGAAGCCGGCGCCGAAGTGCTGGGCATCGCGTCTATTTTCACCTATGGCCTGCAAAAGGGGCTCGACCGCCTGGCCGCAGCCAACGTCAAAAACGTCTCGCTGAGCAATTACGACGCGCTGGTCGAAGCGGCGCTTGAGTCGGGATACATCCGCGAAAGCGACGTCAAAAAGCTGCACGCCTTCCGTCAAAACCCGTCAGACACCGGCTGGATGAGCCTGTAATGCACTGGTCGTTCAAACATTACGACGGGCTGACCCGCGACGAGCTGTACGAAATCCTGCGCCTGCGGTGCCAGGTTTTTATCGTCGAGCAGAACTGCGTGTATGAAGACGTCGACGGCGAAGACCGCGGCGCCTGGCATCTGCTGGCCCGCGACGGGCAGGGGAAAGTGTGCGCCGGCCTGCGCATCATCCCGCGCAAAGGCGGCGAGCCGGCGCACATGGGGCGCGTCGTCGTCCGGCCGGACTGCCGGGGCGAAGGCCTCGGCCGCGAATTGGTCCGCCGCGGGCTGGAAGCAGCGCGCGATGTGCTGGGAGAGCGTGAGATCCGAATCGCGGCGCAGGCCTACTTGCAGCGCTTTTACGAAAGCTTTGGCTTCCGCGCGCTGGCGGCGCCTTATGACTTGACCGGCATCCTGCACGTCGATATGGAATGGAAAGCCAGGTGAAATACAAAAGCCGCCCCGAAAGGGGCGGCTTCACGGCCGGTTGCGTGTCTGGGCAAGCGCGGCGGCCAGCCAGATGACATGAGCCAGCACGGCGGCGAGAACGCAGAGGTATCCGCCCAGCAGGCCGCGGTTGTGGCGAAAGGCCAGGCCCAGAAAGGAATCGTGCTCGCGGTACACCCAAACGGCAAGCAGGCACAGCGCTTCAACCGGCAAAAGTGCGAGCAGCGCGCGGCTGCGCCCGCGGCGCAGCAGCAAAAACAGACACCCGAATACAGCGCTGCACGCGGCCAGAAGCAGCAGGAAGAAAAGCATTAAAAGCCCCCCTCGAGCGGTTCGAACCGCCAGCCGTCCTGATCGCTGCCGCGCACGGCGACGATCAGGGCCCCGGCGGAAAAGTCAAAGGTAAACGACCGGCTTACCTCTTCGCCGGGCAGCAGGACCGAGACATCGACGGTCTGCACGCCGGCCAGTCCGGGTTCCAGGACAAAGCTGTCATACTGCGCAA
>CALWJQ010000081.1 GCA_944381055.1 uncultured Clostridia bacterium | reverse complement strand
CCCCGGTGATCTGGACCGCGCTGCGGCAGGTAATTCCTCTGGCGCGTTTGGTGCAGCTGGTGGTGCTGGCGCTGCCGGCGGGAGCGCCTCCGCTTGGCGGTCTGGCCGAGGCGCCGGCGGCGGGACGCGCGCTGGGAAGGCTGTCCGGGCTGCTGTCCCGGACAGAAATAAAAACCCGGACAGTCGTCGAACTGCCGCCGATGGGCAGCGTACTTGAGCTGAAAAACGTCACGTTTTCCTACCCGGGGCAAAGGGAACCGGTTTTGCGCGACGTCAGCCTGCGGATCCGTCCCGGCGAGACCGTGGGGATCTGCGGTGCGACGGCGAGCGGGAAAACGACGCTGGCACAGCTGATGGCAGGGCTGCTGACACCGGACAGCGGGAATGTGTATTACGGTGGGATCGAGCTGTCGCGCTTTGACCGTGAAGCGCTGCTGCGGCGGATTTCACTGAACGGTGAAGACATTCGGCTGTTTGAAGAACAGATGGAAGAACCGTTTGCCGGCACGGCTGTGGTGTTCTCGGCAAGGGAATCCGGCCTTTCGCGATGCGGCCGCGTGTTCCGGCTGACAGACGGGGTTTTACAGGCAGAAGACCAGAAGAAAGCAGAGGGAGTATGAACGATCTGATCAGCCAGCTGACTGCCCGCTGCGGGTTCCGAACCATTCAGGCAGGGGATCGGGCCCTGTTTGCGGGCTACGGCCAGGACAGCAATTTTTTTGATTTGTGTTTCAGCAATTTCTGGTGCTGGGAACGGCAGTTCCGGTACGTATACAAGGTTTTGAAAACCTCGCTTGCGGTGGTGTACCGGTCGCTCGAGGGGCATGAAGCCTGTATCCTGCTTCCACGCGCAGGTGCGGATTTTGAAGATGACATCCACGAAGTATACCGGCTGTTCAGCGAGCTCGGCAGCCCGACGCGGTTCGGCTATGTGCCTGAGCAGTGGCTGCCCGGTTACCGGCGCTCCGGGCTGGAGTTTCAGGTGATGAGCGACAGGGATCTGAGCGATTACATTTATGACGTCGCGCAGTTCACTGCGCTGAGCGGCAGCGGCAACAAGTGCAAGCGCCGCGAACTGTCCGCCTTTGAGGCGCAGGGACAGGCGTCTTTTGTACCGCTGACCCGTGAAAACTTTGACGTCACGCTGCAAATTTTTGAAAAGTGGTGCGGGGAGCACCGCTGCGAAGACTGCGTATTCGGCTGCGAACGCGAGGCGTACGCCCGCCTGGCCGATCTGTGGGACGGCCAGTTTTACGGCGGGATTGTCAGCCTGGACGGCGAGCCGGTCGCCTTTGCCGTTGCAGAGACGCTGGGCGGCTGCGCGTGCTATATATTTCAGAAAAACGCTCGCCGTTTAAACGGGCTGACGTATTACCTGCATTACCACTGCGCGCAGCTGCCCGGACACCCGGAACAGATGAACTGGTGCGAGGACATGGGCCTGGAAGGGCTGCGCCTCAATAAATTAAAGTATAAGCCCTGCGCGATCGAGACGAAGTACCGGCTGGATGTCATCGGTGAAGCGACGGGCAAAGGAAGTGAGCTCATTTGAAGAATTTTCTGAAAAGGCACAGGGTTACCCTTTGCGCCGCTTTGGCACTGCTTTGCGCCGCGGTGTTGGCGCTGAACGTCCAGGTACTGGGCAAGGGGGCGCTTGAAACCCAGGTTGCTATCAACGACCCGACCTATTGCCTGTTTGCAGGCAACGGCCGGCAATACATCGTCGCCGAGGGCGCGACAGAGATCTTGGTGCTCGACGATGGCGAATACCTGTTTTCTATCGAGGGCGGCCGCCGCACGGGCGGGTTCTATTACGCGCAGAGCATCGCCGCGGACGAAGAGGGTAATTTGTATGTCCACGACCGCCTGCTCAACGAAAACGGAAAAAACATCGACAGCGAGCGCATCGCGGTTTTCAGCCCTTCCGGGCGGTTCCAGGAATACCTGTTTGAAGAACTGCACAGCGATTTGGACACCCAGGGGGAAAACCGCAACCGGCTGTACTCGCTGATGTATTTGAACAGCGGGCTGGAGATGATCCGTGTTGAAATCGACAGCTTTACCCTGTACCGGTTTGAGCTTTCCGAGGCACGCCTTGAGGCCGTTCAGACATACCGGTATGAAAACGCCTACCACGAACTGATGAATTTTGCCATTGCGCCGGACGGACAGGTGTATTTTTCTGACAAGGTCGGGTCGCTCTGGCAGGCCAATGCGAACGGCAGCCATGTCTGTCTGTACGATTCTACACAGCATGGCGACGAAAATTTTTACAGCATCGTCACCGAGCTGGGCTGCGATGCGGACGGCCGGGTCATTTTCAACGATGTCGGCCTGCGTGAAATCAGGCGCCTGCTGCCTGACGGCAGCGTTGAGACGGTGATCGGGCGCGGCGAACCGATGACGGAAATACCGGAAGATTTTAATATCCTGCCGATCTACTCGGCTTTTTCCGTCGCGCCGGACGGGACGGTCAGCGTCGCGTATTCGGACTCGTATTTTGACGAAGCGCTCAACGAGCAGATTTACAACTACAACCTGTTTATTAAAAACAGTGACGGCACGGTGCAGTTTAACGGCTTTGCGGTCGACAAGGCGATGTCGGTGCAGATCCGCGGGTGGCTGTGCTGTGCGGCAGCGGCCGTGCTGGCGGCGCTGGCTGTGGCGGGAATTGCGTTGGTGGTTCGCCGGCTGGGCCGGATGAAACTGTCGAGTTCATCCATCATGCAGATCGCCGTCATCGCGACCGCGCTGCTGACCGCGCTGCCCGTTTCAATGGTCATCACCAACGACACCAGCGCCCGCTACACCGATGCGATGATGAACCAGATGAGCATTATGGCCACGATGATGTCCCGCGATTTGCAGCCCGAGGATATTGAAAGCCTGAACGCACCCGGCGATTACGGAAGCGAGGCATACCAGCGGATCGACGCTTTGGTCAAGGAAGTGCTGCTGGACGACATCAACCGCGACAGCGGCACATACTGCGTGCTGTACAAAGAGTACAACGACATTGTGTGCAGCTTTTATTCAGATGAGGGCCTGAACGGCGTTATGTCCCCGATGGAAGGTTCTTATGAGGGATCGGCAGAGCAGGGGATTTACGAATCGGGCGAACTGTTGGAAATCTCGGCTTTTTCCAGCGCTGAGGGGCATTATATGTTTACGCTGGCTCCGGTGTTTGACGGCAACGGCGAAGTCATTGCCCTGATCGAGGTCGGCACGGATCTTTATGCCTATAACGAGGCCAACAACGCCCTGATCCGCGAGACGCTTTTGAAGGTGCTCATGTTCATCGTTACGGCGATCCTGCTCTTTTCGGAATCGACGGTTTTCTTCGGGGCGCTGCGGCGCAGCCGACAGGAGCGGAAGAAAAAGCTCAGCCAGGACGTCGGCATTATCCGTCCCATCGCTTTTCTGGTCTTTTTTGCGGGCAACATGTCGACGACCTTTTTGCCGGTTTACGGCAAACAGCTGTGGACGCCCGCAATGGGGCTTCAGGAAGAGCTGGCCATCGCGCTCCCGCTGTCGGCTGAGGTGCTGTTTGCGGCGCTGTTTTCCGTGCTGGGCGGCTTTATTGTCGACCGTGTGGGCGTAAAACGCCTGATCGTCATCGGCGGGATCATTCTGGGCGGCGGCCTGGCCATGTGCGGCATTGTTCCGAGCCTGTGGCTGCTGATCGTCGGAAATGCCATCCTGGGCCTTGGCGAAGGGTTGATGCTGGTTTCACTCAACACCTTTATCAGCAATTACGGCGAAGAAGAACAGCGCAACCGCGGGTTTTCCGGCTATAACGCCGCTTATCTGTCCGGCATGAACTGCGGCACGGTCATCGGCTCACTGTTTGCCGAATGGCTGGGCTTCAGGCCGGTTTTCTACATTGCGGGCGCCATTCTGGCCGCCAGCGTGATCATGATCATCTTCTGTATGCGGCGGCAGAAAACACCGATGGAAAGCGGAGGGGAAAAGGAACTAGTCGGCATGTCGACCATCCGGTTCCTGCTGTCGCCCCGCGTATTGATTTTCTTTGCCTTCATGCTCATGCCCTATTTGATCTGCGCGTCTTTCCTCAGCTATTTCTTCCCGATTTTCGGCGAAGAAAACGGGCTGAGTACATCTTTTGTCGCCCAGGCGTTTTTGCTGGCCGGCGTAATTTCCATTTATCTGGGCCCGGCGCTGACCCGGGTGATCCCCAAGTATCTGGGCACGTGGTGGTCCCTTGTATTGTCGACGGCCATGTATGTCGCCGGCTTTACCATGTTTGCCATCCAGCCGACTGTGGGCACCGGATTTTTGATTATCGCGCTGCTGGCCGTGGCTGACAGTTTCGGGCTTTCCGTCCAGGCGGTTTATTTCAGCGCTCTGCCTGAAGTCCAGCGCTATGGCGCGGGCAAGGCGATGGGCATCAACAGCGCGGTGGAAAATATCGCGCAGACGCTGGGACCCATTATCTTTGCGGCGCTGCTCATGCTGGGAACGGAGCGCGGGATCCTGCTGCTTGCGCAGTCGGTCGGCGTCATGCTGCTGATCTTTGTCGTGTCCGGCGTGCTGTCCCGCCGTAAAAACGGCGCCCGGAAAAGAGTGAAAGAACATGTGTGAGTACCGCGCTGCACGCGAAGAGGAGTTTGAACAAATCCGGCTGCTGTGGAAGGAAGGGTTCGGCGACGGCGACAAGCTGATCGACGAATACCGCAGGCTGCTGTACCGGCCGGAAAACACCGAGGTCGCCGTTTGCGGCGATCAGGTGGTGGCGATGGTAATGGTTGTCCCGGCAGTATTGCACAAAAGCGCCGGCGGGACCATGCCGGCCGGGTACGCTTACGGCCTGACGACCCGTTCGGACTGGCGGAAAAGGGGCATTGGCATCAAAACCTACCAGTCCATGATCCGCCGCAAAATATCCGAAGGGATGCTCTGCGTCGCGGGCAGCCAGGATGATGAAGACATGCTTGGTTTTTATCTGCGTCATTCATGGGAAAAAGCTTTTTATGTCCGCGAGCTGACCGCAGAAGCGGCGGCGCTGCCCGAGGCGCCCGCCGCGGACTGGGCAGCACCGGAAGAATACATCGCGCTGCGCGAAACGGCGCTGCGGGGCACAGATCACTATGTGTTTGATTTGCCGTATGTGCAGATGCAGGAATATGTCAGCCGCGACGGAGGCGGCGGCCTGCTGAAGTTTCCCGGCAGCGGGGCCTGCTGTGCCGTGGCAGCGTATGAGGACGATGAAACCGTCCTGCTCAGCGAATTGCTGGCCCCGGATGACAGGCTGCTGGACTGCGCCGCAGGGGTGCTGCGGCGTATGCCGGCCCGGCGGATCCGGCTGCGGCTGCCCGCCTGGTCGGGGGCGGCGGTCGGCGCAGAGCTTGTGCCGTACGCCGTTATGCTGCCGGAAGGCGAGGGATATTCGTACATAATGGAGCATCCGGACGCTTACTTGGGCCTGGATCTCTGCTGAGCACCTGCGGAAAGCGCCATTCTTGTGTTCAAGCCGGAAATTTTCCGGCAGCTCTTGACAAATTGCAGGAATGTGATATGATAAAATACAATATTGGTTCTGGAGAATGGGATTTATGATCTTTGCCATCACTGCCATTTTTGTTTTTGCATATTCGTATTATTACTTTTACTTTAGCTCCTTTAAAGTAAAAGCGATTTGTGATGCAAAAATGTAAATGCAATGAGGGCAACAGCCCGGAATTGATATTTATATCAGCCTGAAACGGCCACGCAAATCGCTGCGTGGCCGTTTTTGATTTTCGCAGGAGGTTAAAAACATGATCGCAGTACTCAAGCCCGGCACGTCGGTGCGGCAGCGCGACAATCTGATTTTATGGTTTAAGTCGCAGGGACTCGACGTGCATATTTCGGAAGGACAGACCCATACGGTCCTCGGCATTATCGGCGATACCTCGCGGGTCGATATTGACCTGCTGCAAAGCCTGGACATTGTCGATTCTGCCAAGCGGGTTAGCGAGACCTATAAGCTGGCCAATCGCAAATTCCACCCGCAGGACACGGTGGTGCCGGTAGGGCCGTACAAAATCGGCGGGGGAAACTTTCAAATCATTGCGGGGCCCTGTTCGGTGGAATCGGAAGAACAGATTATTGAAGTGGCGCAGGCGGTCAAAAAGAGCGGCGCTGCACTGCTGCGCGGCGGCGCGTTCAAACCGCGGACATCCCCTTACGACTTTCAGGGGCTCAGAGCGGCCGGCATTGAGTACCTGCTTGAAGCAAAAAAGATCACCGGAATGCCCATTGTCAGCGAAATCATGAATGCTGAACACCTGCCGCTGTTTGAAGATGTGGATGTTATCCAGGTGGGGGCGCGCAATATGCAGAACTTTGAACTGCTCAAAGCCCTGGGCAAGACGCAAAAGCCTGTCTTGCTCAAGCGTGGGCTGGCCAGTACGCTCAAAGAGCTGCTGATGAGCGCAGAATACATTATGGCCGGCGGCAATGAAAACGTGATTCTGTGTGAACGCGGCATCCGAACCTATGAGCCGAGTACGCGTAACACGCTTGATTTGTCAGCGGTGCCGCTTTTGCGCGAAATGACGCATCTGCCAATCATTGTCGATCCCAGCCACGCGACGGGGCAGGCACGCCTTGTGCAGCCGATGGCGATGGCGGCCGCAGCGGCCGGAGCCGACGGGCTGATGATCGAGGTCCACAACGACCCGATGCACGCGCTGTGCGACGGCGCGCAGTCGCTGACGCCGGAACAGTTCGATGAGCTGGCGCGCAAGGTCATGCGCATCCGGGAGGTCGTGGCGGGATGAAAACGGCGATTGCAGGGCTGGGGCTGATCGGCGGGTCGGCGGCTAAAGCCTATCACGAGGCCGGGCACACGGTCTATGGCCTGGACGGCGACCAGACAGTCCTGGGGTTTGCACAGCTCGCAGGCGTCGTCGACGCGCCGCTGGATCATGACAACATCCGAGAATGTGATTGCCTGCTGGTTGCGCTGCCGCCGGCGGCGGCTATGGCGTTTTTGCAGGAATGGGCGCCGTATATCCCGGCGCAGTGCCTGACGATGGATTTTTGCGGTACCAAGCGGGCCATCTGTCAGAGGGGCTTTGAGCTGGCGCGGCAATACGGCTTTACCTTTGTCGGTGGGCATCCGATGGCGGGCAGCCATCATTCCGGTTACGCGCACAGCAGGGCGGATCTGTTTGCCGGCGCGTCCATGATCGTCGTTCCGCCGGTGACTGACGACATGGCGTTCCTGGACTTTTTAAAACAGCTGCTGGCGCCGTTGCGGCTGCGCTGTCTGACCGTGGCGACGGCCGAAGAACACGATAAAAATATTGCCTTTACTTCGCAGCTGGCCCATGTTGTATCCAATGCTTATATCAAAAGCCCTACGGCCGGGCGGCATAAGGGGTTTTCAGCCGGAAGTTACCGTGATTTGACGCGGGTGGCTTGGCTGGCCCCCGATATGTGGACGGAATTGTTTTTGGAAAACCGTGACAATCTGATGCAGGAAATCGACACATTGATTGCCGAGCTGAAAGAATACCGCGATGCCATGGAGCGTATGGATCGGGCGGGGCTGCGCCAGCTGCTGGAAGACGGCCGGCAGAGAAAAGGGGAGGTCGACGGATGGACGCCATAAATATTGCGTGCTCGCGGCCGTATCAGGTCCTGGTGGGAAGCGGGCTGCTGGATGAAGCAGGCGCGAAGATTGCCGGCGTCACAGGATGCTGCACCGCTGCTCTGGTTGCTGACGACACGGTTGACGCCCTGTACGGAGATCGCGTGCAGGGATCCCTAGAACGCGCTGGATGCCGGGTCGCGCGCTTTTGCTTTCCGCACGGCGAGCAGTCAAAAGACATGGGGACCTATGTGCGGCTGCTGAACTTCCTGGCTGAAAACCGGCTGACGCGCGGTGACGCCGTCATTGCCCTGGGCGGAGGCGTCACCGGAGATCTGGCGGGCTTTGCCGCAGCGACTTTCCTGCGCGGCGTGCCGCTGGTACAGCTGCCGACGACGCTGCTCGCCGCCGTTGATTCATCGGTGGGCGGCAAAACAGCGGTCGACCTTCCGCAGGGAAAAAATCTGGCCGGCGCATTTCATCAGCCGTCGCTGGTGCTGTGCGACTGCGGCACACTGGACACCCTGCCGGACGGCGTCTTTCGGGACGGCTGTGCCGAGGTCATCAAATACGGCGTCTTGTGTGATGAAGAATTCT
The DNA here is from genome assembly GCA_944381055.1 of uncultured Clostridia bacterium. Lineage (GTDB taxonomy): Bacteria > Bacillota > Clostridia > Oscillospirales > Butyricicoccaceae > Ventrousia. The sequence goes on along the minus strand of CALWJQ010000081.1, from coordinate 96,712 downwards.
TTGATTCCCTGCAAAAACCGATCAATGAGCAGCGCGAAGCGGTGATTGCCCGCTGCGTGCGCATTAAAAGCGATATTGTCATCCGGGACGAACAGGATCGGGGCGAGCGGCAGCTGCTCAATCTGGGGCATACCGTCGGCCATGCCGTTGAGCAGTGCAGCGGTTTTTCGGTCAGCCACGGACATGCCGTCGCCATCGGGATGGCTTACGCGGCCCGCGCTGCTTTCCGCAGGGGATTGTGCAGGCGGGACTGCCCGGCGCGCATTGAAGAAATGCTCCGGCTGTACGGACTGCCGGTGCGCGCCGACTGGGCCCCTGAAGCGTTGGCGCAGGCAGCGCTTTCGGATAAAAAGCGCAGGGGCGGGCATATCACGCTGGTCGTGCCGGAAGCGATCGGCCGCTGTGTTTTGTACCCGCTGCCGGTTGACGGGCTGGCCGATTGGATTCGCAGCGGGGAGGATACGCTGTGAATATTGTGATTAAATCACCGCTGAAGGGCGGCGAAATCCAGGCGATTCCGTCCAAGTCACAGGCCCATCGGCTGTTGATTTGCGCCGCATTGGCAGACGGCCCGACACAGATCGAGTGCGCCTTTTTGTCTGAAGACATTGAAGCGACAGCCGATTGCCTGCGTGCGCTGGGCGCGGGAATTGTCCATGACGGAGCGCGCTTTTCTGTTCAGCCAATCCGGAATGTGAACAAAGGGGCGGTGCTGCGCTGCCGCGAAAGCGGGTCGACCCTGCGGTTTTTACTGCCTGTTGCAGCCGCATTGGGGGCCGACTGCCGGTTTTTGCTCGAAGGCAGGCTGGCGCAGCGCCCCCAGGGGCCGCTGCTGTCTGTTCTTGCGGCGCACGGCTGCACTGTCACAGCGCCCGAGCCTTCGGTTCTGGAATTGCGCGGACAGCTGTGTGGCGGCGATTTTATGCTGCCGGGCGGCGTGTCGTCACAGTTCGTCAGCGGACTGCTGATGGCGGCGCCGCTGCTGCCGGGCTTTAGCGGTGTCAGGGTGTCAGGACTTTTGCAATCGCGCCCTTATGTCAAACTGACGATCCATGCGCTTCGGACTTTTCAGATAACCGTTCAGGCGTCTGAACAAGTGTTTGAGGTGCAAAACAGCATCTTCAAAACGCCGGGAAACTGCACAGTCGAAGGCGACTGGTCCAACGCTGCATTCTGGCTGTGTGCCGGGGCTTTAAGCGATCGAGGAATAGTCTGTAAAGGTTTAAACCTATACAGCACGCAGGGGGACAGGGAAATCGTCGAACTCCTGCGCCAGATGGGGGCGCGGGTTCAGGAAAATGGCGGCTGCGTATCTGTCGACCGCGGGAATTTGCGAGGGATTCGTGTAAATGTGTCCGACATTCCTGATCTGGTTCCCGCTTTGGCGGCGGTTGCAGCGCTGGCGGAAGGCGAAACACAGATTGACGGCGCAGAACGCCTGCGGCTCAAAGAAAGCGACCGCCTGCGGACGGTTGCGCAGGCACTGACGGCGCTGGGCGGCAGTGTGCGGGAACTGGAAAACGGCCTGCGGATCACTGGCAAGCCGGATTTATACGGCGGCAGGGCTGACGCCTGCGGCGATCACCGTATCGCCATGATGGCGGCGGCGGCCGCTGTCGGGTGCAGGGGCCCGGTCACCGTTCTGGGGGCGCAGGCCGTCAACAAATCATACCCCGCTTTTTGGCAGCATTATGTGCAACTGGGCGGGCAGCTGGAGGAAATCTGAATGGCCTCGACATATGGGAAGAATATCAGAATAACAATTTTCGGCCAGTCTCACGGCCCGGCCATCGGCGTGACGATGGAAGGGTTGCCGCCTGGGCTGGCTGTCGACACCGATGCGCTGCGCGCATTTATGGCCCGCCGCGCGCCGGGAGGCAGCCTGTCGACATCGCGCAAAGAGGCGGATGAAGTCGAGTTTGTCAGCGGCCTGTACCGCGAACGGACCTGCGGTGTCCCGCTGACCGCCCTGATACGCAACACCAATATCCGGCCGCAGGATTATGAAAACCTGCGGCTGATCCCCCGCCCGGGCCATGCCGATTTCACCGGCCATGTCAAATATGCCGGGTTTGAAGACCTGTCGGGCGGAGGGCATTTTTCCGGACGCCTGACAGCCCCGCTTTGCGTGGCCGGGGCGCTGTGCATGCAGCTGCTTGAAAAAGAAAAAATCACCATAGGGGCGCATATCGCCTCAATTGGGCAGGTGTGCGACAGGATGTTTGATCCTGTGGCTGTAAATGTAAATAACTTTACAGAATTGAAAAAACGCGCTTTGCCCGTGTTGGATGAGCAGCAGGGCATCAAAATGTGTGCTGCGGTTGAACAGGCGCGTGCCGGCGGAAATTCGCTGGGCGGCGTGATTGAGTGCGCAGCAGTCGGGCTGCCGGCAGGGCTGGGCGACCCGATGATGGACGGGCTGGAAAGCCGGATTTCGGCGCTGGCGTTTGCCGTCCCGGCCGTCAAGGGGGTAGAGTTTGGCAGCGGGTTTGCTGGTTCGGCGCTGTGGGGGTCGCAGAACAACGATGCCTTTTATGTGCAGGACGGGCATATCCGTACGCGCACCAATAATCACGGCGGAATCCTGGGCGGTATTTCCTCGGGAATGCCCCTGGTGTTCCGCGCGGCGGTCAAACCGACGCCGTCGATCGCGCACGAGCAGGAAAGCGTGGATTTACAGTCCATGCAAAACGTAAAACTGTGCGTCAAAGGGAGGCATGACCCATGCATTGTACCGCGCGCAGTCCCGGTGATTGAGGCCGTGGCAGCCGTCGCCCTGTACGACGCATGGCTGGAGCAGAAAAAATACCGTTGAGGAGAAAAGAAGATGACCATTGAGGAACTGAGAGCCCAGATTGACGCTGCGGATGAACAGCTTTTGGCGGCTTTTTCCAAACGGATGGAAATAGCAGGTAAAATTGCCGATTACAAGCGCGAAAAAGGGCTGCCCGTGCTGGACAGCTCGAGAGAACGGCAGAAACTGGCCGATGTCGTCGACCGTGCCCAGGCGCCGGCCAAGCCCTATGTCGGCGCGCTGTATCACCTGCTGTTCGAGCTGAGCCGCCTGTATCAGGGGGAAAAGCTGCGGCAGGAAAGCGCGCTGGTGCAAAAAGTGCAGAAAGCCGTCGGGCAGAGCGACGCGCTTTTTCCGCCGGAAGCGATCGTCGCCTGCCAGGGCGTGGAAGGCGCTTATTCGCAGATTGCCTGTGAAAAGCTGTTTAAGGTGCCGAATATCATGTATTTCAAAAGCTTCGATGCGGTTTTTGCCGCCATTGACAAGGGGCTGTGCCGCTATGGCGTACTGCCGGTCGAAAACAGCACCGCAGGATCGGTCAATCGAATTTACGATTTGATGATGCGGTACGATTTCAGTATCGTCCGGTCGACGCGCCTGAAGATCAACCACAATCTGCTTGCAAAGCCAGGGACCGCCCTTGACGATGTGCGCGAGGTGTATTCGCACCCGCAGGCGCTCAGCCAGTGCGCCGGGTATCTGGCGACGCTGAAAAACGTCAAAATCACACCCTGCGAAAATACAGCCGTTGCGGCGCTCCAGGTGGCGCAGTCGCAGCGCGGCGACGTGGCGGCGCTGGCGTCCATGCCGTGCGCCGCCCTGTACGGCCTGCAATGCCTGCAAACCGACGTCCAGGATCAGGACAGTAATTACACCCGGTTTATCTGTATTTCGAAAAATCTTGAGATCTACCCCGGCGCCGATCGCACCAGCCTGATGATGGTCCTGCCGCATCGTCCGGGCTCGCTGTACCAGGTCCTGTCGCGTTTTTACGCGCTGGGTATCAACCTGCTCAAGCTCGAAAGCCGCCCGCTGCCCGGACGCGACTTTGAGTTTATGTTCTACTTTGATTTGGAAACGTCGATCTATTCGCCTGAGTTTATCCGGATGCTGAGTGAGATTGAGCAGATGGCGCAGCAGATGCGGTACCTGGGCAGCTACTCAGAAGTCGTATGATCAAGCGTTTTGGTTTGCTGGGCGAAAAGCTGGGACATAGTTTTTCGCCCCGGATTCACCGCGAATTGGGCGGGTATGAATACCGGCTTTATGAAAAAAGCCCACAGGAACTCGACGCGTTTCTGCGCGGCGGCAGCTTTGACGGCTTAAATGTCACCATCCCCTATAAACAGGCGGTGATACCGTACTGCTCCGGCTTGTCGCCGCGCGCGCAGGCCATCGGCAGCGTCAATACGCTGATCCGCCGCAGCGACGGGACGCTGTGGGGGGACAACACCGACTATGACGGCTTTTCCGCCATGCTCGACCGGGCAGGCGTTGCCGCAGCGGGGAAAAAGGCGCTTGTACTGGGCAGCGGCGGGGCGTCCAAAACCGTGCAGGCCGTTTTGCGCGGGCGCGGCGCCGATGTCGTGGTCGTTTCGCGTTCGGGTCCGAATCATTATGAAAACCTGGATCGCCATGCCGGTGCACGCCTGGTTGTCAATACGACGCCGGTCGGCATGTATCCGCACAACGGCGCGGCTGCGCTGGACGTAGCCCGCTTCCCGGGGTGCGAGGCCGTTTTGGACGTGATTTACAATCCGGCGCGCACCCGTCTGATGCTCGATGCCGAAGCCCGCGGGATCCCGGCTTTTGGCGGGCTGCTGATGCTGGTCGAGCAGGCGCGGCGCGCGGCTGAAATTTTTACGGGCCGATCCATCGACGCCGCGCTGTCCGATCGCCTGACCGGTCGGCTGGCCCGCGAAACGCAGAACATCGCCCTGATCGGAATGCCCGGCTGCGGAAAGACGACGGTCGGACGCGCGCTGGCGGCGTTGCTCGGCCGTCCCTTTTATGATGTCGACGGGCAGATTGAGGCCCGGGCAGGAATGGGCATCCCGGATATTTTTGCACGGCAGGGCGAAAAGGCCTTTCGGGCGCTGGAGACCCGGACGCTGGCCGAGCTGTCGCGGGAGAGCGGAGCCGTCCTCGCAACGGGCGGCGGGGTTGTCACCCGCAGCGAAAACCGCGATCTGCTGCGCCAGAACAGCACCGTCGTCTGGCTGCGGCGCGATATTGGCAGCCTGCCGCTGACAGGGCGGCCGGTTTCACAGCGCACGCCGCTGGACCGGCTTGCCGCCGAAAGGACGCCGCTGTACCGCGCCTGGAGCGATTTTGCGCTTGACGTCTGCGGGCCGGAAGAAACGGCGCGCGCCATACAAAAGGAGCTGAATGTATGAAACTGCTCATTGTTAACGGCCCCAACCTCAACATGCTGGGCGTCCGCGAGCCGGATATTTACGGCCGCGGCACCTATGCCGACCTTTGCGATCGGGTGGGGGAGGTCTGCCGCCGGGAAGGCATCGAATATGAAATCGTGCAGTCCAACCATGAAGGCGCGCTGGTCGACGCCATTCAGGGCGCGTACGGCGTGTGCGACGGCATTGTGATCAATCCTGCCGCATATACCCACACAAGCGTGGCCATCCTCGACGCGCTCAAAGCCGTCGCGCTGCCGGCCGTCGAGGTGCATTTGTCTGACGTCGGTGCGCGGGAACCCTTCCGGCAGGTATCCTATGCCGGTATGGCATGCGTCAAAACCATCGCGGGGAAGGGGTTTGACGGGTACGAAGAGGCCGTTTGTTACCTTAGGGAGCTGCTTGGAGCCTCTTAAAACCCACCGGGCGGGCGCCGCGGACCTTTAAGCGGCAGATGCAGGCCGGGGAACCGCTGCTTGGCGGTTCCCCATTTTTGATGGGCGGTTACAGGGCAAGCGTCCCGTTTTCGCTTTCAAGCAGCATGAGCAGGTTTTCTTCCACACCGGTTTCGGCGTTGATATAAACAATGACATGCATACCGTCCGGGGTCTGACAGATAAACTCGCGGCATAAAAGCTCGTACTGCCCGCTGGTGGGGATGACGGCCAGGCCGCTGGACAAAACGGTCAGGCTGCCGTCGACAAGGGCTCGGGCTTCTTCTTCAGAAACTTCCGGTTCCGGCAGCGTGCGGGTGTGATGGCTCATCAGGTACCCGCGGGCCTCAAAGCCGATGACGCCGCCATTGTCGAGCGCGACGGTCACCTTGACCAGATCCGGGTACAGGGTGACGCCGTCCTGCACGGCGCAGAAGCTGATAGTCAGCATGTTCTCAAAACGGGTGTAGTAACTTTCTTTCATGCTTTCAAACCCGTGTTCCTGTAAAAACACGGCGGCGCGTTCGACGGCCTGTTCATCGGTCAAAGCTGCCGGGCCGACCGTACGCGGGTCGGACATGCTGTAAACCAAGCCGCCCAGCACGGTGACGTCGGCGCTGACGCCTGCGGGTGTTGAAAAACTGTAACACGCGATGCGATCGCCGCCCTGATAGGAAAGGCTCAGGCTGTCTTCTGGCAGGCCGCAGAACCGGGCGGCCGCCGTGCGCGCCTGCGTTTCGGTGACGGCGCTCTGCCCCTCGAGCATTTTGGGGCTCTGCTTGTCCAGATGTTCGGAAAAGGGGCCGTCGTAGACCAGTGTGGCATACTCGGGAAACTCCTGCTCGACGGTGTGGAAGCTGTCAGCCAGCGCCGCAGAACCGCCGGACTGCGCGGCATAGGCCAGCGCGCCGGAATCGAGCCGCGCTTTGAGCAGGCTCAGCTCATCGGTCAGATTCTGCGCGGTTTGGCAGAGCGAAGCGAGGGCGTCTTTCTGTTCGGCGGTCACCGCCTGCCCGCGCGAGGCCGAGCGCAGCAGGGAGTAGGCGTAGTCGCCGGTACGGGCGATAAAGGTCTGCGTCTTTTCCAGGCCGGCTTCCGAGCTGGGCAGCTGCGACAGCGCGCTTTTGGCGCACTCGGACTGCCTCCAAATCTGGGCCGACAGCGTCGATACGGTCGAAGGCGAGGCGGTATACTGGATTTTTTGTAAAGCGGCGTCCAGCTCGGACAGGCTGTCGAGCAGTTCGGAATAGGCCTTTTCGTGGCCGTACCACAAAGCGGTCTGCGCACGTTCGGACTGGATGCCGTAATACAGGGTGCTGCCGGCGAAAATAACGGTTAGAGCCAGCAAAAAGCTGATGACCTGCGCAGGGAAGCGGTGAGCGTTCATGGCGTCCTCCTTAGGGAAATACTGGCCTTATTCTTCGCAAATAATTTACAATTATACCGTTCCGGAGCGGCGCAGGCGCTTGCCCTTTGCGCGCGATTATGATAAGATAAATGCGTGTGTTGTGGAATCAAATCACTTTTGAAAGGAAGAGATTCATGGAGTTCCACTTTTCCGAGAGGATGTTGACTCTCAAACCATCGGTGATCCGCGAGATTTTGAAAAGCGTCACGCCGGATATGATCGCCTTTGCTGCCGGCAACCCGTCGACCGATACCTTCCCCATTGACGAGATGGGCGAAATCGCAAACGGTCTGTTTGCGGACAAGGGACGCATTGCCGGCATTTTGCAGTACGGCGTGTCCGAAGGGTACCAGCCCCTGCGCCAGCTGTGCTTTGACCGGATGCGCGGCAAATACCAGACAGGCGGCGAACAGGATGAGCTGATCATCACAAGCGGCGGGCAGCAGGCCATCGATCTGATGAGCAAAGCCATGCTCGATCCCGGCGATACCGTCATTGTCGAAGGGCCCAGCTTTATCGGCTCGCTCAACACCTTCCGCACTTATCAGGCGCATCTGGCCGCTGTGCCCATGCAGAGTGACGGCATGGATCTCGACGCGCTGGAACACAGCCTGAAAACAGAGAAAAACGTCAAGTTTATTTACATCATCTCGACCTTCCAGAACCCGTCGGGCTATACGACCAGCCTGGAAAAACGCCGCGCCATTCTCGAGCTCGCTCGCAAATATGACGTTTTGATTCTGGAAGACAGCCCCTATTTCGAGCTGCGGTACGAGGGGGAATATGTCCCCAATCTCAAGAGCCTGGATACCGAAGGGCGCGTTTTGTTTGCAGGTTCGTATTCCAAGATCCTGTCTGCGGGTATCCGCCTGGGGTACGCCATCGGCCACCGCGACCTGATCGCCAAACTGGTCATTGGAAAGCAGGCGACCGACGTGCATACAAACCTGTTCTTCCAGGTCGTTGCCGCCGAGTACATGAGCCGCTATGATCTGGATGCGCACATTGAAAAAGCGCGCGGGATTTACCGCGAAAAACGCGATCTCATGCTGCGCTGCCTGGAAGAAAAGCTGCCGCAGGACGTCACTTTCTCACGTCCGCAGGGCGGCCTGTTTGTCTGGATGGAGCTGCCCGCAGGGTCGGACGGGAAGGCGCTTGCCGCCCTTACAGTCGAGCAGAAGGTGTCGATTGTGCCGGGCAACTGTTTCATGGTCGACGACGAAAAGGTCAATCCGGGCGTGCGGCTTAACTATTCGATGCCGAGCAAAGAGCAGATTGAACGCGGCACCGATATTCTGGCCGCGTGCATCCGGAAATACCTGGGAAGATAAAAAACAGTATGCTCCGTGCGGCGCGCCGCACGGAGCATCGAATACTGTGCGATCGCAGGGCCGATAATCGGGCCGCGCGGGGGAATACTGACAGCAGCCCCGCGCTTTGCCGGGCGCCGGCGGCGCGCTGAAAATTGCGAGGGCACGCGGCGGGAACGGCGCCGCGGTAAGGCAGGGAAAGATATGATTCATAACAGTTTAATGTTGACGGCGCTTTTCGCTTTTGTAGCGGCGCTGGCCGTCTCGTTTGCGGTGACGCCCGCAGTCAAAATCTGCGCCAAGCATTTCGGCGCGGTCGATGTGCCAAAAGACAACCGGCGTATGCACAAAGTGCCTATTCCGCGCATGGGCGGGCTTGCCATTTTTCTGGGCTTTATCATCAGCGTTGCGCTGTTTGGCAAGCTGGATCAGCAGATGTGCGCCATTTTGCTGGGCGCCGTTGTGGTGGTCATGCTGGGCATTGCAGACGACAAAATGGCGCTGCCGCCGTCCATCAAGTTTGCCGGGCAGATAATCGCGGCGCTCATTCCGGCTCTGAGCGGCGTTGACATCGAGCGCTTCACCAATCCCTTTGCCGACGGAAGCTATTTTTCCCTGGGCGTTTTTTCCATTCCCGTCACGGTGATCTGGATCGTAGGCCTGATCAACGCCGTCAATTTTATCGACGGCCTGGACGGCTTGGCAGTCGGCGTCTCGTCCATCGCGTCCATCACCATGTTCACCATTGCAGTGCTGGTTTCCGAGACTTATGTTGCCATCGTCATGGCTGCTTTGGCCGGCGCGTGCATCGGGTTCATGCCGTACAACATGAACCCCGCTAAAATTTTTATGGGCGATACCGGCTCAATGTTTTTGGGTTACATTCTGGCCACCATGTCCATTCAGGGGCTGTTTAAGTTTTATGCCGTCATTTCGTTCGCCGTGCCGTTTATCATGCTCGGCCTGCCGATTTTTGATACGGCGTTCGCCATTATCCGCCGCCTGCTCAAGGGGCAGAGCCCCCTCAAGGCGGACCGCGGCCATGTCCATCACCGGCTGATTGACATGGGCTTTGACCAGAAGCAGTCGGTCGCCATCCTGTACGTTCTCAGCGCAATTTTGGGATTGTCGGCCGTTTTGCTGACGACGAGCGGCGAAGTGAAAATCATCATCCTGGTCATCGCCGTTTTGCTGTCCGTGATGATTGGCATGAGCATCACGGCGTACGAACAGCACAGCGAACAGAAGCACCACGAAGAAACCCCGCAGCAGGATCCGGAAGCGCCCGGCGGGAAGGAGGACCAGCATGAATAAAATCAGGGTGCTGTCGGTGTTCGGCACGCGGCCTGAGGCCATTAAAATGGCGCCGCTTGTACATGCGATGGCACAATGCGGCGAGCTGGAATCGCTGGTCTGTGTTACAGCACAGCACCGGGAAATGCTCGATCAGGTACTGCAGGCATTTTCTATCGAGCCGCAGTATGACTTGAATATTATGCAGCCTTCGCAGACGCTCTCGACCATCACGGTCAAGGCGCTGGAGGGGCTGGAACAGGTCTTTGAACAGGCCAAACCCGATCTGGTACTCGTCCACGGCGACACCAGCACAACCTTTGCCGCCGCGCTGGCGGCGTTTTATCATCGTGTGTCCGTCGGGCATGTCGAAGCGGGGCTGCGCAGCTTTGACAAATATTCGCCTTACCCCGAAGAGGCCAACCGCCGCCTGACCGGCGTTTTGGCTGATCTGCATTTTGCCCCGACCCGGCAGAATGCGCTCAACCTTCAGAGAGAGGGAACGGTGAAAAACGTCTTTGTTACCGGCAACACCGTCATCGACGCGCTGCGCACCACGGTGCGCGACGATTATCGCTTTGAACTGGACGTTCTGAACCATCTGGATTACCGTGCGCGCCGCGTCGTGCTGCTGACGGCGCACCGCCGCGAGAATTACGGCCGGCCGATGGAAAATATCATGGCCGCCGTCCGTGATCTGGCCGCGCGGTACAAAGACGTACTGTTTGTCTATCCGGTACACCTCAGCCCGTATGTACAGCAGACGGCGCGCGCGGCGTTGAGCGGGCTCGGCAACGTCCTGCTCATTCCGCCGCTGGGCGTTCTGGATATGCATAACCTCATGTCCCGCTGCTATCTGGTGATGACCGATTCGGGCGGGCTGCAGGAAGAAGCCCCTGCGCTGGGCAAGCCGGTGCTTGTCCTGCGCCGCGAAACCGAACGCCCCGAGGCGGTGCAGGCCGGGACGGTCCTGCTGGCCGGGGTGGAATATGCCGGTATTGTGTCGGCCGCGGCACGCCTGCTGGACGACGCCGATGCGTGGCACGCCATGTCCCGCGCCATCAATCCCTATGGTGACGGCCGGGCCTGCCGGCGCATTGTGCAGGACATCCTTTACTGCTTTGGCCGCGTCGGCGCGCCGGCCGACGACTTCGTTCCCCAGTAAACGGCAGGAGGGAAGGCCATGGACAAAAACCTGGCGAGGCGCGTTGCGGCTGTGGTCGGTGTGCTGGCCGCCGGGCTGATTGTCAGTTTTTACTGGCCGGCAGGCAGCGGATCGTCCCCCGAGATTGTTTTGCCGCAGACTGGTTCAGCCGGCATTGACGTTGATGTCGGGCGGGAAGAATACAACCGCCATGTCGCTGACGAAGTGACCGTTGACAGAGAGTCTGTTCAGCGTGTCGTCGCGTCGCTTGAAAGGCCGGAAGAGTACACCTTTACCGGCCAGACAACGCTGTACTACGGGGATCAGTCCAACACAGTGTCGGTGCGCGGCGCTGTGCGCGGCGAACTGGTCAAAGTCGTGCAGAGCCTGCCGGACAATTTGTATAAGCACACCATTCTGACCGCGTCTGACGCGTACATCTGGGGAAGTGACACACTGTCTTATTACAGCGGCGCGCGGGGCGGCTTTACGGTCGATGAGCTGGCCATTTTGCCGACCTATGAAGACCTGCTCGGGCTGCCGGAAGAGGAAATTACGGACGGCGGCTTTGAAACGGTGGGAGAGGCGTCCTGTATTTACGCAGAACACCGTCATCCGGATGGTATGACGGTCGACCGTTACTATATTTCGGTGGAATCCGGGCTGCTTGTGCGTTTCCAGAGCTATGAAGACGACGCGCTGGTTTGCGAAGCTTCTGTATTGTCCACGGTTGAAACGGTGGAGGACGATTGGTTTATGCTGCCGTCCGGCGTCGTAGTCGCCGGTTCATGACGACTCAAAAGCCGAGCAGCAGCAGAATGCCGATGATCAGCAGCGTGTCGCTGAGATTGCTGTCGTCGTCCGCGATCAGAAAGTAAACGAGCACCAGCAGCAAAAGCGTGTCTGTGTCGAGTTCGGGCAGTTTGAGCCCGCTGCCCGTCAGGTTTTTCAGTAAGGAGCTCAGCCCCTTGGACTTGCCGCCAGCCGGTTCTGCGGGGCGTGCGGGCTCGGGTTCCGGCGGCGCCGGAGCTTCTACGGGTTTGAAGAAGTCTTCAAACCCGCCGGAGTTCATATAGCGGTTATACATGCCATTCATCTCCCCAGAAGCCCCAGCGCCATTTGAGCGGCTTTTGCCATGTTGGCCATTTTGATGGCCCGGTCCACACTGCCGGCCCGCGTTTCGGCCATGTAGGGCTTGATGGCCTTGACCAGATTGAGCCGGTTTTCATCGATGTAGTTGCCTTTTCCCGAAAATGCCTGCAACAGCTGCGGCAGGACCGATGTCCATGCGTTTGCAGCGCCGGACGGCGGGCGTGCTTCGGTGTTTCCGGCTGCAGCGTCCGCTGAAGAACTGCCCAGCAGGGTATCGAGCAGCTGGTTGAGGCCGGCCGCAGGTGCGTCGGCCCTTCCGTCCCCGGCGCCGGCGGACGGAAGGGCGGGCAGAGGGTGAGAGCCTTGCGCCGCGTCCGGGTCGGTGTGGTCTGCCGCGGGCTGCGCCGGGCTTTGACTCAGCAGAGTACCGGCTGCTTCCAGCACCTTTTGCAGGCTGTCGCCGTCCAGATCTTTCAGCCGCTCACCCAGCTCTGCCATCATCGATTACACCCCCGAAAGTTCAATAATTTTGCTGGCCAGTGCGGCGCCTTCCTTAGACGAAAGCAGGCTGGACAGCAGGATGCGGGCCTGATCCCGATCTGCGGCCGCTGCGGCCCTGGCGGCGTTTTTTACGGCGTCGCCGCCGCTGCCGGCCAGCATGTTGAGCAGTTGACGTCCGTTTTCCGACGAAATGGCGGCGTTGAACTTGTCAAGCCCGCGGATGATCCGCCCGCCCTGCGGCGAGCTGATAAGCATTTTTGCCAGGGCTTCATAATCGGTTGGCATGGGAATCCCCTCCTGTTTTGTCGATAGACGGCGCTGCCGCCCCTCAATGCGCGGCGGAAATCTGCCGTATGTCCCATTATATGAAAGTTTTGCTTGAAAGTTACGCCTGCGGGCAAAAAGGGTGAGGATTTTGAAAGTGTGTGTTTGTTCCGATTCACACGGAAATACGGCGAACCTGAACAGTGTGCTTGAACTTGAAGCGCCGGACGTGTTCGTATTTTTGGGCGACGGGCTGCGGGATTTGCGAAATTTGCAGCTGCCGCCCAACTGCCGCCGCTATGCGGTGCGCGGGAATTGTGATTTTGGAACGGATGAACCGGAAGTGCGGCTGCTGGATTTGGAAAACGTCCGGATCCTGGTAGTGCACGGCCACCGTTATGCGGTCAAAAACAGCCTGTTGCGGCTTGGCCTGCTGGCGCAGGAACACCGGGCGGATGTCACATTATATGGCCATACCCACCGGCAGGATGCGCAGTGGTCGGACGGGCGGCTGCTGCTGTGTCCCGGAAGCGTGGGGAGCGCGCACGGCAGTTACGCCGTATTGACAGTGGGAAACGGCCGCTTTGACTTTGCATTGAAAAACAAAGACGACCCTGCGCAGTAACGGAAACGAGACCGTACCTTCCGGCTGGGAAAAATAAAGCAGGACCGCACGGGATGCGGTCCTGCTTTTGAAGTCAAAGCGCGTGAAAAGGTGCTATTGTTTGGGCACTGCGCACAGGTCGGACAGCGGGCATTCGGTGCAGCGGGGCGATCGTGCGCGGCAGATGTCGCGGCCAAAATGGACAAACCGGTGGCAAAGCGACGCCTGTTCTGTGGGTTCGACGATTTTTTTCAGATCCAATTCTACTTTGTAGGGATCGGTTTCTTTTGTCAGGCCCAGACGCCCTGCGATGCGGATGCAGTGGGTGTCGGCGACAATGGCGGGCTGGCCGTAAACGTCAGACAAAATCAGATTGGCGGTTTTGCGGCCGATGCCGGGCAGACTCAAAAGCTCGTCCATCGTGTCGGGCACTTTGCCTCCGAACCGGGACAGCAGCATCATGGCGCCTTCTTTGATGTCTTTGCCTTTGGTTTTATACAGGCCGCACGGCCGGACAATTTCGCAGATGTCATCCAGATCGGCCGCAGCCAGCGCTTCGAGCGTCGGGTATTTTGAAAACAAAACCTGTGTTACGAGATTGACGCGCGCATCGGTGCACTGTGCCGAAAGCCGCGTCGCAAATAACAGTTCATAATCTTTGACCGCTTCCAGAGAGCAGCTGTCTGGGTAAAGTGCCCTAAGACGCTCGACAACCATAGCAGCTTTTTCTTTTTTTCTCATGGATTATCACCAAGCCCCATTCTGTATTTTTGCATGGATTGAACGAAATCGAAGACAAGCCGAAACAATTATAGCATAATTATTGAAATAAAATCAAATAAAGGTTATAATGATTGTATTGGCGCTTTTATGCCTTGAAAAGTTCGAGACTGCCGGCGCCCGTTGATTGCAATTTATGTTAGGAGGCACGTCATTATGGCCAAAGAAAATACGATGATCAAGGAAAACATGGAACTTGTCACGCAGGCAGATCCTGAAGTCGGCCGTGCGATGATGGACGAATTTAACCGGCAGCGCCGCAATATTGAACTGATTGCTTCTGAAAATTTTGTCAGCCCCGCCGTTATGTTGGCGATGGGGTCCTGTCTGACCAATAAGTATGCCGAAGGTTACCCCGGAAAGCGGTATTACGGCGGCTGTGAATGCGTCGACGTTGTTGAAGATATTGCCCGTGAGCGCGCCTGCAAGCTGTTTGGCGCCGATCACGCCAACGTCCAGCCGCACAGCGGCGCTTCGGCCAATAACGCCGTCTATTTTGCACTCGTCAAACCGGGCGATACCGTTATGGGGATGAACCTGGCGCACGGCGGGCACCTGACGCACGGAAGCCCGGTCAATATTTCCGGCAGCTATTACAACATCGTTCCGTATAGCTTAAATGAAGAAACCGAGACCATTGATTACGACGAGGTCTGGAAGCTGGCAAAACAGCACAAGCCCAAAATGATCATCGCCGGCGCGTCGGCTTACCCGCGCGAGATCCGGTTTGACAAATTCGCCGAAATCGCCAAAGACGTCGGCGCTTACCTGATGGTCGACATGGCGCACATCGCCGGCTTGGTTGCCGCGGGGCTGCACATGAATCCGGTGCCCTATGCCGACGTTGTCACCACGACGACCCACAAGACGCTGCGCGGGCCGCGCGGAGGCATGATTTTGTGCAAGGAAGAACTGGCCAAGCAGATTGACAAGGCTGTTTTCCCGGGGACGCAGGGCGGCCCGCTGGAACATATCATCGCCGCTAAAGCTGTCTGCCTGGGCGAAGCTCTCAAGCCAGAGTTCAAGACCTATCAGCAGCAGGTTGTCAAAAACGCCAAGGCCCTGGCCGAAGCGCTGATCGGCGAAGGGTTCCGCCTCGTTTCGGGCGGCACGGACAATCATCTGATGCTGGTCGACCTGCGCAACTTCAACGTCACGGGCAAAGACATGCAGAACCGTCTTGACGAGGTTTACATTACGCTCAACAAAAATGCCATTCCCAACGACCCGGCCAGCCCGTTTGTCACAAGCGGCGTCCGCATCGGGACCCCCGCCGCTACGACCCGCGGCTTTAAAGAGCCTGAGATGAAAAAGATCGCCCAGTTCATCAAGTGGGCGGCCGTCGATTTCGAAGGCAAGGCCGACGCGATCCGCGCCGGCGTGACCGAACTGTGCAGCCAGTTCCCGCTGTACGAGTAATCGACCATGACAACTAAGCTTGAAATTGTAGCCGGCGGCTACCGCATGATCGGCGAGCTGCTGGAGGATAAGGCTCCGAAAACCTGCGCGGTGTTCAAAAAAATGCTTCCGTTGAAAAACAAGATCATCCATGTCCGCTGGAGCGGGCAGGGCGTCTGGATCCCTTACGGTGACGAGCGCACCGGGCTGGAATATGAAAATAACACCAGCCATCCCGCGCCGGGTGAAATGTTGTTTTATCCCGGCGGTGTCAGTGAAATGGAACTGATTCTGGCCTATGGCCGGTGCCTGTTTTCCAGCACGTCCGGCCAGCTTTCGGGCAACCATTTCCTGACGGTGACTGAGGGGCGTGAATACCTTGAAAAGCTGGGTGAAAAGGTATTATGGGAAGGCGCTCAGGACATTTTCATTGATTATCTGAAAAAGTGAACCTGTCCAGAAAAGGCATGACCGCCGTCATGCCTTTTCTGATCGCAGGACGCGGGGGGAGAGCCTTATGGAACAAAAGGGGAAAGCGATCGCCGCGGCGCTCGGCGCTTTTTTCGCTATGGCATTTGTTCAGAACCTGTGTCTGACGCTGCTTGGCGGGCTTTGGACGCCGGAGCAGGCAGAAGCGGGGCGGACGCTGGTGCTCGGTCTTTCTGCGGCCATTATACTGGCTCTGCTGCTTCTGGCCGATCGGTTTTCGCATGAACCGCTGCTGCGCCAGGTTCCTGGTACAGCGCCGCATCCGCTGATTTTGACAGAAAGCGCTATTTTGGGGGCGGCGGCAAACTGCGCGCTTTCAGCCGGACTGTCGCTGGCCGCCTTCAGCGAACAGCTGCTTGCCGAATATGCACAGGCCATTCCAATGGGAAAAGGGGCGGCCCTGGGGCTTGAACTTACAGCGTACTGTCTGCTGATTCCGGTCATGGAAGAGGCGCTTTTCCGGGGATTTATCCTGAACGTGCTGCGCCGGGCCTTCCCGCTTGCCGCAGCGGTCGGGCTGGAATGTCTGATTTTTGCCTGGGGGCACGGGCAGGCGTTATGGTTTGTATACGCCCTGGCCATGGGACTGGCGCTGACCCTGCTCCGGCTGAAGACAGGAGGCCTTTGCGCGCCAATAGCTTTTCATATCGCGTTCAACGCGGCCAATTATTTACAACCGCAGCTGTATTCAGCTGTCGGGGAAAGCAGGAAAGGCCTTGTTATTTTGTTAGCCGGCGGGCTGATTGTCTGTGCGTGCATGATCTTGCTGTTGTTTTCCGGACGCAAAAAGAAAGAATAAAACCGATCGGCAGGAAATGCTTCCTGCCGATCGGTTTTATTTGGAATCAGGATGTTCTGTGGCCTGCATATTTTCCGGACGGTGCCCGTCGCCGCTGCGGCGCTGGCCGCCGCGTCCGCCGCGGTGCCGTCTGCGATGCACGGGATAAGCGGCGCGTTCGGTTTGCGGCACGTTGCTTTTGACATCTGTGCCGGCGCCGGCGGACTCTTTGGATCTGCCTGCCTGGTCAGGACGCTTTTCGCGGAAAGGCCGGGCGCTTTTTTCGCTGCGCGGAGGACGGGGCGGCTTGTTCTGCGAATTTTTCGGTTTGTCGGGCTGCTCGTTCCGCGGCCTGAACGGCCGAGGCTGCGGTTCGGTCGAAAAAACCGTTGGTTCATTCGCGGCAGCTGCGTCAGATTCTGTCCGGACGACAGGATCGTGGCCGGGAAAACCGCACTCGGAACAGGGAAACACAACAGGGGAGTCAGGGGAGCTGTGCAGGCGCACCTTACAGCATCCTTTGATCAGCGAAACATCCATGACGATTCCACGCCCCTGCGGCGTGTCTACTTCGGTGTCGACTTTGGGGGAATTGCGGATCATTTCTTTGTATGCTTCGCTTTCGTATTTCAGGCAGCACATCAGACGGCCGCAGGTCCCGGAAATTTTGCTGGGATTCAGCGACAATCCCTGTTCCTTGGCCATGTTGATAGACACCGGCTGAAAATCATCGAGAAAGGTCGTACAGCACAGGGGGCGGCCGCAGTACCCCAGCCCGCCGATCATTTTGGCTTCGTCGCGGACGCCGATCTGGCGCAGCTCGATGCGGGTGCGGAACACCGACGCCAGGTCTTTGACCAGTTCACGGAAGTCAATGCGCCCGTCCGCGCTGAAATAAAACAGGATTTTGCTGTGGTCGAATGCATACTCGACGGCAACCAGCTTCATTTCCAGGCGGTGCTTGGCAATTTTCTCTTCGCAAATCCGGAAAGCGTCCTTTTCCAGCCGGGCGTTTTCTTCCAGTATCGACAAGTCGTGCTCCGTGGCCTTGCGGACGGCCTTTTTGAGCGGCTTGACAATCAGATCGTCGCTGACTTCGTGGTTGGCCGTCGCCACCTCACCGCTTTCAATGCCCCGTGCCGTCTCGACGATGACGTGATCGCCTACCGACACCTGAAGGCCCGCAGGGTCAAAGAAATAGACCTTGCCGACCTTTTTAAACCGCACACCGATTACTTCTGTCATGTGTTCCTCCAGGAATGCTTAAGGTTATCGCCGCAAAAAGCGGCCAGCGCCCCAGACAGGGCGGTCACCGAGGCGTTGAATGCCGTCTGGTACTTTTGTTTTTCAACATATTCATATAAGGACAGCAAGAGCCCCGGATCCGGCGTCCCTTGCCGGACAAGGCCGGCAAGACGCCGGCACAGCGCGTCGCAGAACTGCGCGTAATCGTCGCGCGACAGACGGGACGCGTCCATACAGCACGAAAAAACCGACAGCTCGTCCCGCCCGAGCGCGGCGGCAAAGCTGCCGGCCAGCGCATCGGTTTCGGTCTGTGCGCCCGAAAGGATGTCGGCTGCGGGGCCCAAATAGCCGCCGCTGTCTTCAGCTGCCTGCCGCACCGCGGCCTCTCCTGCCTGTGGAAAACGCTGCGACAGGATCCCGCACAGCTGCGCGGCGTCCAGCGGCTGAAGCCGGTAGTGGATGCTGCGCGAACGGACGGTTTGCAGCAGTGCTTCGCTGTTTTCACACAGCAAAATAAAAACCGTCGACAGCGGCTCTTCAAGCACCTTCAAAAGAGCGTTCTGGCTTTGCGGGTTCATTTTGTCGGCGGCATTGATGACAAATACTTTGCGCGCAGCCTCGCTGGGGCGGATAAAGGAACGGGCGCGCAGAGCGCGCACCGCGTCGACTTTGATTTCGCCGCCTTCCGGATTGAACAGTTCATAATCCGGATGCGAGCCCGCTTTCATACGGATACATGCGCCGCAGCGGCCGCAGGGGGCCGGGCTGCGCGTACACAGCAGGCCCATGGCAATGTCAAACGCCGCCGTACGCTTACCGGAACCCCGGGGACCGCTGAGGATGATGCAGGCGCTGTCCGGCCCGTCCGGGCCGGAAAACGCGCGCTTGATGGATTCGTTCCCAAGCAGGGAAGGAAGGAGCATAAAACTTACACCTTTTCGAACCGCTCGACGTTGAGGACAAAAATGGTCGCGCCGCCTACCGTGACTTCAACCGGCATAGAGGGATAAAAATTGATGCCGGCTTCCGACGTGGTCGGGATGACCTGCTTGCGGCTCTTGGAATATTTGCCGATAATATCGATGACAGCCTGGACACGGTCGTCTTTGACGCCGATCAGGATGGTGACGTTGCCGGCGCGAAGGAAACCGCCCGTCGTGGACAGCCGGGTGATCGAATAGCCCTCTTTCATCAGGTTCTGGATGACGGCGGAAGCGTCGTCGGCATTCAGGATCGCAATAAGCATTTTCATGATCTAAGTCCTCCTTTCAGAATAGGCGGCACAGCCGCTGATGGAATTACTTGAATGTAAGTATCCCCATTATAACCCATTTTGCACAAATATTCAATGCAAAACTTTGTCAAAAGCTCGCCCTGGACGGCAGCTGCCACGCCGGGCGGATACGGGGCGAGGTTTTCGCCTGTGATTTGCCCGGTACAGTCGCGCAGCGGACGGCGTATTTTAGGGGCGGACATGGCCTGGCGCGGCGACAGTGGGACGCGGGGGAGAGGAGGCGGACAAACAGGCGGGGGCGCAGCCTGGGACGGCGCCTGCCGGCCAATGCTTTGCAGCGCCGCTTCCAGCCGCGCCCAGTCTTCACGCGTATCCTGCGGGGTGAGGATGAAGACCACGCGGCCGCTGTCCTGCATTTCTGGTTCGACGCCCAGTGCAAACAGGCGCCGGGCGGCGTCAAACCCGCTGACGCCGGCAAGATCTGTGCGTACAGTCAGCCGGCAGGGGTCGCCGGCGTGCAGGCAGGAAAACGGCGTGTGCGCCTCGATGCGGCGGCGCAGTTCCAGAGCTCCGGCAGCCGTGGCCTGCCAGCGCCCGTTTTCTTTTTCCATGCGGGCGCGCGCCCAGTCAAGCGAAGCCATGACAGTATAGGAAGGCGAAGTCGTGCCAAACAGCGCCGTCGCGGCGCGAAGAGCGCCCTGCTGCCCGGGATCCAGCCCGCGGAAGACCAGATAGGCGCCCTGTCCCAGTGCGCACAGGGTCTTGTGCGCTGAAAAAACGACGGCGTCGGCGCCTTCAAGCGCCGGGTCGGCGCAGCCGCAGGCGCGCAGATGAGCGCCGTGCGCACTGTCGACGATCAAAGCCGCACCGCAGGCGTGGGCTGCGCGGGCCAGGGAAGCGATGTCCAGGCAATGGCCATAATAGGTCGGGCTGGTGACAACGGCGGCAGGAGCCCGGCTGCGGCGCAGCTGCCGGGTCAGTTCTGCGGGCGAAATGTTGCAGGTCACGCCGGTTTCGGCAGAAAATTCCGGACAGACGTAAGCAGGGTGCAGGTCGAGCAGCGCGCAGCCGTCGATCACACTTTTGTGGCAGTTGCGGTCGAGCACGACGCTTCCGCCGATGGTGCAGTAAAAGCGCAGCGCCGCTTTGAGGCCCTGCGTCGCGCCGCAGGTCAGGAAAAAACACCCGTCCATACCGTACCAGCGGGCGGCTTCCCGTTCGGCAAGGGCGATGGGGCCGCCGCCGTCATACAGGTTGCCGGTGAGCGGCAGCTCGGTGTAGTCAATGGGAAAAACCCCGTCAAACGGGCTGCCGCAGGGAGCCCCCTTGTGTCCGGGCATGTGAAAGCGCGACACGCCGGGGCGGGCCGCCAGCGCGCTCAGGGCGCTGAGCAGGGGCGCGTCAGACATAGCGGCGCTCGATGCCTTCCGGCACGAACATGGGCGACACATCAAAGGACGCGATGTCGCCGGGGGAACAGTCGATTTCGGTGACGTCGGCAATGGTGTGGTTGACGCCGACATGCCCCAGCACGCGGGCGCGCTTGCCGTTGATCAGCACATAAAACCGCTTGGCGGTCACAAACGATTTAAAACTGCTCAGCGCATAGCGCACGCAGTCGCCAAACCGGAAGGAATCACGCGCTTTTTCCAGCATATAGCCGTCCGACGTGCCAATGGGGATGACGGCAATTTTCGTCGGCTTTTTCGTAATGTAGGCAGAGCCGTACCCGATAGTATGGCCTTTGGTCAGCCAGCGAACCTCGGCGACCGAGCTTTGCAGACGGCCGGTTTTTTGCAGGCCGTAGTCGCCGCGGCAGGTCACGCGCCCGCCGATGGACGACCCGGGGCGGACGGCGTCGAGCGCCGGCAGATTGCAGTAGAAAAGCCCCGCCGAGTTGGCGGCGTGCAGCATCCCCGGATCCAGCCCGGCCTGGCGGACTTTGGCTGCAACGTCAAGCAGCATGTTGCACTGCTCCAGCGTCTTTTTACGGCTGCGGAACGCACAGGGGAAGTGAGTGTACATACCGGTGACGTTTAAATTGGTCATGAAGCGGTAAACCGACAAAATGCGGTCAAGCTCGGATGGCTCAAAACCGTAACGGCCCATGCCGGTGTCGACTTTGATATGAACGTCGCACGAGACGCCGTCCTTTTCGGCCAGGCCGTTTAAAGCGACGGCGGCGTCGTAAGAACCGATGGTGGCGGTGGCGCAGGCCGTCAGGATCTGCTTGATGTCCTCGGCGCACGAGGTGGATCGCAAAATGAGAATTTCTTCTTCATTAAATCCCCAGTCGCGCAGGCGGACGGCGTCTGTCGGTTCGGCGACGGCGAACCGACGCACGCCCTGCCGGCGCAGCAGATCGGCCATTTGGCGCAGATCCAGGCCGTAGGCGTTGGCCTTGAGCACGGCAATGATGGGCGCGCCGCCGGCCTTTTCACGGATTTTGTCCAGATTATTGACGATCTTGTCTTTTTCAACGATCAAAACCTTCATATCCCATCCCCGATTCTGCTATTTTTCGGCGTTGTCTTCTTTCTTTTCTGTTTCAGGCGCTTTGCTGCTGCCGCGCCGGACCGCCAGATTGTGGCGCAGGGAACGCAGCTTGCTGATGCCGGTGTTTGCGGCATAGTTGACAATTGGGTGGTAAATCATTTCAAACTCGCCGCAGAACTCGACGAGCTCACCCGAAAATCCCTTTTTGAACAGATACAGGCCGTAGAGCGGGTTTTCTGGCGTCAGATCGCCGGACACGCCGCGGAAATCGTAAATATCGCATTTCGTTTCGAGCGCCCAGCGGATCATTTCCCATTGCAGCTGGTAGTTGGGCATGACGTTGCGGTACTGGTTGGACGACGCGCCGTACAGGTACCAGACTTTGTTGCCGTAGTGAATGGCAATGGTGCCGGCAATGGGCTTATCCTGCCAAAAGGCCATATACAGCCGGGCATGCTCGCCCAGAGCATCGAGCATTTTTTCAAAATAAGACAGCGGGCGGACGATAAACCCGTCGCGCGCGCCGGTTTCCTGCATGATGGATGAAAATGCAGGAAGCATTTCTTTGCCGCACAGCCGGACTTCGACGCCTTTGCGGATGGAAAGGCGCAGGTTGTAGCGCGTCTTCTGGTGAAAGGCGGCCAGCAGCTCGTCCTCGGTCTTGTCTTTGACATCGAGGCGGAACACATAATTGGGCTGTACGCCGTCAAAGTTTTTGCTGCCGGGGTGGTGGGCGTACCCCAGCTTTTTCATGATCTCGATAAAGCGGGTATCGTCGCTTTTGACGTCAGGGTCGAGCTTGAGCGCGTATGCGTGATGCTTTTTGGCCAGCGCCGCAGCACCGCGGGTCAGCTCGCCCAGCGCGTCTTCGTCATGGATGTCGCACACAGGGCCGCGGGCGGCATACATTAGGGTGTAAGGAAGCCCCGGCATTTTGCGGATCAGCACCGAAAGCCCGGCTTTGACGGCGTTGTCGGCGCCGCGCACCATGACGGCTTCCCAAGTCCAGCTGTCTTTGACGTCTGCCCACAGCCGGGACTGCAAAAAATGTCCCTTCGGGCAGCGCTGGCAGAATTCTTCGTACTCGCGTACAGTATCTTTGGTAACCAGTTCAAACATGGGTGTCCTCCAGTTTATCTAAAAAAAGCGTTCAATGACTTCCAGCACGCCGTAGGAATTGGACGCGCGGCAGACATAGCCGCACTGTTCCTTAACCGACGCAAGGCCGTTGTGCATACAGCAGCCGACGCCGGCCCACAACAGCATTTCAGTGTCGTTGTCCGAGTCGCCGCAGGCGACGGCGTCTTCCGGGCGCAGGCCCAGCTCACGGCACAGGCGGTCGAGCGATCGGGCTTTGGTGACGTTCTTGTCCATCATTTCAAGCAGCTTCGGGCTGGACGCCGCCAGGTGCAGGCGATCCCCCAGCCGTGCCTTCAGCACGGCCTTGCGGCGGACGATTTCGTCCGGATCCGAACGCGTCATCAGTTTGGGGGTGGGGCCCAGCGAGGCCAGGCGAAGGTCGCCGACCTCGACGCAGGGCGCGTTTTGAAAGTCGGGATCCGCTTCGGTGTGGAAAACCTTTTCCGCGACGACGATTTTATCGTCGTTATAAAGCTGTAAGTACCAGCCGCCCTCGCAGGCGGTTTCAATGACGCTGCGCGTCACGTCGGCAGGGACGGGAAAAGAAAAGAGCGGCTTTTCAGCGGATGGGGCGCGAATCACGGCGCCGTTGTAGACGACGAGCGGCGCGGACAGCCCGATCAGATCCGCGTATTTTTTGGCCGAAGGGAACATCCGCCCGGTAGCCAGCGTGACGACCACGCCGCGCCGGACGAGCGTTTGCAGCGCGTCAATCACCGGCTGCGGAATGGCCAGGTCGGGCATGAGCAGCGTACCGTCCAAGTCGAGGCACAGCATTCTGGGCATACAAACCTCCAGCGTACAAAAATAATTGCTCAGAGCGGCGAGAAAAGGCATGAGAACAGGCGCGCAAGCCGCTCCCAGTGGACATAAAGCAGCGACAGCGTCAGAAGTGCATAGATACAGCGGTTAAACAGGGCAAACAGGGCCGCCGTGTGGATATAATGTTTTTGTTCCGGGTGCATGACATGGTTGTCAAAGCAGAAAAAACGGTTGACCCTGGAACCATACCTTTTCCAGAAATCGCTGCCCTGGTACTGCGACAGGCTGGGCGAATAATCTTTTGTCAAGCAGCGGTCTGACAGGTAGCATCCAATCTGACAGGCCAGCGACCAGTGCGTTTTGAAGATCGTGTTCCAGCGGCGTGTCAGGTTGGAGCAGACCATGTTGAGCACAAAGAGGAGAAGGATGATAATGGTGGAAAAAAAGTCGTTTTTGACTTCGCTGGCCACAGCCAGCATCCCGCCGACGAGCGCGGCAAAAAGCGTGACGAACATCATGCGTTCGTTTTCCGCATGGCGGGCCTGATTGAGGTTTTCCGCTATCATGCTCAGCAAGAACTCGTCGCTGAGGAGCGAAGCGGGGAGCTCGCGGGGCAGGGCGGGGTCTGTCCGCTGGGACATAGCTTTCCCTCTTTCCGGGTATTTTATCTTTCGTTTTCTATTTTACAACATTTTGTGCAAAATTGCCACAGAAAAATAAAAAAGGCAGCCGCCCGCGGACGGCTGCCCCTGAAAAAGATTTATTTCTGGGCGCGGGAATCCACTTCGTACATATGACGCACCAGTTCAAGCGTCTTGCAGGCATAGCCCCATTCGTTGTCGTACCAGGCGATCAGCTTGACAAAGGTGTCGTTTAACGCCATGCCGGCGGCGGCGTCAAAAATGCAGGTGTGCGGATTGTCGGCAAAGTCAGAGGACACGAACATCTGGTCGACGTACTGGACGATGCCGGCCATCTCGTTTTCGGAAGCGCGCTTGACGGCGGCGCAGATTTCCTCATAAGAAGCCCCGTGTTCAAGGTTGACGGTCAGGTCGACGACGGATACGTCGGGGACAGGGACGCGGAACGACATGCCGGTCAGCTTGCCGTTAAGCTCGGGGATGACCTTGCCGACCGCTTTGGCAGCCCCAGTGGTTGCGGGGATGATGTTGGCCGAAGCGGCGCGCCCGGCGCGCCAGTCTTTGGTTGAGGTGCCGTCAACGACCTTTTGCGACGCGGTCATGGCATGGATGGTGGTCATCAGGCCTTCGCGGATACCAAAATGATCGTTGATGATTTTGGCAAGGGGGGCCAGGCAGTTGGTGGTGCACGACGAGTTTGATACAAAGTTCATATCCGGGGTATATTTATCTTCGTTGACACCCATTACAAACATCGGCGTGTCGTCTTTGGACGGGGCGGACAAAATGACTTTTTTAGCGCCTGCGTCGATGTGCGGCTGCGCTTTTTCCTGGGTCAGGAAGCGCCCGGTGCAGTCAATGACATAGTCGGCCGAAACCGAAGCCCAGGGAATGTTGCCGGGCTCTTTGGCGTTGAAAAGCGGGATACGCTTGCGATCGATAATCAGAGCGCTGTCGTCCGAAAGCACCTCGTGATGCAGGGTGCCGTGGGTAGTGTCATACTTCAGCATGTACGCCAGATAGTCGGGGGCCTTTGAGGGCGCGTTGATGGCCACAATGTCGATGTCGGGCATAAAAAGAGAAGCGCGCATCGCCAGGCGGCCGATTCGTCCGAAGCCGTTGATACCAACTCGAATGCTCATGTCTTAACATCCTCCAAAGCTTGTTTGTTTTTCCGTATATTCCCTTGCGCAAACCTGATAATCTTTCAAAATCATTATACACTAACTCTCGGGAGCGAACAAGCCATTTATGCTAAATTATATGTGCTATGCAAAAATAATTTGTAATGCGGGTCAAAATGGGTTATGATAGAAAAAAGAAACTCGAACCTGAGGGAAAACTGTCGAATGGGGTGAGCGGATGAGCGCCGGACAGACGTCGTTGCTGACGCTGGGGAAAGCTTATGATCTTTTGCGCGGCGGCGAGGATTTTTATTTTTTATGCTCGGCCTCCGGGCGGGTGCTTCTGACGACCGGCAGCCTGAAGCTGTTTCTGGAAGAAGATCTGACGGGCAGGAACCTCAACGATTTTTTGCCGGATGCGCTGGCGGCCAATATGATAGCCGCGTCTTTTCATAAAGAATCGTACGATTTCCGGTGCGAGCTGTTCGGAAAGCATTTCCGCGGAGTGACCGAACCCAGCGACGAGTTCATGGTTGTCGCGCTTTTTCCGGTCAGCGAAGACGGAAAGGCGTTTATCCGGAAAAATTCGGCGCAGTTTATCAGCCGTGAAATTTCCGATCAGCTCGGCATGATGTCGGCGTCGCTCGACTTTTTAAACCGGAATATCGAGTCCGGCGTTCAGCTATCAGATGCCGGCGAGATGCAGAAAAAAATCAGGATGCCCATTTCTGTCATCAATCAGAGTATCATGCGCCTGATGCGCCTGTCGCGCAATATGCTCGACTGCGCGCTGTATGAAAATGGGGCTCTGCCCCTTCATCTGTCCGAGGGGGATATGGGCGCTTTTTGCCGCGATCTGGCCCGCAGGCTGGACATCGTGTGCCAAAAAGCGCAGCTTGACATCCGGTGGGCCATTCCTGCCGAACCGGTTGTTTGTGTGTTTGACGAAGAGAAGGTCGAGCGCATGATACTGAACCTGCTGTCCAACGCCATCCGGGCGGGGAAGGGATCGCCCGTTACCGTTGAACTGAGCGAGCGCGGCAGCCAGGTCGTCATCACTGTCACCGACCACGGCGGCGGCATCGCCGGCGAAACGATGAGCAGCGCCATGAACAAGCATGCGCTGGCCGCCGCGGATCAGGGCGGCACAGCCGGCGGCGCGGGTTTTGGCCTGGCGCTGCTGCGCGGGTTTGCGGCGCGCCACGGCGGGACCTTTATCATGAGCAGCAATGCGGACGGTACGTCGGCCCGTATTTCGCTGCCTAAAAACCTTGATAAAGAGCGTATGGCGTTTAACGCCGTACGGCCCGATTATGCGGGGGGATTTGATCACATCCTGCTCGAGCTGTCCACCGTTTTGGGCAGTGAGTTTTATCAGAAAAAATCCGAGTGACAGCGCCGGCTCAGCAGGCTGCGCGCACCCTGCCTACACGATTGCCATCACGAAAAGCCCCGGCCGGCAGATTGCCCGGTCGAGGCTTTTTGAATCTGATACGGAAAAATCACGGCAACGTCAGCTGTTCCCCTGGCCCAGCAGCTGCCTGGCGGCGCAGACGTTTTCACGTTCCAGTTCGACAAGGCGGTGTGAGATTGCTTCGCCGGATCGGCGGCTGTCCTGCGACATGACGTTGTCGATGGCGTTGCAGAGCCAGTCCGCAGTCAAGTCCCTGAGCGCGCAGCAGGCGCCGCCGCAGCCGATATACTCCATAAACCCGTTGACTTTGATGTCATAGGATGTGGCGATAAAAGGGACGCCGGCCGCAGCGGAAAAAACCAGCGCATGCAGCCGCATGGCGCAAACGGCCTGCATTTTCTGCAAAAGAGCAATGGTCAGCTCGACGTCCTGCGGCGTGTCAATGATATAATAGGGGGACTTCATGCACCGGGAGGCCCGTACGGACGGATCGATGTCGCGAGGCTGTTCAATGGGCAGAAAAATAGCGGTCAGGCCGTATTTTTCGTGCGCATAATCGGCGGCCCGGGCGTAAATGTCAAACCGGTCGAAATCCAGCCACGAGCGCAGCGAAAAGCACAGGTAGCGGCCGTCAGCGGGAATTCCGCAGCCGGCAAGGAAAGCGTCGGCGTCGGCCGCCGGGCGGGGCGTCAGGCTCATGGCCGGGTCGGCCGCCAGCCGGATATCCGGGCGCGTGACCCCCATACTGGCGAGCTCGGCCTGTGAAACAGCGTCGCGCAGGGTGATGATGTCGGCGTTTTTGTCCAGTATGCGCGAGGCAATGCGCCGGTTGCGCGCCCGGCCGACATGCCCGATGCCGCAGCCGTACATCAGGACCTTGCAGCCCAGATGCTGTGCGGCCCAGATGGTGAAAAGGTAAAAATACAGCGAACGGCTTGACGTAATATCCTGAATGAGGCTGCCGCCGCCGTTGATGAACAGGGTCGAACGCCGCATGGCGCGCAGGAACGAGAAAAAGCTGAAAGTATAAATGGCCCGAACTCCATGCAACAGCTCGGTTTCTTCCGGCTTGCGCGTCATGACGGTCAGGGGAAGCTGCGGATCGATTTGGCGCATGGCGTTGAGAATGGCCTTTAAAATGGCCTCGTCGCCGGCGTTGCCGCGCCCGTACGCGCCGCAGATCAAGACGCCGTCGCGCCGCCGCGAAGCACGGCGGGCTTCGCGCGCACAGATGTTTTCGTAGATTTCATACTGCCGCCGGGCCATTCCTTCGAGCGAATAGGTGACCGAGGCTTTTTCGTACAGCCGCTGCGCGAAACGGCGGCGCTTGTCTGCATCGAGGGACAGATCCAGGATATATTCGGCAAAGGTGTCGACGTCGCGCGGCTGAAAGATATACCCGTCTTCACCGTGGGTGATGAGCCTGCTCATTCCGCCGACGTCGCTCGTGATGACGGCGCAGCCCTCGCGGATGCCTTCCAGGATGGAGTAGGGGAAGGATTCGGAAATCGAGCACAGGACGTCGATGTCGCACGCGGCGAAAAAGCGCGGGACGTCGGACACCCAGCCGAGAAAGCTGACGCTGCGTCCCAGCTTGAGCGATTTGGCCAGATCGATAAGCTTGTCCTTTTCTTCGCCGTCGCCGCCGATCATCAGCTTGATGCGGGGATTTTTTTCGTGGGCTTTGGCAAAGGCGTACAGCAGGGTTGAAAGATCCTTGACCGGGTTTAAACGGGCGGGGATGCCCAAAACCACGTCGCCTTCCTGGTAGTCCAGCCCGACTGAACGCAGGTATTCGGCGCGATCAAAGGACGGCGCTTTCTGGGAAAAATCGAGGCCGTTGTAAATGGTCATGATTTTAAGCGGGGAAAACCCGCGTTCGACCAGCATGTTGCGGAAAGTGTCCGAAACGGTGACATAATAATCAAAGGCGCGCAGCGCCGCGGCGTTGAGCCGCCCAATAGTATTGCGGCGCAGGAAGCTGTGCATATAGTCGAGCCGGTAGTCGCTGTGTACGGTGGTCACAATAGTCGAGCGGCAGAACAGCTTGAGCAGGACGCCGGCTGTATTGGCTTTGGCGCCGTGACAGTGGACAATGTCCGGCTTCCATCGCCGCGTTTCGCGGATTAAACGGATGTAGTCGCCCAAAACGAACCGCGAGTAAATGGTTGTCGTATCAATGCCGGCCGCTTCGGCTTCATCGGAAAATTCGCCTTTGCGAAGGCTGAAAAGCCGCAGCTCATTGTTTTCTTTCAGACGGGAACAGAGCGAAAGGATGTGCGGCTTGGCGCCGCCCCGGTCGCCGCCGCCGGCGACGTGCATAATTTTCATACAGTAACCTCGTTTCAGTCTGACGCTTTTGCGCGCCGCTCCGCCGGGCGGGCAGCGCTTTAATATGGATTATATAATATTCGCCCTTGCCGGTCAATGGATGAAAAAATTGCCGGCCGCACTTGCTATTTTCCCAAACTATGCTATAATAAATCTATGATATTAATTTCACATAAAGATGGCTGGCTGAAAGCATGAATGAACGGAAAAGCGGAATGCTTGAAATCATGCGCGGCCTTTCGTATCTGACGCAGGTGGGGCTTTCGGTGGCATCGCCGATGATTTTGTGCCTGCTGGCGGCCCGGTGGCTGCAAAGCCGCTTTGGCTGGGGCGGCTGGGTGATGATAGCGGCGCTGCTGTTTGGCCTGGCAAGCGGCCTTGTCAGCTTGTGGAAATTTTTGACGCTGGTGCAGAAAAAAGCGTCGGACAGGCCGCGCGACGATCATTAAGATGGGAGGAAAACGTATGTCCGTCAACCCCGTCGTCAAAAAGGAAACCATCCGTATCGCGATAGGCTGTACTGCACTGTCCGCTGTGATGGTCGTGATCTTTGCCCTGTGCGGCCATTTTGACTGGCCTGTGCTGTGGGGGGCGCTTTTGGGGACGGCGTATGCCATTGTCAATTTTTTCCTTATGGCGTACACCATGCAGAAAAGCGCGGAATCGACCCATACGCAGGCAAAAACCAAAATACAGGTATCTTACACGCTGCGCACGCTTTTAATGCTGGCCGTTGGCGTAATGGGCATGGTGCTGCCGTGCTTTAACTGGCTGGCCGTGCTGCTGCCCTTTATTTTTCCGAGTATCACCATTTATATCATGCACATACTGAAAATCGCGGACCTCCCCAAAAAGCAGGACGCCCCGGTTGAAGAGGATGGGAGGGAAAATACCAACCAATGAATGTGGAAATCAACGGCGCGCGCATTTTCTTTGAAATTCCCATACTGGGGGGAATCCCCATTACCGAGACCATGGTAAACGCCTGGTGTGTCATGGCCCTGATTATAGGCCTGTGCATCTGGCTGACCCATGGTCTTAAAGTTCGCCCGACGGGCAAAAAACAGATCGTGGCCGAGTTCCTGGTTCAAACGGCAAACCGGTTTGTGATCGGGAATATGGGCGAAAAGTTCCGCTATATGGTTCCGTTTGTCACAGCGATTTTTTCAACGTCAGCATTGTGCAGCCTGTCCAGCCTGGTCGGCGCGCAGCCGGCGACGGCTGATTTGTCGACTGAGCTTGCGTGGGCGGTCGTCGTCTTTGTGATGATCACGGCGACCAAAATCAAAACCAACGGTTTGGGCGGGTACTTGAAAGGCTACACGCAGCCCGTCGTTGTCCTGACCCCGTTCAACATCCTGAGCGAGCTGGCAACCCCGATCTCGATGGCGTTCCGTCATTTTGGCAACGTCGTTTCCGGCAGCGTTATCAGCACACTGGTGTACGCCGCGCTGGCGTTGGCGTCTCATGCGCTGTTCGGCTGGCTGCCGGGGGCGCTGGGCGAGGTTTTGGGCTCCATCCCCATTTTACAGGTCGGCATCCCGGCGGTGCTGTCGGTCTATTTCGATCTGTTTTCGAGCTTCATGCAGGCGTTTATTTTCTGTATGCTGACGATGCTCTATATCGCCAATGCGGCTGAAGAGTAAGGCGCCGGATCGGCCGGCTCTTTGACCGCTGGAATAGAAAACCAAGGAATTTTAGGAGGAAATACGTATGTTGGAAAGAGCAATTGTCCTTGCCGGGTGCGCCATCGGCGCAGGCCTGGCCCTGATTGCCGGTATCGGTCCTGGCATCGGCGAGGGTTACGCCGTCGGCAAAGCGTGCGAGGCCATCGGCCGCCAGCCTGAATGCAAGGGCGACGTCACTTCGACCATGCTGCTGGGCTGCGCCATTGCCGAGACGACCGGCATTTACGGCTTTGTCACCGGCCTGCTTCTGATTTTTGTCGCGCCCGGTATTTTCACCAATATGCTGTAAGCCGCGCGCCGGAAAGTATCTGATCCAAAGGGGGAGATTCCATGGAAAATTTTCAGTCGCTGGTCACAGTGATGCCGTGGACCTTTATCTTCACCATCTGCAACCTGTTCATTCTGGCGGCTGCGCTCAAGCATTTTCTGTTCAAACCGGTGCAGAAAATTCTGGATCAGCGGGCCGCTGAAGTCGAATCTACGTACCAGCAGGCCGAAGAGGCCCGCCAGAGTGCGCAGACCATGCAGTCCGAGTATGAAGAACGTCTGAAAGGCGCTTATGAAGAGGCCGGCAACATCGTGCGCACGGCGAACGAACGCGCGTCCGCCCGTACAGAGGAAATGCTCAGCGAAGCGCGCGCCGAAGTTTCGGCAATGAAAGCCAAGGCCCAGCGCGAAATTGAAAACGACCGCAGAAAGGCGGCGGGCGAGCTGAAAAATGATATTTCGGCTCTCGCCCTGGATCTGGCAGGAAAAGTCGTGGAAAAAGAAATTGACGCAAAAACGCACGGTGAACTGATCCGTGACTTCATCGACCGCGTCGGTGACGTGTCATGACGCCGGCATTGGGCAAAGAATACGGCGCCGCCCTGTTCAGCCTGGCGGCTGAGGAGCACTGCGAAGACGAAGTGCTGGGCAGCCTGCGCCTGATATGCGGCCTGTTCGAACAGAACCCGGACTATGTCCGCCTGCTGAGCAATCCGGCTGTCGCCGCCGGCGAACGGCTGTCCCTGCTCGACGAGGCGTTCCGCGGCCGTGTCCAGCCGTATGCGCTCAATACCGTCAAGCTGCTCTGCGAAAAGTCGGTAATTGCGGCTTTGCCGAAGTGCGTCGACGAATACACGGCGCTTTTGTACAAGCAGCGGGGAATCCTGCCGGTCACCGCCGTCAGCGCCGTTGAAATGACGGAAGAGCAGAAGCGGGCGCTTAAGGATAAGCTTGAGGCCGCGACGGGAAAAAGCGTGCTGCTTGACTGCCGGATCGATCCGGCAATTCTCGGCGGCATCCGGGTGTCGTACGCGGGCAAAGAGCTGGATGGGACCGTTGCGGGGCGGCTGGAGGCTCTTCGGCAGGTGCTGATGGCCTGAAGCGTTACCTAGTGAAAGTTGGTGGTTTAGTTGCAGTTAAAAACGGAAGACATCAGTAAAATCATAAAAAGCCAGATCAAAAACTACGAAAACCGCATCGAATGTTCCGAGACCGGCACGGTCATCATGGTCGGCGACGGCATTGCGCGCGCATATGGCCTGGAAAAGTGCATGGCCAACGAGCTGGTCGAGTTTTCCAACGGCGAGCACGGCATGGCCCTTAACCTGGAAGAGGACAGCGTCGCCATCGTCATTCTGGGTTCGGATCAGGGCATTAAAGAAGGCGACACTGTCCGCCGTACCGGACGGGTTGTCAGCGTACCGGTCGGTGAGAGCATGATCGGCCGCGTCGTCAACGCGCTGGGCCAGCCCATCGACGGCCGGGGCGTTATTGACACGCAGGAAATGCGGCCTATCGAAAGTCCCGCGCCCGGGATTATCGAGCGCAAAAGCGTTTCGGTGCCTTTGCAGACCGGCATCAAGGCCATCGACAGCATGATTCCCATCGGCCGCGGCCAGCGCGAGCTGATCATCGGGGATCGCCAGACCGGGAAAACCGTCATTGCAATAGACACCATCATCAACCAGCGCGGCAAAGACGTCATCTGCATCTATGTGGCCATCGGCCAGAAAAACTCGACGGTTTCGCAGCTGGTAGAGACCCTGACCGCGGCCGGCGCCATGGATTATACCATTGTCGTGTCGGCGTCGGCGAGCGAGCTGTCCCCCATGCAGTACATTGCGCCGTACACCGGCTGTACGATGGGCGAGTACTTCATGGCGCAGGGCAAGGACGTCCTGGTGGTGTACGACGACCTGTCCAAGCACGCTGTCGCTTACCGCGCTCTGTCGCTGCTCATCCGCCGCCCGCCCGGGCGCGAAGCCTATCCCGGCGACGTCTTTTATCTGCACAGCCGCCTGCTGGAGCGTGCGGCCTGCATGGCGCCGGAATACGGCGGGGGCACGCTGACTGCCCTTCCCATCATCGAGACGCAGGAAGGCGATGTCTCGGCCTATATCCCGACCAATGTCATTTCCATCACGGACGGGCAGATTTACCTGGAAAGCGAGCTGTTCCATTCCGGCGTGCGCCCGGCGGTCAACCCCGGCATTTCGGTCAGCCGCGTCGGCGGCGACGCCCAGATTAAGGCCATGAAAAAGGTGGCGGGCTCGCTCAAGCTGCTCTATTCCCAGTACCGCGAGCTTCAGGGCTTCGCACAGTTCGGATCCGATCTGGACGCTGACACCAAGCGCCGTCTGGCGCAGGGGGAACGCATCGTCGAAGTGCTCAAGCAGGATCGCAGTTCGCCGGTCGACGTCGAATTGCAGGTGGCCATTTTGTATGCGGTCACCAATAATTATCTCGAAGACGTGCCGGTCGAACAGATTGGGGCCTTTGAAAGCGGGTTGTTTGCATTCCTGCGCGATCTGCACGGGCCGCTGTTGGACGGCATCCGTACGAGCGGCGTTTTGAGCGCTGAAAACGAAGAGACTCTGAAACAGGCCATTACCGACTTCAAAGCCCGTTTTTTGCAGCAGGCGTAACGAAGGGAGGGCGTTTGCATGGCAGGAGCCTCAATGAAAGATATTAAGCTTCGGGTCAAAAGCGTACAGAGTACCATGCAAATTACCAAAGCCATGGAGCTTGTCGCATCCTCGAAGCTGCGCCGCGCCAAAGAAAACGCCGAGCGGCGCCGTCCGTTTTTTAACATTTTGCATGATACGCTGACCGATATTGCGGTCAGCAACCGCGACTTCAGCTCGCCGTATCTTTTGCAGCGCCCGGTGAAAAAGTCCTGCTATGTCGTCATTGCCGGCGACAGGGGCCTGGCGGGCGGATACAACGCCAACGTATTCCGCCTGGCGGCGGCCAGTATGGCAGGCAAGACGTGCATGGTGCTGCCCGTGGGGAAAAAGGCGGTCGAGTACTTTTCACGGCACGGCTTCGAGCTTGTCAGCCAGCGCTACGTTTCGGTGGAAACGCTCGGACACAGCGACTGTGAAGACATTGCGTCCGTCCTGACCGAAGGGTACCGCAGCGGCGATTTTGACGAACTGTTTGTGGTATATACCAATTTCGTGTCCATGCTGACACAGGATCCCGCCGTGATAAAGGTTCTGCCCATTCACGATGTGCGGGGGGAAAAAGAGAAAAAGGCGCCTCTGATTTTGTATGAGCCGTCGTGCTCCGCCGTCTATGACGCCATTGTGCCGCAGTATGTCACCGGGATTTTGTTCTGCGCGGCGTCCGAGTCGCTGGCGTCCGAGCTGGGGGCGCGCCGCACAGCGATGGATGCTGCCAGCAAAAACGCCGCGGAAATGATCGATGATCTCAGCCTGCGCTACAACCGCGCGCGCCAGGGCGCCATTACCCAGGAAATTACCGAAATTGTCGCCGGTGCTGAGCAGTAATTCGCTCGATGCGGCAGCAGTTTTAAAGGAGGCATTTGCATGAAACCGCAGAATACCGGCACCGTTGTGCAGGTAATAGGGCCTGTGCTGGACATCAGGTTTGAAAACGGGCAGCTGCCCGCCCTGCTCAACGCCGTTACCATTGAGCACGGCGGCCGGACAATGACGCTGGAAGTGGCGCAGCATATCGGCGACGACACCGTCCGCTGTATCGCCATGAGCTCGACGGACGGACTGGTCCGCGGCATGGAGGCGGTCGACACCGGCGGGCCCATTACCGTGCCGGTTGGCGACGCAACACTGGGGCGTATGTTCAATCTGCTGGGCGAACCCATTGACAATATGCCCGCGCCCAAAACAGAAGAGCGCTGGCCCATTCACCGGCAGCCGCCCGCTTATGAAGAACTCAAAAGCACGACCGAAATGCTGGAAACGGGCATCAAAGTCGTCGATCTGATTTGTCCCTATGCCCGCGGCGGCAAAATCGGCCTGTTCGGCGGCGCAGGCGTCGGCAAGACGGTGCTCATCATGGAGCTCATCAACAACGTGGCCACACAGCACGGCGGGCTGTCGGTCTTTACCGGCGTCGGCGAGCGTACGCGCGAAGGCAACGACCTGTATTACGATATGAAAAAAAGCGGCGTCCTGGCCAAAACGGCGCTGGTTTACGGCCAGATGAACGAACCGCCCGGGGCGCGTATGCGCGTCGGCCTGTCCGGGCTGACGATGGCCGAGTATTTCCGCGATCAGGAAGGCCAGGACGTATTGCTGTTTATTGATAATATCTTCCGCTTTACGCAAGCCGGATCCGAAGTCTCGGCGCTTTTGGGCCGTATGCCGTCGGCTGTCGGCTATCAGCCGACGCTGGCCACCGAAATGGGCGCTTTGCAGGAGCGTATTACCTCGACCAAAAGAGGTTCTATCACGTCGGTTCAGGCGGTCTATGTGCCGGCTGACGACTTGACCGACCCTGCGCCGGCGACAACCTTTGCCCATCTGGACGCCACGACGGTTCTTGACCGCGCCATTTCGTCGCTGGGTATTTTCCCGGCGGTCGATCCGCTGGCGTCGACAAGCCGTATCCTTTCGCCCGATATTGTCGGGCAGGAACACTATCAGGTCGCCCGCGATGTGCAGCGGATTTTGCAGCGGTACAAAGAATTGCAGGACATTATCGCCATTATGGGCATGGACGAGCTGAGCGACGAGGACAAGCTGACCGTAGCGCGCGCCCGCAGGATTCAGCGCTTCCTGAGCCAGCCCTTTACGGTGGCCGAACAGTTTACAGGGATGCAGGGCCGCTATGTGCCTGTGCAGGAAACCATCCGCGGATTTAAAGAGATCATCGACGGCAAACACGACGATCTGCCTGAATCGGCCTTTTTATTTGCCGGCACCATCGACGACGTTGTGAAAAAGGCCAAACAGCAATGACAGACGGCCGTCTGATACACAGAGAGGATGTGAAAGAGCTTGGCTTCGTTTCATCTGCAAATCGTGACGGCGGACGGGCTGTGCTTTGACGGTGATGCAGAGAGCATCTTGGTGCGCACCATTGACGGCGACGTCTGCATCCTTGCGCGGCACATCGATTATGTGACGGCGCTGGGATATGGCGAAGCCCGCGTCACGGCGGACGGCAAGACCCGCCGTGCCGCCTGTATGGGCGGGATGCTGGCCGTCACGGGCGACAGGGTACGCGTGGTGGCTTCGGCCTTTGAGTGGCAGGAAAATATTGACGTCGCCCGCGCGCAAAACGCGCTTGAACGTGCCCAGGCCGCTCTGGAAGCCGCTGACACAAAAGATGAAAAGGGCTTTGCGTCCGCAGCCCTCAAGCGCGCGCAGATCCGCCTGCGCGTCGCACAGCAGAAATAAACCGTCCAAACCAGGCCAAGCCGGGTTTTGGCAGCCGAAAGACGGCGATCGAAGCGATCGCCGTTCTTTTTTTGTCTTTACGGCCATACACATGAGAGCAGGAAACCATATCAGTAAAGGAAGGGTTGTCTGATGGAGCTGCTCAAAAATAAAATTAACCAATATACCCTTGTGTCCGACGGCGCTTACAGTCAGGAAGAGACGCTGGAAACCATTGTGCCCGACGTCAATCCCGACGTTTTGCGGATTCTCTGCGCCAGTTCGGACATCTGTGTCCGTGAAAAGTCTGTCCAGGCAGGGAAAGTCCGTGCCAGCGGCGAAGTGCGATCGCGTATTTTTTACATGGCGGAGGGGAATGCGTCCATCTGGCAGGTCGAGGGGACGACGCCATTTTCCTGTGCCGCAGACGTGCCGGAAGCAGGGCCCGAAGACACGCTGGTTGCATCCTGCGAGGTCATCAGCGCGCAGGCGTCGCTGGTCAACCCGCGAAAGTTGTCGGTCAAAACGCATTATTGCCTGAATGCACAGATTTACCGGGCCGGCGCCGCCGAGTTTGTCGAAGGGGTGGAGTGCGCGGCCGAAGACGGCGTCAACACGCTGGTGCAGACGGTTCAGCCGCTGATGCTGGCCGGACTGCATGAACGGCGTTTGGTGATCAACGAAGAAATCCGCCTTTCCGGCGGCAATGTCCTGCCGGCAGACAGGCTGTACCGCAGCGAGGTCGCCTGGATCACTGAAGAGCAAAAGGTACTGACCAACAAAATCATGCTGCGCGGCAGCGCCTGCGTCAAGGCGGTCGTGATGGCGGAAAAGGACGGCAGCCTGTCGCAGCACGTTTATCATCTTCCTTTCGCGCAAATCATCGAAGCTGACAACACCGACGCCGGCGACGACGTCAGCGTTTCTTACCTGCTCATGCAGAAAGAGATCCGGTTGACGGCCGGGGCCGACGGCGCAGCAGTGCTGCAATGCAGCCTGACCGCGTCGGCGCAGGCTTTTGTCCGGCGCAAAATTTCCGTCCGCATCCTGACCGACCTGTACAGCACCGCCTATGACTGCGAACTGGAAACAGCTGAAGTTATAGCGAGCACCGGCGACGAGCATCAAAGCGTGACGGCCGTCATTTCAGAAACCGCACAGTCTGACGAGGCCGCCGTTCGGATCGCTGATGTAGCGGCAGGCTGTGAATGCCGCAAACCCCTGCCCGGCGATACATCGGCCGTCGGCTGGGTGTCTTTCCAGGTGTTGTATGAGCGCGCAGACGGCGGGCTTGGCTGCCTCAGCCGCAAGGTCGAGGTCGAAGCGCAGCTTGAAAAGCCGTTTGTCAAGGGCGCCAGGCTCAGGTTGGAATGTGCCGACCCGCAGGCTGCGATCGCTGAAGACGGCGGCCTCTGCCTGACTGGAAAGGCGGTCTTTACCTGCGTCAGCCCGGTTGAGCAGTCCTGCCGGCAGGTCAAAGGGTGCCGGCTCAACAAGCAGAGCTGCAAGGCACACCCGAGACGCGGCACCTTGATTTTGCGCGCTTATGACGGCCATGACACCATCTGGCAAATCGCCAAAAAGTACGGGACCACATCGGCGGACATTCTGGCTGCCAACAAAATCACGGGCGAAGGCGAGCTGGACGCCGGACGGCTGATCATCATCCCGTTCAGCAGATAGCGGTTCTAAGGCCGGAGCCTGGCCATATAATCTAATAAAAGTATTCCGCAGGGAGGAATGTCTATGGAAAGCCAGAATATCTATGAATCCATTGCTACGCGGACGGGCGGCGATATTTATATCGGAGTGGTCGGACCGGTCAGGACAGGAAAGTCGACCTTTATCAAAAGCTTTATGGAAACGATGGTGCTGCCCAATATCGACGACATGTATGTCAAAGAACGTGCGCGTGACGAACTGCCGCAGAGCGGGTCGGGCAAAACCATCATGACCGCAGAACCCAAGTTCGTCCCCGAAGACGCTGTCGAAATTACCATCGACGGCCAGGCCAGCTTTCACGTGCGCATGATTGACTGTGTGGGGTACATGGTCAACGGCGCGATCGGGCAGTTCGAAGGCGACGCCCCGCGCATGGTCATGACACCGTGGTCCGACACCGAAATGCCGCTTGCGCGCGCGGCGGAAATCGGTACGCGCAAGGTGATTACCGAGCATTCGACCATCGGGCTGGTCGTCACGACCGACGGAAGCATCGGCGACATTCCGCGCGAAGGGTATGTCGAGGCCGAAGAACGGATTATCCGGGAATTGCAGGAAATCAACAAACCCTTCTGCATCCTCCTCAACAGCGCCGCGCCGGGCGGGATGGAAGCCCGCGCCCTGCGCGACAAGCTGGGCGACAAATACGGCGTGCCCTGTATGGCGGTCAACTGCCTGCATCTGACACAGGGCGACATTGAAGAAATCCTGACCGCTGTGCTCTATGAATTCCCGGCCAAGGAGTTTAATTTCGTACTGCCCGAATGGGTCAGCGCCCTGCCGGACGGGAATCCGCTCCGCGACGAGCTTTACAGCGAGATCCTGGACAAAAGCAGCCGGATTGTAAAAATGTGCGACGCGCGCGGCGCCATTGCCGCGTTGGAGCAATGCGAAAAAATCGAAAGCGCCGCCGTCACCGGCATCAGCCTGGGCGAAGGGGTCGTATCGGTGCGCGTCGACGTACCCTCTGATCTGTTTTACGGGATTTTGTCTGAGCAGGCGGGTGTTTCTATCTCGGGCGAGGGCGAGCTGATGAGTATGCTGTGCGAAATGGCGCAGATCCGCCGCGAATACCAGCGGCTCGAAGGGGCGCTGGCACAGGTGCGGCAGACCGGATACGGCATCGTCATGCCGTCTATTTCGGAAATGCGGCTGGCCGAACCCGAAATTGTCAAACAAGGCGGAAAGTACGGCGTCAGGCTGCGGGCCAGCGCTCCGTCGATCCATATGATCCGCGCCGAGATCGAAACCTGCCTGTCGCCGATGGTCGGCAGTGAACAACAGTCGGAAGAGCTGGTGCGTTATCTGCTTTCGGGGTTCGAGGACTCCCCCGAAAAGATCTGGGAAAGCAATATTTTTGGCAAGTCGCTGAGCGAACTGGTCAACGAAGGGCTGAACAGCAAGCTGCACAAAATGCCGGATGAGGCGCGCGCCAAACTGCAGGAGACGCTGGAACGCATCATCAACGAGGGCAGCGGCGGGCTGATTTGCATTATACTGTGAGCGTCAAAGGCATTTCCCGCCGGGAAATGCCTTTGCACATC
This sequence comes from uncultured Clostridia bacterium, assembly GCA_944381055.1. Classification (GTDB taxonomy): domain Bacteria; phylum Bacillota; class Clostridia; order Oscillospirales; family Butyricicoccaceae; genus Ventrousia. Next base: position 57,035 of record CALWJQ010000081.1, on the reverse strand, counting down.
GACTGTCCGGGGCACGGGAAAAGTGTCCCGGGCAAAACGGCAAAGCGGGAGGTCGTATGGACAGCAGGAAAAGAAACCGGTCAGCAGCCCGCCGGCACGCGCGCGGGCGTTACGCAGCGCACCATACCGATCAGACGGGGATCTCGCGGCTGTTCCTGGTCTGCGCCGTCCTGCTGCTTGCAGCAGGGCTGCGCCTGACAAGCGGCGGCCGTCTGGAGCTGGTCAAAGACGGCATCAGCGAGGCAGTCAGCGGCGGAGGCGGCGTCAAAGATGCGGTGGCGGTGCTGGGGCGCGCTTTGGTCAGCCCGGGTGAGGAACAGGGAGAAAGCGCTATTGCCACCTTTGGACGGCAGTTCCTGGGTATTGGGAGCGACAGCGTGCAAAAGGGCGGGGGACAAAAGAGCCGATCTGCCGACGCCCCGCAGGATTTGCAGGAGCCGGCGGAAAACGTTTTTGATGAAACAGCGCCCACAGAGGAAACGCAGGGCCAGCCGACAGCGGCCGGATGGGTTTCAGGCCTGCCCGCCGACCGGCTGATCCTGCCGGCTGTGGTAGAAAGCCCCAAGCCGGAAGTCATCACTGCGCAGAACCTCCGGTTTGATCTGCCGGTCGAAGAATTGGCTGACGACACTCCCAACGAGCCCTTTGAGATCCCCAGCCCCGACAAAGTGGACGATAAAGTCTATACGCTGGGGTTTGATTACCGGTATCCGCTGGACAGCATCCGCGTGACCTCGGGGTTTGGCTACCGGATTCACCCGATCCACGGCAATACGACCTTCCACTACGGCGTCGATTTGGGCGGCGCGACAGGGACGCGCGTCAACAGCTTTGCCGCCGGGACGGTGTCTGAAACCGGGTATAATTCTGTTTACGGGAACTATGTATTGGTGTCGCACCCTGACGGGTTTGCCAGTTTTTATGGCCACCTGCACACGATCAGCGTCAGCGAGGGGGAACGCGTGTCCATGGGGCAGAAAATCGCGGCGGTCGGCAGCACTGGGTTGTCGACCGGCCCGCACCTGCATTTCGAAATGCGGCGCAATGGGCTCGTGCTCGATCCGTCCGACTATCTTGATTTTGAATGAAATGAAGCGCTTCACCATCACGTATCCGCTGCTTGTTGTGGCGGCGCTGGCGCTGGCATTTGATCAAAACGGATGGCTGGTGCTGTATCTGGCCGCCGCAGGGCTGCACGAGCTGGGGCATCTGGCTGCCATCATGCTGCTCGGCGGCAGGGTGCGGCATATTACAGCCGGGCTGGGCGGCATGAAAATCGACTACACAACGCGCCGTCAGAGCTCGTACGCGGCCGACATTCTGACGGCGCTCGCCGGGCCGGCCGCCAATTTGATTTTGATGGCGCTGTGCGCCGCCGCGGCGCGGCTGTGGCCGGGGGAGGATCTGTATTACTTTTGCGGGGTCAATCTGTTGCTTGCACTGTTCAACCTGGTTCCCGCCGCCCCGCTCGACGGCGGACGAGCCGTGCGGGCCCTGCTGTTCGCCCTGATCGGGCCGGACAGGGGAGAGCGGGCGGCGCGCGCAGTCTCGCTGCTGGCAGGGTGGGGTCTCGCGGCGGCGGGAGCGGCGCTTTTGTGCTTTACACGCCGCAACGGTTCGCTGCTTTTTGCCGCTTTGGTTGTTTTACAGAGCCTGCACAGTTCGCCGGAAAGGAAAAAAGACAGCAGGCCGGCATAAGATTTTTCTTTACTTTATCTTCCCGGTGATCTATCATAAGAATAATGTTGATTATACGGGAGGAATCATGAACCATCAGCTTGCAGCGTGTCTGGAACACGTAAAAAAACCATCGCGCTACGCCGGCGGCGAGTACGGCGCTGTCGTCAAGGACAGGCAGAGCGTTGACGTCCGGTTTGCCCTTTGCTTCCCCGAACTGTATGAAATCGGGATGTCGCATCTCGGTTCCAAAATTTTATACGGCCTGCTCAATGCCATGGACGGCGTGTGGTGTGAACGCGCCTATGCACCGTACACCGATATGGAGCGTGAAATGCGCGCGCGCGGCCTTCCCGCATACGCGCTCGAAAGCGGCGACCCGCTGTCGGACTTTGACATTTTGGGGTTTACCCTGCAATACGAGCTTAACTATACCGCCGTCCTCAACATGCTGGACATGGCGGGGATACCGTTTTACGCCAGCCAGAGGACTTCGCTGACGCCGCTCGTCGTCGCCGGCGGCCCCTGTGTGTATAACTGCGAACCGGTTGCCGACTTTTTTGACATTGTCCTGATCGGCGAGGGAGAGGAATCCCTGCCCGAGCTGATACAGCTGTACCGCGAAGCGCGCGCGTCCGGCGCATCCAAGCAGGAATTCCTGCAAAGAGCGGCGCAGATACAGGGGTTTTATGTGCCGTCGATGTACGACGTGTCCTATAACGCCGACGGAACCGTCGCCGCTGTGACGCCGAAAAACGGCGCGCCGGAAATGGTCAGAAAACGCGTGGTCAAAGATTTTGACAAAGCGTATTTCCCCGACCGCTTCATCGTCCCGTCGACCGATATTGTCTTTGACCGGGCAATGGTCGAGCTGTTCCGCGGCTGCCGGCGCGGCTGCCGGTTTTGCCAGGCCGGATATACCTATCGTCCCATCCGCGCAAAATCACCTGAAACCCTGAAAAAACAGGCGCGCAGGCTGGTTGAAACGACCGGGTACGACGAAGTTTCGCTGACATCGCTCAGTTCAAGCGATTACCCGCATCTGGAGGCGTTATGTGAAAGCCTGACGGCCGACTTTGAACCGCGCCATATCAATCTGGCGCTGCCGTCGCTGCGCGCTGATAATTTTAACCTCGATCTGATGGAAAACGTCCAGAAGGTCCGAAAAAGCGGCCTGACGTTTGCTCCCGAAGCGGGAACGCAGCGCCTGCGCGACGTTATCAATAAAAACCTGCGCGAAGAGGATTTGCAAAACGCCTGCCGCGTGGCGTTCGGCGCGGGCTACAACAGCGTCAAGCTGTATTTTATGATGGGCCTGCCCACCGAAACCGACGAAGACCTGCTTGGAATAGCGTCCATTGCACGCAACGTGCTGGGCAATTTCCGCGAAAATGCCAGCAACCGTACCCGCGGCGTGCGCGTCTCGGTCGGTGTGGCGACCTTTGTGCCCAAGGCGCAGACGCCGTTCCAGTGGTTCGGACAGATCGATCGGCAGGAAATCGTCCGACGGCAGCAGCTGCTGATGGATTCGCTGAAAATCAAAAACGTAACATACAGCCTGCACGGCTGGCAGGCCAGTTTTCTCGAAGCCGTACTGGCCCGCGGCGGGCGTCGGCTGGCGCCGGTCATCGAAGGGGCGTGGCGCCGCGGCAGCCGTTTGGACGGCTGGGATGAGTGCTTTGACCTGAACCGCTGGCTTGAAGCCTTTGAAGAATGCGGCGTCGATCCGGCTTTTTACGCCAACCGTGCGTTGGGCGAACATGAAATCACCCCATGGGATCACATTTTTTCCGGCGTCACCAAACAGTACCTGCGCGGTGAGTACGAGCGTTCGCTCAGGGGCGAGCCGACGCCCGACTGCAAAGCGGGCTGCCGCAACTGCGGCGCGCTGTCGCTGACGGGGGTGAAATGCGATGTATAAGGTCCGCATTGCCTTTCAGAAAGACGAGCCCGCCTGTTATATTTCCCATCTGGATCTGATGAAGGCGCTGCAGCGCTCTTTGCGACGCGCCGGCCTGCCGGCCCGATATTCCGAGGGCTTTAATCCGCACATTGTGCTGTCCATTCTCGTCCCGCTTTCGACCGGGTACCGCAGCCGGTACGAGCTGTGCGACTTTGACCTGACCTGTGACGGGCTGCCGCCCGACCTTGTGCCAAGGCTCAACGGCGCCCTTCCGTCCGGGCTGACGGTGATCCGTGCCGGACAGGCCGTGCGGCCGGCGGCGCAGGCCGCGCTGTCGGACTTTGAAATTATCTGGCACGGCGTCCGCTGCGCTGACGCGATGGAAAGCGCGCTGAAAAATCAGCTGACGGTGGAAAAGCGGTCCAAGCGCGGCAGCCGGCAGGTAGACATCCGCGATTATGTCCGTTTATATACGCTTTGCGAGCAGGGCGGGGACACGGTCTGCCGCTGCGTTTTAAAAGGTGGGGAAGACCCGCTGAACCCTGCATATGTGACGCAGGCGATGATCCAAGAGGGCATACTGCCTGAAGGCACGCCGGTCACCTATACCCGCTGCGCGATTTTGGATGAAAACGGAAAAGAATTTTTCTAAAAGTGTTGCATTTACGCGGTGCTTGTGGTATTATATCAAGGTATGTATTACGGGTGGTCCTCTGCCGTTGTCAGGGCATGAACGCCTGAGAGGAAAGGAAATCTGATTATGGATCTCATCAAAAGACTGACAGAGCCTCAGCTCAAGGAAAACGCTGTAAACTTTAATGTCGGCGACACTGTCCGTGTTCACGCCAAGATTAAAGAAGGCAACCGTGAAAGAATTCAGGTCTTCGAGGGCACCGTCATCGCCCTGAAGCACGGCGGCATTCAGGAAACCGTCACCGTCCGCCGCATGTCTTACGGCGTTGGCGTTGAAAAGACCTTCCCCGTCCATTCCCCCAACATCGAAAAGTTCGAAGTTGTGCGCCGGGGCAAAGTCAGACGCGCCAAGCTCTATTACCTGCGTGGCAGAGTCGGTAAGGCCGCCAAAGTCAAACAGGATATTTAAAGCGCGCAAGAGGGACGGTCAGCCGTCCCTTTTATTTTTAAAAAAGGCCGTGATTGCATTGGCAGAAAATAAAAGCACGGGGAAACGCCTTGCGGACAGCGGCAAGGCGAACCAAAAAAAATCACCGGTCACCGACCTGTTTTACTGGGCCGAAGCGCTGGTGTTTGCGCTGACCTTTCTGGTTCTGCTGTCGGTGTTTTTCGTCCGGTTTTCCGGCGTCGACGGCAGTTCAATGCTGCCGACACTGGTAGACAACGACCAGGTGCTGGTGCAGCTCATTGGGTATGACGAGCCTGAACGCGGCGACATCGTGGTCGTTTACGCCCCGTATTTTGAAAACGAACCGCTGGTCAAGCGCGTCATCGCCAAAGGCGGCGATGTCGTGGACATTGATCCCAATACGGGGGCAGTCAGCGTCAACGGCGAACAGCTGGTCGAACCGTATATCAGCGAACCGCTGCTCAACGCGGGGACGTTGTCGTACCCGTATGAAGTCCCGGAAGGGCAGGTCTTTGTCATGGGGGATAACCGCAACCACAGTTCGGACAGCCGCCTTGCTGAAATCGGGTCGCTGCCTTACGAGAACATTATCGGGAAAGTCTTTTTCCGCATTTTCCCCTTTACCAGATTGGGGAGCCTGTAATGAGCATCAACTGGTATCCCGGGCATATGGCGCGCACGCGCCGCCTGATGCTCGAAGATCTGAAAAATGTCGACGTTGTCTGTGAGCTCGCCGACGCGCGTATTCCGCGCAGCAGCCGCAACCCGGATTTGGACAGGCTGGCGCAGGGAAGGCGGCGGCTGCTCGTCCTCAACCGTGCCGATCAGGCGGATCCCGATAAAACGGCGCAGTGGCTGGATTTTTATCGTGCCAGGGGGTTGACCGTTTTGGCGACGGACAGTCAGAAGGGCGGCTTTTTGCCTGCCTTTACTGCCGCGGCACGCACAGTCTGCGCCGATTTGATCCGCCGCAACGAAGAAAAGGGACAGGCGGGCAAGACAATTCGGCTGATGATTGTCGGGATTCCCAACGTTGGGAAGTCGTCGTTTATCAACCGCCTGCTCGGACGAAAATCGGCCGTTGCCGAAGACCGCCCGGGCGTGACACGAAAAAAACAGTGGTACACCCTGCCGGGCGGGTTCGACTTTATGGACACCCCAGGAATGCTGTGGCCCAAAATTGACGATGACGAGACAGGCTATTGCCTGGCGTTTACCGGCACCATCCGTGACGAAATCCTCGATCTCGAAGACCTCGCCTGCCGTCTGTTGGTTCGGCTGGAACGGGCTGCGCCCGGCGCGCTGGAAAAACGCTACGGCATTGCGCCCGATGCCAGCGAGCCTTACGAGGCGCTGTGCGCGCTGGGGCGCAGGCGCGGCTTTGTCGTCAGCGGCGGCGACATTGACACCGAACGCATGGCGCGTGTCCTGCTTGATGAATTCCGCGGCGGCAGGCTGGGAAGAATCACACTGGAACTGCCGCCGGTGCAGGAAAATGTTTGAGTTCGAACAGGCTTTGTGGGCCGAGGGCAGGCGCTTTATCTGCGGAGTGGACGAGGCCGGCCGCGGCCCGTTGGCCGGCCCCGTGACGGCGGCGGCCGTCATTTTGAACCCCGACGACCCGATCAAGGGCGTCGACGATTCCAAAAAGCTGTCTGAGAAAAAACGCGAAGCGCTGTTCGAGCCAATTTGCGCCCGCAGCCTTGCGTGGGGTATCGGCTGGGCCAGCCCGGAAGAAATTGATGAGTTCAATATCCTAAATGCCACTTTTTTGGCGATGCGGCGCGCTGTAAAGCAATTAAACTTGCCGCTCGATTTTGCGCTTGTCGACGGCAACCGGGACCCGGGGCTGGGCGTCGATACGCGCTGCGTGGTCGGCGGAGATGGCAAAAGCGCCAGCATTGCCGCAGCGTCCATTCTCGCAAAGGTTTCGCGGGATCGGCTGATGTGCGAGCTTGCGCTCCAATACCCGCAGTACGGATTTGAAATTCACAAGGGCTACCCGACCCAAAAACACCGCGAGGCGATCCTGCGGTGGGGACCCAGCCCTGTGCACCGGAAAAGCTTTCTCAAAAAGCTGCTGGGCGGTGAGAAAACTTGAAGACCCAGGATACAGGGCGTCTGGGCGAGCAGGCGGCGGCGCGCGCCTTGCAAAAGGCAGGGTACCGCCTGCTGGCGATGAACTACCGTACGCGCTTCGGCGAAATCGATTTGATTGTGCGCGACGGCGGGATCACGGTGTTTGTCGAAGTCAAAACGCGCAGGAACGCGGACTTCGCTGCGGCGGCCGAAGCCGTCACGCCTGCCAAACAGGAGCGGATCCGCGCGGCGGCACAGCAGTGGCTGGCGGAAAAGGGGGAAACCCCGGCGCGGTTTGACGTTGTCGAGGTCTATACTGCGCCGCGGACGATCCGCCACATTAAAGATGCCTTTACATGAGGTGAAACATGGCACTGTATACCATCGGCGACCCGCACCTGTCGTGCGGCGTTGAAAAGCCCATGGACGTGTTCGGCGGCGTCTGGCGCGGCTATCAGGCCAAGCTGGAACGCGCGTTGGCCGGGCTGCTGTGCGAAGGGGATCTGCTGGTTGTCGCCGGCGATTTTTCGTGGGGCATGAGCCTGCAGCAGGCGCTGCCTGATTTTCAGTTTCTGGATCGTTTCCCGGGGCAAAAGGTGCTTTTAAAGGGCAATCACGATTACTGGTGGGAAACGGTCTCAAAAATGAAGAAATTTTTTCAAGAAAATGCAATAAACAGCTTGCTTTTTTTGCATAATAATTGTATTTTTTATAGGGGAACTGCTTTGTGCGGGACGCGCGGATGGTTTTACGATCCGGCAGACCCGTCGGCAGGCGACGGCAAGGTCTTTCGGCGTGAAGTGATCCGGCTGGAAGCGTCGCTGTCTGCCGCCCGGCGTGAGCAGCCCGGCTGCGAAATTTTCTGCTTTCTGCACTACCCGCCCGTGTTTTCGGGCAACGAGGTCCCCGAGATTACCGCGCTTTTGCAGCAGTACGGCGTTTCGCGCTGTTATTACGGGCACCTGCACGGCGAAAGCTGCCGCGGAGCTTTCAACGGTGTGCGCGGCGGCGTGCAGTACCGGCTGGTGTCGGCTGACGCGCTCAACTTCCGCCCGCTGAAAATCATGGAATAACAATAAAAAAGATAGAACCTTCAAGGAGGACACAATTGTGAAACTGACCGGCGTGGAAAAACAGGAAAAGAGCATGGTGATGCTGTCTGTCACCGTGGACAAGGAGACTTTTGACAAAGCTTGTGAAAAGGCGTATCATCAGAACGTCAAGCGCATCAACGTCCCCGGCTTCCGCAAAGGCAAAGCCCCCCGTAAGATGATCGAAAAAATGTACGGCCCCGAGATTTTTTACGAAGATGCCATGAACGCCTGTTACCCCGAGGCGTATGAAGCCGCGGTGGCCGAGGCGGGCATTGATCCCGTCGGATACCCGCATTTTTCGGATTTTGACGTGCAAGACGGCGAGTTTGTCTTTAAAGTGCAGGTCGCCGTATACCCCGAAGTCACGCTGAAGGATTACAAGGGCATCGAGGCGGAAAAGGCCGAGGTTTCGGTCCGCGATGAAGAGGTCGACACCGAAGTCGATCATCTGGCCGATCGCAACGCCCGCATCGTCACTGTGGATCGTCCGGCCCAGAACGGCGACACCATCCAGTTCGATTTTGACGGCTATGTAGACGGAAAGCCGTTTGACGGCGGCAAGGCTGAAAATTACAGCCTGAAGCTTGGATCGGGCATGTTCATTCCCGGGTTTGAAGAACAGCTGGTCGGTAAAAAAGCCGGGGATGAGTGCGACGTTGAAGTGACCTTCCCCGAAGATTATCATGCCAAAGAGCTGGCGGGAAAACCTGCGGTGTTCAAGTGCAAGCTGCATGAGGTCAAAGAAAGCCAGAAGCCTGAACTGGACGATGAGTTTGCCAAAGATGTTTCCGAGTTTGATACGCTGGCTGAATTAAAAGCCGATATTAAGGCGAAAATCTTAGAAAGCAAACAGCGTCAGGCGGACGCCGCTTTTGAAGAGAACCTGCTGACCAAAGTCATTGAAGGGCTGGAAGGCGAGATTCCCGGCGATATGTTTGAGCGTCAGCTTGACCGCATTGTCGAAGACTTCGGCTACCGGATGCAGATGCAGGGCATCGGCCTGGACGCCTACCTGAAGATGAACAATATGGATCCGGGCATGTTCCGCAATATGTTCCGCGAGCAGGCCGAACGCCAGGTTCGGGTGCGTCTGGCCCTTGAGACCGTCGCAAAAATGGAAAACCTGGATGTCAGCGCCGAAGAGCTGGACGCCGAATACAACCGTCTGGCCGAGCAGTACAAGATGGAAGCTTCGCGCGTCCGCGAGCTCATCGCGGAAAAGGATCTCAAGGCCGATCTGCTGACGCAGAAAGCGCTGGAGCTGGTGAAGAACGAGGCCAAACCCGTTGCACCCAAAGCGGCGGAAGAATCTGCGTCGGACGCCGGGGAAGCGCCGAAGGCTGAAAAAAAGCCCGCAAAGCGCTCCGCCAAAAAGGCCGAGTCCGGTGAAGAGGAAAAGGAAGCCAAGAAAACGACAAAAAAATCTTCCAAGACCGAGTAAAATAGTTCTATCGCATTGAAAGGAGCATCACAATGGCCTATATTCCCATGGTAGTCGAGCAGACAAACCGCGGCGAACGCTCGTATGATATTTTTTCGCGGCTGCTCAACGATCGCATCATCATCTTATCTGACGAAGTCAACGATCAGACAGCCAGCCTGGTGGTCGCGCAGCTTTTGTATCTGGAAGCGCAGGATCCGGATAAGGACATCAGCTTTTACATTAACAGCCCCGGCGGTTCGGTCAGCGCCGGCATGGCGATTTATGACACCATGCAGTATGTCAAATGTGATGTTTCGACGATCTGTGTCGGTATGGCGGCCAGCATGGGTGCATTCCTGCTGTGCGCAGGCGCCAAAGGAAAGCGTTACGCGCTGCCCAACAGCGAGATCATGATCCATCAGCCCATGGGCGGGACGCAGGGCCAGGCTTCGGACATGAAAATCCGTACCGAGTGGATCCTGAAAACCCGCGACAAGCTCAACAGAATCATGAGCGAGCGCACCGGCCAGCCGCTTGAGGTGATTGAGCGCGATACCGACCGTGACAATTTCATGTCGGCGCAGGAAGCGCAGGAATATGGACTGGTCGACAAAATCATGGACAAACGCTAAAATTTGGGCGAACCGGCCCGGCGGCTCGTGCCGCCGGGCTCATTCAGTGAGGAACAGATATGCCGAATGATAAAAGAGAAATACGGTGCAGTTTCTGCGGCCGTACACAGGATGAGGTCAAACGCATCATTGCGGGGCCGGGCGCCTATATCTGCAACGAGTGCGTCGAGATCTGCGCCGACCTGATCGCCGACGAGGCGGAACAGGAAAGGGCGGAAGCCCGTTTTGAGCTGGGAGAAGAACTGCCTACCCCGGCTGAAATTAAAAAAAGCCTGGACGAATACGTCATCGGACAGGAGCGCGCCAAAATCACCCTGTCCGTGGCGGTTTACAACCATTACAAACGCATTATGCATACCGACGACAGTGATATTGAAGTGCAGAAAAGCAATATCCTGATGCTCGGCCCTACGGGCGTGGGCAAGACCTTTTTGGCGCAGACGCTGGCTCGCACGCTGCATGTGCCCTTTGCCATCGCCGACGCGACCACGCTGACTGAGGCGGGGTATGTGGGCGAAGACGTCGAAAATATCCTGCTCCGACTGATCCAGGCAGCAGACTTTGATGTCGAGCTGGCACAGCGCGGTATTATTTATATCGACGAACTGGATAAAATCGCGCGTAAAAGCGAAAACCCGTCCATCACGCGTGACGTATCGGGCGAAGGCGTTCAGCAGGCGCTGCTCAAAATTCTCGAGGGAACGGTGGCCAATGTGCCGCCGCAGGGCGGCCGCAAGCATCCGCAGCAGGAATTTATCCAAATTGATACGACCAATATTCTGTTTATCTGCGGCGGCGCCTTTGACGGGCTGGATAAGATCATCGATAAACGCATCGGCAAAAAGGGCATCGGTTTTGGCGCCGAGATTAAGGGAAAGGCGGAAAAAGACGACAGTGCCCTTCTGCAAAAAGCCGAACACCACGACATTGTGAAATACGGGATTATCCCCGAGCTGGTAGGACGTCTGCCGGTGCTCGTGACGCTGGACGCGCTGGACAAAAACGCTCTGCTGCACATCCTGACAGACCCCAAAAATGCTTTGACGAAACAGTATGCCAAGCTGTTTGAATACGATGGGGTAGAACTGGAGTTTACACCCGGCGCGCTTGACGCCATTGCGGAAAAGACCCTGGAGCGCAGTACGGGTGCGCGCGGCCTGCGTTCGGTGATGGAAGGCATTATGACCGACATCATGTACCGCGTACCCTCGGATCCGACCATTGTCAAGGTCGTCATCACCGAAGACACGGTAAAAAATGCCGAGCAGCCGCAGGTCGTCACCGGCACGCGCGCTGTGCGGCGCGAGGCAAAACCGGCTGCACGTTCGGAACGTGTCAAGTCCTGAAAAGCGTAATAAAAAGCTCCGGACATTGATCCGGAGCTTTTTATCGTATGGGGGCACAAGGCTACCGCAGCGGCCGGCTTTTATTGCCGCACACCGTCGATGAAAAGAGTACAGCCGTCGCCGGACGCCAAATCCGGGGAAGACAGCGTTAGGCTTTGGAAGCTTTTTTCGGCGGTAAAGCAGAAAATTTCACTGCCGTCCGGGGCGCAAAGCGTGACTTCGCTGCCCGCAGGACAGGGCGGCTGCAAGGCAAACTCGGCGTAAGCCTGTTTTGATTGGCTGCTGACTGGGTCGTTGCGCACACCCAGCGCGATCAGCGACCCGCCGTTGACGACGATGCCGCAGTCCGCGTCAATGCCTCCGTCGGGGCTCTGCTCATTGGACATGGCGACGACGGATCCGCCGTTGATGGTCAGAAAACCGTTGGAGTCAATGCCGTCGCCTTCGGCGCCCAGACCGCCGTTAACTGTCAGCGTCCCGCCGTTGACAGTGGTCACCGACACGCCGTCTTCGTTGGTATTGATACCGTCGTTCTGCGCGTTGACCGTGATGATCCCGCCGTTGATGGTCAGATGCAGCTCGCTGTCCAGCCCTTCATTTTCGCCATTGACGGTAAGCGATCCATTGCCGTCGATATTCATGGACATTTTGCTGTAAAAAGCGCCGTCATACTTGTGCAGTTTGTCTTTGGTGCCTTCTTCGTAAATGCGTGCAACATAAGAGCCGTTGACGGTATTTTCCGATCCGTCAGGAAGAAAGACGTTGGCTCCGGCTTTCCGGGTGTCGACGGTATGGCTGGCTGTTTCTTCGTCTTTGCTGCCGCATTCATAGACACGGTAGAAAATGACGGCAGGCGCGACCGTACAGGTGATGTCGATCCCGTCCAGAATCAGGGTGACGACGGCGCCGGGGTCGTCTTTGGCGCCTTTGCCCAGGTCGACGGCAATTTGTCCTGCGCTCATCCGGCCGCACAGCCGGTATACTCCCGGCTGTGTGATTGTAACAACGGTGTGTTGCGCCGCCTCCTCGGCGGAGTGGGCGTCTTCTTCAGAGCCGTTGCCGTAGGCATCGCCGCGGCCGCTTTCATAATAAACAATATCCGCCCCTACATAAACTGCGTCGTCCGGGTCAGCAGATGCGGCGCGGCCGTTGACAGTGACAGATTGATCCGAGAGCAGAATTTCGGTTGCCGCGCCTTCGGAGCTGTTTTCGAGACTGCTGCACGCCGGCAGAAGTATCAGAAGCGCCGCTGTCAGCAGCAGGGTCATTCGCCGGATCAAAAGCATCCTTCCTTTCAGGGGTTGTCAAAACTATCATATCACAATAGGAAGAGGAGGAAAAGACACAAGGAAAAACTCCCCGGCAGATGGCCGGGGAGCCAATGAGGAACAGGGGTTATTGTGCAAAGGGGCATGCGCAATAATGCCCAGGGGAAATTTCGCGGAACTCGGGTGTCTGCGCAGTACACGCCTCGGTGGCATTGGGGCAGCGCGGAGCGAACCGGCAGCCCGGTTTGGGGTTGACCGGGCTGGTAACCTCGCCCTTGATGACCTCGATTTTTTTGTTGCGCATTTCAATGTTGGGAATGGGGATGGCCGACAAAAGCGCTTTGGTATAGGGATGCTTCGGGTCTTTAAAGAGTTCTTTCGACGGCGCGCGCTCGATACACATTCCCAGATACATGACGGCGATTTCGGTTGAAATATGCTTGACGACGCTCAGGTCGTGGGTGATAAACATATAGGTCAGCCCGAACTCGTCCTGCAAGTCCATGAGCAGGTTGAGAATCTGGGCCTGAATGGAAACATCCAGGGCAGAGACCGGCTCGTCGCAGACAATGAACTTGGGGTTGAGGGACAGCGCGCGGGCTACGCCGATGCGCTGGCGGCGCCCGCCGTCCAGCTCGTGCGGGTAAGCGCCCGAAAGGCGTTCCGCCAGGCCGACCGTATCCATCAGCTCGGCTACGCGGTCAAAGACCTCGGCGCGCGTTTTAAACATTTTATTGATGATAATAGGCTCGGCAATAATTTCCTGCACGCTCATACGGGGGTTGATGCTGGAATAGGGATCCTGGAAGATGATCTGCATTTCGCGGCGAAGCTCGCGCATCCGGACCTTGTCATAGGTCATGATGTTTTGGCCTTTGTAATAGACTTCGCCGCCGGTCGGCTCGTGCAGACGCAGGACGGCGCGTCCCAACGTCGATTTTCCACACCCGGATTCGCCGACCACACCCAGAGTCTTGCCCTCGTCAATCGCAATATTAACGCCGTCGACGGCATGCAGATAGCCGTTGGAAACCTTAAAATATTTTTTCAGATCTTTTGTTTCGAGCAGGGCGCTCATTTCGTTCCCTCCTTATTGTACAGGTGGCAGCAAATGCGATGCCCGCCGTTGACATAATCGGCCGGGGGAACCTCGCGGCAGATGTCCATGCATTGGGGGCAGCGCGGCGAAAACTTGCAGCCTTTCGGCAAATCAGTCGGGTCAGGCATCAGGCCCTCGATGGGCGACAGGCGCGGCGAGTCAACTTCAAGGTTGGGAATCGAGCCAAACAGGCCGACTGTATAGGGATGATGCTTGTCGCCGGTGAAAATGTCGGCAGCGCTGCCGTATTCAATGATTTCGCCGGCATACATGACGGCGACGTCGTCACAGGTCTGCGCGACAATGCCCAGGTCATGGGTGATCATGATCATCGACGTTTGCAGACGCTCACGAAGCTCGTTCATCATGGCGAGCACCTGCGCCTGGATGGTAACGTCGAGCGCCGTCGTCGGTTCGTCGGCAATCAGCAGTTCGGGCTCGCACGCCAAAGCGATAGCGATGACGACGCGCTGCTTCATGCCGCCGGAAAACTGGTGCGGGTAATCTTTTTTGCGGAAAGCGGGAATTCCGACCATTTCCAGGACTTCTTCCACGCGTGCTTCAATTTCTTCTTTGGAACGGTTCTGGTCGTTGTGCAGCGTCAGCGCTTCGCTGATCTGGCTGCCCACGGTCAGAATGGGATTGAGCGAGCTCATCGGATCCTGGAAAATCATCGAGATTTTTTCGCCGCGGATTTCACGCAGTTCGTATTCCTTTAACTGGAGCAAATCCTGTCCGTCAAAGATGATTTCGCCTTTGACATGGGCGGTGCGTTCGGGAAGCAGAGCGAGAATCGCCAGCGCGGTCGTCGTTTTCCCGGCCCCGGTTTCACCGACCAGTCCGAGCGTTTTGCCTTTTTCCAGGCTCAGATTGATCTTATTGACGGCATAGACCGTTTCAAGCCCGGTCTTATAAATAACCTCAAGGTCGTGTATTTCAAGCAGTTTTTCACTCATCAGTCGCAGCCTCCCTTGTTAGTCCTTCAGTTTGGGGTCAAGCGCGTCGCGCAGGCCGTCGCCGACCAGGTTGAAGCACAGGGCCGAAATCAAAATAGCAAAGCCCGGGAACAACAGCAGGTGGGGATCGGTGCGCATATAATCCTTGGCCTCGGACAGCATGGCGCCCCATTCCGGCCGGGGGGGCTGGATGCCCATGCCCATATAGGACAGGCCGGAAGCAGACAAAATCATGCTGGCGATGCCCATGGTCGCCTGGACGATGATGGGGCCGATGGCGTTGGGCAGAATGTACTTGGTGATAATGCGGAAGTCTTTGGCCCCGTATGAACGGGCGGCTTCGATAAAATCGTTTTCAACAACGGTCAGGATCGACGAGCGGACCAGACGGACAAAGCCCGGAATGCTCGAAATGGTGACGGCGATGAGCAGGTTGGTCATGCTGCTGCCCAGAGCGGCGACAATGGCCAGCGCCAGCAGAATGCCGGGAACGCAGGTGAAAACGTCCATGATGCGCATGATGATGTTGTCAGCCCTGCCGCCGTAGTAGCCCGCAGCGGCCCCGAGAAACCCGCCGAGGATCAGGGAAATGCCGACGGCCGCAAAGCCGATGGAAAGCGACACGCGCGAGCCGTGGACGACACGGGCAAAGGTGTCGCGGCCAAAGGCGTCGGTGCCAAACCAGTGTTCGGCGCTCGGCCCCTGCAGACGGACGGAACCGTCCTGATCGATGCCGCGTTCATAGGGGACAATCAAGTCGGCGAAAATCGCGCACAGCGCAAAGAGGATCAGAATGATCAGGCCGACCATGGCGCTTTTATTCTTTCTGAAACGGCGCCAGACTTCTTTCAGCTGGCTGTTCTTTTTGCTTTTTTTGCCTGAGTGTGCTTTTGCAGCGGCTGTGTTGCTCATAAAAACATCCTCCTTTTCAGCGGGAATATTTGGCCCTGATGCGCGGGTCGATAAAAGCGTACAGCAGGTCGACCAGCAGCATGATGATGCAGAACAGAGCCGCCAGGAACAGGGTGCCCGACATAACGACCGGGACGTCCTTTTGACGAATCGCCGTGACGATGTGCATCCCGAGCCCCGGAATGGCAAAAACGGTCTCGGTGATGACGGCGCCGCCCAGCAGCCCGCCGAACTGCATACCCAGTACGGTGATAATGGGCAGAAGGGCGTTTTTCAAAGCGTGCCGCCAGATGACGATTTTCTGAGAAGCGCCTTTGGCGCGCGCCGTACGGATATAGTCGGCGCGAATGGTTTCGAGCATGGTCGAACGCGTCAGACGCAGCAGGCTTGCGGCGCCGCCCAGCGTCAGGGTGATGATGGGCAGGACAAAGCCGTCCCACGAATCAGCGCCGTGGGTGGGGAAGATGGGGATCTTGTACGAAAAGAAATAGATGAGCATCATGCCCAGCCAGAAACCGGGAATGGCGGCAAAAAACATGGCCATGACCGTTGAGAACGTATCAATAAAGGTATATTGCTTTACAGCAGAAAGAATACCAAGCGATACGCCTATCAGCGAACTGAAAATAATGGAAAATACAGCCAGCCTGAGCGTGAAGGGGAACCGCGCCCAGATCTCGTCAAAGACCGGCTGCTGCGTCCGGTAAGAGACGCCAAAGTCGAACTTGGTCACAATGTCCTTAATGTAGTTGAAGAACCTTGTGAAAAACGGTTGGTCATACCCAAGCTCGTGGTTGAGCTGATCGACCGCTTCTTGCCTGGCCGTCTGTCCAAGAATCAACCTGCCTGGATCGCCGGGCGTCAGCGCCATAATCGTAAAAACGATAAACGTGACGCCAAGCAGAACAGGAATGGTGAACAGAAGCCGCTTAATTACGTACCTATACATCCGATAGAACCTCCCTTTCATGTTTTGAGTATCAGTACGCGCTGCTTGGCAGCTTTTATATTTTAGCTTAACATAGGAAGAGGATAAAATCAACAATGATTTTTCTTTCAGAATGCATAAAATAGACAGATTGACGTGGTTTGCAAATATATTATGAATCGGCCGGCCGGGCTCTTGCATTGCATACAGGACTGATGTATAATATACAGTACCTATATCCAGGAGGTCATTATGGCAACCATTCAGGCAAAAAGAAATGCAAAAATTAACGAAACCAAAACTTATCATATACCGACTCTGGCACTGCGCGGGGTCACCATTTTCCCTAACGTTCTCTTCCATTTTGACGTCGGCCGCGTCAAGTCGGTAAAAGCGCTCGAACAGGCGATGACAGGGGGGCAGCGCGTTTTCCTGGTCACGCAGAAAGACATCCATATTGAAGATCCGGGCAAAGACGATCTGTACCCCATCGGCACGGTGGCACGTGTTCGACAGATTCTTAAATTGTCAAATACCAGCCTGCGCGTCCTTGTCGAGGGCGAAAACCGCGCCCGCCTGGACGAGCTGGTGTGCACCGAGCCTTACCTGGCGGCGCATATCACCGAATACCCCGCCCGGAAGGTGACGCCCGTCACCCAGCGCGACCGCGCGCTGCTGCGCAGTGTTCGCGAGCTGTTCATGGAATATTCCGAGCTGGCGCCCAAAATGACGGGCGACATTCTGCTCAATGTCATGGAAAGCGACGATATGGCGTTTCTGTCCGATTATGTCGCGCAGAACATCCAGCTGCGTGCCGAAGACAAGCAGCAGCTGCTCGAGCAGACGGAGCCGCGCCGGCGCATGATGCTGTTAAACCGTATTCTCATGCAGGAAATTGACGTTTTGACGCTGGAAGCCGATTTGCAAAGCAAAGTCAAAGATCAGGTCGACAAAAACCAGCGCGATTACTACCTGCGGGAACAGCTCAAAGCGATCAGCGAAGAGCTGGGCGAAGGAGATGACGGGGTCAGCGAGTCGCAGGCATATCTGCAAAAAATCGAAGAGGCGAAGCTGCCGCAGGAAGTCCGCGACAAGCTGGTCAAAGAGGCCGGCCGTCTGGCCAAGATGCAAAGTTCGTCACCCGAAAGCGGCGTGATCCGCACCTATCTGGACACCTGTCTCGAACTGCCGTGGACAACGACGACCCGTGAAAACCAGAGCATCCAGAAGGCGCAGGAGATCCTCGATGCAGATCACTACGGCCTGGAAAAGGTCAAGGAGCGTATTTTGGAATTTTTCGCCGTTAAGAGCATGACGGGCGAAATCAAAGGCCAAATTTTGTGCCTGGTCGGCCCCCCGGGCGTCGGCAAGACGTCGGTGGCGCGTTCCATCGCACGGTGCATGGGCCGCAAGTATGCGCGCCTTTCGCTGGGCGGCGTGCGCGACGAAGCAGACATCCGCGGCCACCGCAGGACCTATATCGGCGCCATGCCGGGGCGCATTATCAACGCCCTGATTCAGGCAGGCAGCCGCAACTGCCTTATCTTGATCGACGAGATCGACAAGCTGGGCAGCGATTATAAAGGCGACCCGAGTTCGGCATTGCTTGAAGTCTTTGACACCGAGCAGAATACCGCGTTCCGCGACCATTTTGTCGAATTGCCGTTCGATCTGTCCGACGTGCTGTTCGTCACAACGGCCAATACGCTGGACACCATTCCTGCGCCGCTGCGCGACCGCATGGAAATCATCGAGCTGAGCTCGTACACAGATGAGGAAAAGCTGCAAATCGCCAAAAAGCACCTGTTGCCCAAACAGTTAAAAAAACACGGGCTCAAGGCCTCGCAGCTGCGCGTCAGCGACGACGCCATCCGGCGCATTATTTCGGAGTATACCCGCGAGTCGGGGGTCCGTACGCTGGAACGTCAGCTCGCCAAACTGTGCCGCAAGGCGGATCGCAAGATTCTGGAAAGCGAATGCAAACAAGTGCGCGTGACGGGGGACAATCTGAGCGCATTCCTGGGCGTCCCGCGCTTTAAAAACGAGAAGATGACGGCAACGCCCGAGTGCGGCCTGGTCAACGGCCTGGCGTGGACGCAGGTCGGCGGCGAACTTCTCGAAGTCGAGGCTATGGCCATCCCCGGGACGGGAAAAATCGAACTGACAGGGAACCTGGGCGATGTGATGCGGGAGTCTGCGCGCGCGGCGCTGACCTATATCCGCAGCCGCGCCGCTGAGTTTGGCATTGCCGAAGACTTTTACCAGAAAAAAGATATTCATATTCATTTCCCGGAAGGGGCCGTCCCTAAAGATGGGCCGTCGGCCGGCATCGCCATGGCGACGGCGGTCATTTCTGCCCTGACGGGCCGGCCGGTCTCGCGCTTTTTTGCCATGACGGGCGAGATTACGCTGCGCGGCCGCGTGCTGCCCATCGGCGGGCTGAAAGAAAAGACCATGGCCGCGTTCCGTTCGGGCGTCACTACGGTGCTGGTGCCCGAAGACAACCGCCCGGATCTGTCTGAAATTGATCCGACCGTGCTTAAAAACCTGAATTTTGTCTGTGTTTCGCATATGGATCAGGTTGTCGACGTCATTTTTGGGGCTGATTTGCGCAGGCAGCCGGAAAATGCCGCCGCTGACCCGCTGCCTGCGCCGGTCGCCCTTTTACAAAAGGAACAGCCGGTACCGGCGTGTACGTACCGGTAAGCCGCCATGATTTTGCAAAACGTTCAGTTTGTCCGTTCAGCGGCCGATCCTTCGGGGTTCCCGAAGGACGGCCGCCCCCGTATTGTCTTTGCCGGACGTTCGAATGTGGGCAAGTCCTCGACCATCAATTCCCTGGTGGGGCGAAAGGGGTTTGCCCGCGTCAGCGCGTCACCGGGGAAAACAGTGTTTGTCAATCTGTTCCTGGCAGAAGACCGGCTCTGGCTGGTCGACCTGCCTGGGTATGGGTATTCAAAAACCTCGGCCCGGGAAAAAGCGCGGTATTCTGCGCTGATCGAAAATTATCTTCATGCGGATATGGAAAATATCCGCCGTTTTATGCTGATTGTGGATATTCGCCATGACCCGACAGGCGACGACAGACTGATGGCAGAATGGGCGCAGTCGTACGGACTTCCGCTGTCGGTGGTTGCCAATAAGGCGGACAAGCTCAAGCCGTCGCAGATCGCCGGGCAGATCGCGGCTGTGCGCGGCGGCCTGTGCCTGCCGGACAGCGTACCGGTCATCGCTTTTTCAGCGGAAAAGCACACGGGACGCGACGAAGTCATTCGGGAAATCTTTTCCGAGGTGGGATACAGGACATGAAAGACGGTTTGTTCAGCGAGCATTTTTCTGTCAATGCGCAGGGGCATCTGGCGCTTGACGGGCTGGATCTGGTCGGGGCGGCGCAGGAATTCGGCACGCCTGCATATGTCATCAGCGAAGACGCCGTCCGCGGACAATGCCGCGCTTACATGCAGGCGATGAAAGACGCTTTCGGCGATCGGTTTAAAGTGTCCTATGCCAGCAAGGCCCTGTGCGCAAAGTTTATCTATCCTATTGTGCAAAGCGAAGGGCTGCATGCCGACGTCGTCTCGGGCGGCGAACTGTACACCGCAATGCAGGCGGGTTTTCCCGCATCAAAACTGCATTTTCACGGCAATAATAAAAGCGACGACGAGCTGCGCCAAGCCGTTGACTGCGGCATCGGCGCGGTTGTCATCGACTGCATGGATGAAATCGGACGCCTCAATGCGATCTGCGGCCAAAGGCGCCGCCGGATACCGGTACTCCTGCGCATCAAGCCAGGCGTCGACGCGCACACGCACGAGTTTATCAGCACCGGGCACAACGACTGCAAGTTCGGGTTTGGCATTGAAGACGGCCAGGCGTACGAGGCGGCGCGCCTGCTTCGCGGCTGCGAATGGCTGGATTTCTGCGGCTTGCACTGCCATATCGGTTCGCAGGTTTTTTTGAAAGAACCGTTCGGCGTGGCCGCCGATGTCATGATCCGGCTGCTGGCCGAGCTGCGGCGCGACGGGCTTGATTTGCGGGAACTCATTTTGGGCGGCGGCTTTGGGGTTCGGTATATGCCGGAAGACAGGCCGGTGCCCGTTTCAGAAATGGTCAGTTACCTGGGCGATGCGGTGCGGCAAAGCTGCCGGATGTACGATACGCCGCTGCCCGAAATCGTCGTCGAGCCGGGGCGGTCAATTGTCTGTACGGCCGGAGTGACGCTGTATACCGTCGGTTCGGTAAAAGCGGTGCCCGGCGCGCGGACCTATGTCGCCGTAGACGGGGGAATGCCGGACAACCCGCGCTTCGCGCTGTATCAGGCGCAGTATGACGCATGTATTGCCAACAAGGCGGCGCAGGAAAAGAGCGAGATCGTTACGATCGCCGGAAAATGCTGCGAAAGCGGCGATTTGCTGGGCAGGGACATGCATTTGCAGCCGGCGCAGCGCGGCGATGTCCTGTGTGTTTTTTCAACCGGGGCCTATACATATTCCATGGCGTCTAATTACAACCGTCTGCCGCGCCCGCCTGTCGTGCTGGTCAGCGGCGGCCGGGCACAGGTGGCGGTGCGGCGTGAAAGCTATGCGGATCTTGTGCGCAACGACCTGCTGTGACAGCCGGCAAACGCTGATGTAAAGGGGGAAATTGCTATTCTGTTTACAACGTCCCTGCGGGATCTGCTGATTATTATTCCGGCAGCGCTGATTGCCATCACTTTTCACGAGATGTCGCACGGCTGGGCGGCGTACGCGCTGGGGGATACGACGGCGCGTGACGCGGGGCGCCTGACGCTGAACCCGCTGGCGCACATTGACCCAATCGGTTTTTTGTGCATTCTGATTGCCGGTGTCGGCTGGGCCAAGCCTGTACCCATCAACCCGTACCATTTCAAAAAGCGCAAGCAGGGGATCGCGCTGACCGCGCTGGCCGGCCCGGCCGCCAACGTGCTGTTGTGCTTTCTCTGTTTTTTCATTGCATACGGCGTTTTGTTTTTTAAGCCGGACAGCCGGATTTTGGGCGCACTGGCCCAGTTTTTGATCACGACAGCGTCGATCAGCGCTGGCCTTGCGGTCTTTAACCTGATTCCGGTGCCCCCGCTTGACGGCTCGAAGATTTTGTACCCGCTGCTGCCCAACCGGGTCCTGGCCAAAATCATGCCGTACGAAGGGACCATTCAGGTGGTGCTGCTGATCGTCGTTTTTCTGGGCGCGCTGAACGGCATTATCGGTGCGGGACAAAGTTTCGTCCTGCGCGCGGCCATGCGGGTGTGCAACGCCATTTTCTCGGCCATTGCCGGAGTGTTATAGCGTGAAAACGGTTACATTTCATCTGCCTGTGTTTGACGGGCCCCTTGATTTGCTTTTGCACCTGATTTCAAAAAACAAGGTCAACATTTACGATATTCCCATTGCCGGCATTCTGGAACAGTATCTGGAATATATCGATCAGATGCGCGAATTTGACCTGGATGTCGCGGCGGAGTTTGTCGCCATGGCGGCGCAGCTGATGGTCATCAAATCCAAAATGCTGCTGCCGGTCTATGAAGATCAGGAACAGGACGATCCGCGCGCCGAACTGGTTGAAGCGCTGCTTGAATACCAGCGCTTTAAGGAAGTGGGCGGGTATCTTGGCACGCGCGCCGAACTGGGGCGCGATCTGTTTGTCAAGCCGCCGGAAACGCTGGAAAAAAAGAAGCAGGAATACCGTTATTCCGCCGATGTGCTCATCGCGGCGATCCGCAGTGTGCTTGAACGTTCTGAACGGCGGCTGCCGCCCCCGGTTTCGTCGTTTTCCGGTATTGTGGGACGCGATCCCGTGCCGGTGGGGCAGAAGATCGAAATGCTGGTGCATCGTTTTGCGCGTCAGCGTGTGATTTCGCTGGACGCTGTTATTCTGGAATGCCAGAGCCGATCCGAGGTTGTCGCGCTGTTCCTGGCCGTACTCGAGCTTTCCAAAGTCCACAAGATTGTCATTGACGAGGACGAGACCGGGTTCAGCCTGTCTTTGGCGGAGGAATCGCAATGGAACAGCTGACAGAACTGGAGTGCGCGCTCGAAGCGGTGCTGTTTGCCGCCGGTGAACCGGTGCCCGCTCAGAAGCTGTGCGCGGTGCTCGGCGTCGACCGCCCGGCTCTGGCCGAAGCAGCCAGTCGCCTGGCGGACGAATATGATTTTTCCCGCCGCGGCATCCGGCTGCTGGTTCTTGAAAATGCTTACCAGTTGTGCTCGCGCGCCGACTATGCCGAGCAGGTGCGCGCTGTTCTTGAGACCCGCAGGGCCCCGTCGCTGTCGGCGTCCGCCCTTGAAGTGCTCGCCATTGTCGCATATAAGCAGCCGGTCACGAAAACCTATATTGAACAGGTGCGCGGCGTCGACAGCAGCGGCACGGTCAATACGCTGTGTGATAAGGGGCTTATTGAGGACTGCGGACGCCTGGACGTTCCCGGCAGGCCCATTTTATACCGTACAACCGACGGCTTTTTGCGTTCGTTCGGCCTTTCGTCCATTGCGGACCTGCCCGCCCTGTCCGAGGCGCTTGGACAGGAAATGGAGCAGATGTCGTTGGAGCTTTCACCGGAGGGATAGCCCTTGAAGTGGATTGTGCTGGCGCCGCTTCTGCTGCTGGGCGCATTGCTGGCAATCATTTTGATGGCCATGCTGCTGCGCGTCGGAGCGGGCGTATCTTACCGCGGCGGGAAACTGCGCGTCTGGGCGCGGATAGGGGTGGTCAATGTCACCGTTTATCCGCGGCGGAAAAGAAGTAAGCGCAAAAGAAAACGGCGCGGGGAAAAAGCGCCGCCGTCCGGAATGGGGAAAGAACTGCGGACTGCGCCCGCGCGCACAGCGCCGCGGCCGGATGCGCGGAGGCATGAGGCCCCGGCCGAGCAATTTGCAGCCGACGGGAAGACGCCGTCCGTTGAAGAGATCTGCGCTTATGCGCGCTTTGGAATCGACGCAGGAGGGCAGCTGCTGCGAGGCCTGCGCATCGACCGGCTTTACTTCCGCGCAGACATTGGGACGCCGGACGCCGCCAAAACGGCGCTGGCCTACGGCAGCGCAGCGGCTGCGGTTTCCAATCTGTGGCCTCTGACGGAAAACCTGTTTGATATTCGGAAAAAAGATATTTTTATCAACGCGTGTTTCGACCGGGAACAAACGGCGATCGAAGGCGAAATCGTGATAACGGCAATGATCGGGCGCATGGTTTTTATTGGCCTGCGTATTTTCAGGCAGTTCATTAAAATGAAAAAGGCGGTGTCAGCAAATGAGCAATCTCAGTGACTTTATGGGGCAGAGTATGGAAAAGATCCGCAATATGATCGATGTCAACACGATTATCGGAAACCCCATTACAACGCCGGACGGAACGACGCTTATCCCGGTATCCAAAGTGACCTTTGGGTTTGCGTCCGGCGGCAGCGACGTGACGGGACAGAACGAAAGCTCGCCGCCTGTCCATTATGGCGCGGGCAGCGGCGCAGGCGTTTCAGTACAGCCGGTTGCATTTGTCGTCATCAGCAACGGGAATGTCCGTATGCTGTATCTCGACCCACCGTCAAGCGGAGCGCTTGACCGCGTGATCGATCTGGTGCCCGACATCATTGACAAGATTCGCGACATGACCAAAAAGCCCGAAGAAAAGGATTCCAAGATCGTTTACTGAGCTTCATAATCGTCCCGGCCTGCCCGTATATTTTTAGGGGCAGGTGAGCTTTTATGAAAAAATTAGCGGCCCTGGCGGCTGCAATCCTGATGCTGGCGGCGGCGTTTCAGCCAAAGGCGCTTTCGGCGTCGTCGGCGGTGCTGTACGACCCGCTGACAAAGACAGTGATCACCGGCGTGCAGGAAGACGCGCGGCGCGGCATGGCCAGTACAACCAAGATCATGACAGCCTTGGTGGCCCTCGAGCTGTACGAACTCGACCAGGCAGTCGAAATAAAACCTGAATGGTGCGGCGCAGAGGGGTCGTCCATGTACCTGCGCGCCGGCGAGACGCTGACGGTGTCCGATTTGCTGTACGGGCTGATGCTGAGCAGCGGCAACGACGCCGCTGTCGCATTGTCGTGCATTTACAGCGGCGACAGCAGCGATTTTGTCGGCTTGATGAACGCCAAAGCGCTGGAGCTAGGGCTTGCGGACACACATTTTGACAACCCCAGCGGGCTGGACGGCGAAACCCATTATTCTACGGCGCATGATATGGCGGTTTTGACGGCCGCAGCCATGGAAAACGAAACGTTTCGCGCCATTGTTTCGACAAAAAGCATTCAGATTGGCGAGCGGATCCTGACCAACCACAACAAGCTTCTGTCCATGATGGACGGCGCTGAAGGGGTCAAGACGGGGTTTACCAAAAAATGCGGCCGCTGCCTGGTGTCGTCGGCGAGCCGCATGGGGCGGCGTCTTATCGCCGTGACGCTGAATGCGCCCGACGACTGGAATGACCATATTGCGCTGATGAACGAAGGGTTTGGCCGTTTTGAAGTTCAAAAGGTGCTGTCTGCCGGCGAAATCGGATCGGTCACCGTCGCGGCGGGGGAACGGTGCAGGACGGTCGGGTTATATATTGAAGAGGATTTTTCCTGCGCGCTGGCAGCCGGTGAACAGCCGGAAGTGACGCTGTGCGGACCGCGTGTTGTGTACGGTCCAATCGACGGCGGCGAACAGTACGGGGTCGTCCGGGTCACGCTGGGGGATGCCGTGCTGAACGAGCTTCCGGTCTATTTTACCGAAGGCGCCGCCGTCACCCTGCGGGAAAAAAGCTCGTGGGAGCAGATGACCGGCTGGCTGAAAAATTTGTGGGAGTTGCTTGGCTTTTGAAAGAGAGACTGCAAAAAATATTGTCAGAAGCAGGCGTATGTTCGCGCCGCACAGCAGAAGTGTATATTGCGGCCGGGCGGGTGACGGTGAACGGCGCCGTCGCTTCGCTGGGCCAAAGCGCCGACTGGGATCGGGATCGGATCGCTGTAGACGGGCGCGTGCTCGGACGTCCGGCAGAGCATCTTTATCTGATGCTCAATAAGCCGCGAGGATATATTACGACGCTGTCCGACGAGCGCGGGCGCGCCATTGTCACCGATCTGCTGCACGGCGTCGAACGCCGTGTATTTCCTGTCGGCCGTCTGGATCGCAATACCGAGGGCCTGCTGATTCTCACTGACGACGGCGCGCTGGCCCAGCGGCTGACCCACCCGTCGCACGAGGTGTACAAGCAGTACCTGCTGGTGATCCGTGCGCCGGAAGGCGGGTTTTCTGAACCGCCGGAACAGCAGCTGGCGCGGCCCATCGTGCTCGACGGGCGTCCGGTTGTGCCGGCCCGGTGCCGCCTGCTGTCGCAGAACGCGGAAAAAGCGCGTTTGTCCGTCAGCATCCGCGAAGGCCGGAACCGGCACATCCGACGTCTATGCGAAGCGTGCGGATACACGGTTATTTCATTAAAGCGCGTTGCCGTCGGCGATGTAAAGCTGGGCGACTTGCCTCTTGGAAAATACCGAGCCTTGACGCCCGGCGAAATTCGTTATTTAAAATCACTGTAAAAGGCGGTGGACAAGCTGTGAAACGGATGAGCGAAGCGATTGCCGAAAACATGCCCCGGCTGACGCGCGGCCAGCGGCTGCTGGCGGCTTTTGTTACCGAGCACTGCGACAGGGCGGCTTTTATGAGCTCGTTTGAACTGGCCGCCGTTTCAGGCGTCAGCCAGTCGACGGTCATCCGTTTTGCCGCCGCCCTTGGCTATGACAGCTACACCGATTTGCAGCAGGCGCTGCAAACCGAGCTCAAATACCGGCTTTCGACGCTGGAGCGTTTTGAGCTGCTTGAAGACGCCGAAAGCGATACCGCTGTGCTCGAAGGCATTGCGGCTGCCGATTCGGTCAACATCCGCAAGAACGTTTCGCGCAACGGCGGCGAAGCCATCGCGGCCTTTTGTACCCGGCTGTCCTTTGCGGCCAAAATTTATGTGTACGGACAGGCCCACTGTGCGGCCGCGGCGGCCTATCTGAGTTCTTACCTGCGTTTCCTGATGCAGAACGTCTGCTGTCTGAACCAGACCGGCGAAGAGCCGTTGTTTGCGGCCACCGATATTGACAGCGGCGATTTGCTGCTGGTCATTTCGTTCCCCATCCATTCCGAAAGCACGCGGCGGCTGGTTTCCTATGCGCACAACCGCGGGGCGGCGGTTGCCGTTATCAGCGAGAGCGCAGATTCTGAAATCGCACAGCAGGCCGACGCTGCGCTGGTCTGCGAATGTGGTGATTTTGGCGTCAACGGTTCAATGGCGCCCGTCATTTCGCTGTGCGGGTCGATCGTCTGTTTGCTGGCCCGCAACGATGAAAAGGCACAAAAGCGTCTCAGAGCCGCGGGCGAAGCCATTTATTACAGGGGTGAGCAGGGCTGATGGACGTTCTGGTCATCGGCGGAGGGGCCGCCGGTATGATGGCGGCGTGTACGGCGGCACAGTACGGAGCGTCGGTCACGCTGCTGGAACGCAACCCTTTTTTGGGCGTCAAACTCAATATTACAGGAAAAGGCCGCTGCAACCTGACCAACAACTGCGATGTGCGCGGGCTGATCGCCGCCGTCCCGGGAAACGGACGCTTTTTGTACAGCGCGTTTACAGGGTTTGACGCGCAGGACGTCATGCGCTTTTTTGAAGACTGGGGCGTCAGCCTTAAAACCGAACGCGGGAACCGGGTATTCCCGTCGTCCGATCGGGCGAAAGATATTTCCGGGGCGCTGCGGCAGTGCCTGCGTCAGCGCGGCGTGCAGATTGTCCACGCCCGTGCGCTGGGGCTGCGCATGAATGGTGCGGCCGTTGCCGGCGCAGAAACTTCTGAAGGTTTTATCCCGGCCGATCGGGTCATTCTGGCGACCGGCGGGGTTTCGTACCCGCGCACCGGGTCGGACGGCGACGGCCACCGCATGGCGCGCAGACTGGGGCACACGGTGACGCCCCTGCGCCCGTCGCTGGTTCCGCTCGTGTCAGACAGCCCTGTCTGCCCGCGGCTCGAAGGGCTGTCGCTGCGCAACGTCGCGCTGCGCGTGCTGCGCGGCGGAAAAGTGCTGTACGAAGACTTTGGCGAGATGCTGTTTACCGGAAAGGGCCTGTCAGGACCGATGATTTTAAGCGCTTCGGCGCATTTGGCGCACACGGGGGAGTATGCCTGTACCGTGCACATCGACTTGAAGCCGGCGCTGGATATGGAGGCATTGGACAAGCGCGTGCTGCGGGATTTTACAGAAGCGCCCAACCGCAATTTTTCCAATGTGCTGCAAAAACTGCTGCCGCAGAAACTTGTCCCTGTGATAGAAGACCTTTCGGGAATCAGTGGGGGGCAAAAGGTCAACAGCATTACGCGCGCGCAAAGGGAAACGCTCTGCCGGCTGGTCAAGGACTTTTCCGTCCCGGTCAGCGGACCGGGCGGGTTTGACGAGGCTGTCATTACGGCGGGCGGCGTCGCGGTCGCTGAAATCGACCCGAAGTCGATGCGTTCCAAATTGGTGCCCAACCTGTATTTTGCCGGCGAAATCATTGATGTCGACGCTTATACGGGCGGATATAATCTGCAAATCGCGTGGTCAACCGGCTTTAAGGCCGGAACGTCGGCTGCGCTGGACAAGGGGGAATAGAGGGGTATGAACCACATCAGCATTGCCATCGACGGTCCGTCGGGCGCAGGGAAAAGCACGCTGGCCCGGCTGCTGGCGCAGGAACTGCGTTATATTTATGTCGATACCGGGGCCATGTACCGCGCCGTCGGCCTGTATGTCGCCCGTGCCGGCGTCGAATCGCGCGACCGCGACCGTATTGCCGCGCTGCTGCCTGGCATTGAAATCAAGCTGCGATACGAAGACGGCGTGCAGCAAATTTTTCTGAACGGCGAAAACGTCAGCCGCGCCATACGGACCGAAGAAGCGTCGCGCTATGCGTCGGATGTTTCGGCAGTTCCTGAGGTACGGGCTTTTCTGTTGGGTGCGCAGCGTGCCCTTGCCGAAAATGCGGACGTTATCATGGACGGCCGGGACATCGGTACCGTTGTGCTGCCCCAGGCAGACGTCAAGATCTTTTTGACGGCCAGCAGCGAAGAACGGGCGCGCCGACGCTATGAAGAGCTGCGTGAAAAGGGCGAAGACGTTGTGTATGACGACGTGCTGCGTCACCTTGTCGAGCGCGACAAAAATGATTCCGACCGCGCGGCGGCGCCGCTGCGCCCGGCCGGGGATGCCGTCATTCTGGATACGACGGGCAATACGCTTGAGCAGTCGCTCGACGTTTTGCGCGCTGTGATAAAGGAGAAGTCAGGCCATGTGGTATAAATTCTGTTACTGGCTGGTCTATATTGTATTCAAGCCGATTTACCGGTTCAGGATTTACGGCCGCGAGCGGGTGCCCGAGGGCGGGATGCTCATTTGCGGGCACCATACGGCCATTGTCGACCCGGTGCTCGTGGCGCTTGCGCTGGGTCCGCAGGGGAAGATTGCCGTCATGGGAAAAGCCGAGCTGTTCAAAATCCCCGTGCTTTCAGCCATTCTGCGCAGTCTCAACGCCTTTCCGGTCCAGCGTGGGAAAAACGACGTCGGCGCTATTAAATACGCCCTGAAATCGCTCAAAGAAGGCCGGCAGCTCATCTTGTTCCCGGAAGGAACCCGTGTGCGCGCAGGCGAGACCGTTGAGGCCAAGACAGGGGCGGGAATGCTGTCGCTGCGGGCCGGAGTCCCCGTCGTCCCCATTTACATCACGCCGGGCCGAAAAGCTTTTCGCGGGTGCCAGCTGATGTTCGGCACACCGATCCGGCCGGCCTGTGAAGGCCGCCCCGGGGCGGCTGATTACCAGCGCGTCACCGATGAAATCATGCGTGCCGTTTATGACTTAAAAAAGGAGCTTCCGCAATGACAGTGACGGTTGGGAAAAAGGCCGGCTACTGCTACGGCGTGCGCCGCGCCGTTGAAATGGCGCAGGAAGAGGCGCAAAAGCCGGGAGCGCTTTTCAGCGCGGGCCCTATCATTCACAATAAACAGGTGATCGCCGAGCTGGAGCGCAGGGGCGTTCACGCCGTTTCTTCGGCATCTGAGGCGTCGGACGGCGCACGCGTCATTATTCGCGCGCACGGCCTGCCGCCGTATGACATTGCGGCTTTTGAGGCCAGGGGCTGCACGCTGATCGACGCAACCTGCCCCAATGTCGCGCAGATTCACCGCATTGTCGAACGTGAAAGTGCGGCTGGACGGCGGGTTCTTATCATCGGAAAGCACGGACACCCCGAAGTCGCGGCCATTGCGGCGCGTGCCGGCGATGACGCCGTGGTTGTCGAAACCGAGCAGGAACTGGAAGATGCCTGCCGAAAATTGGCGGACGTCCCGATTTCCGTCGTAGTTCAGACGACTTTTCAAAGAAAAATATGCGATCTTTTTGTAAACAAATTAAAAAACACTTGTCATGACCCAGTGTTTTTTGATACAATATGTAATGCGACCGATGAACGCCAGGATGAGGCGTGTCGGCTCGCAGCCAAATCCGACGCGGTCGTTGTGATCGGTGACCGCCAGAGCAGCAACACCAAAAGCCTTTTCGAGCTCTGCCGTTCTGTCTGCCCCCGGACGGTGCAGATCGAGTCGGCCGACGAGCTGTCCCCAGCGCTGTTTGACGGGGCTCGGAATATTTTTATCACCGCCGGAGCATCCACGCCGGATTTGATCATTAAGGAGGTAAGCAACAAGATGAGCGACGAAATCAAAACCAACGAAACCGAAAGCTTCGAGGAACTTCTGGAGCAATCTCTCAAAACTTTACATACAGGAGAAAAGGTTAAGGGCGTTATCACCCAGATCAACAACACCGATATCCATGTTGACCTGGGCGTCAAGCAGGCCGGTTACATTCCCATGACCGAATTGAGCGACGACCCTGAGTTCAACCTGGCCGACAGCATTCACATCGGCGATGAAATCGAAGCCTATGTCCTGCGTGTCAACGACGTCGAGGGCCTGGTCATGCTGTCCAAAAAGCGCCTTGACACCGTGAAGAACTGGGAGCGCCTGGAGCAGGCGGTCGAGACCAAAGAGCCCCTGACCGGCGTCATCAACGATCAGAACAAGGGCGGCGTGGTCGCCAATGTGCTGGGGATCCGCGTATTTATTCCTGCCAGCCAGACCGGCCTTCCGCGCGACGCCAGTTTTGACCCGCTGATGAAGACGACCCAGAAGATCCGTATCACCGAAGTCAACCGCCAGCGCCGCCGTGTGGTTGGTTCCATCAAGGCCCTGCTGGTCGAGCAGCGCCGCGAAGCGGCCAACAAGATTTGGGAAACCATTGAAGTCGGCAAAAAATACACCGGCACCGTCAAATCGTTCACCAGCTACGGCGCGTTTGTCGATATCGGCGGCGTCGACGGCATGGTTCATATTTCTGAGCTTTCGTGGAACCGTGTCAAACACCCGTCCGACGTTTTGAAGATCGGCCAGCAGGTCGAGGTCTATGTTATCGCTCTCGACCCTGAAAAGCGCAAGATCTCGCTTGGCTACCGCCGTCCTGAGGACAACCCGTGGACCCGGTTCGAAGCGACCTATAAGGTCGGCGATGTGGCTCCGGTCAAAATCGTTAAGTTCATGCCCTTTGGCGCTTTTGCCGAAGTGCTTCCCGGCGTCGACGGCCTGATCCACATTTCGCAGATTGCCGACCGCCGTATCGGCCGTCCTGACGAGGTTCTGACCATCGGCGAGACTGTGGATGCCAAGATCATCGAGATCGACAACGAAAAAAAGAAGATCTCGCTCAGCATCCGCGCCCTGCTCGATCCGACTGTCCCGGCTGCGGCGGAAGAAGCAGAGGAAGAACCCGAAGCCTGATTTTTACCACCCCCAAAACGCACTGTGTACTACACAGTGCGTTTTTTTATGTCCAGGGCACAAAACGTGCGGGAAATGAATAAAATAGCACAGAAAGGATGGTGATGGTATGCCGGGCCGGCGGACTGTTCTATATGGCCGCGCGGCGCAGCGCCGGCGGCGCAGCACGGCGCTGCGGCATCCGGGATATGCGCGGGCACGCAGGCTTTCCGTTTTGCTTCTGGCCTGTGCGTGCGTGCTGTGCGGCCTGTTTTTCTTGCAGAGCCGGCTGGAACCGGTCGTCGAACAGTACGCCGTTTCACGCGTCAATTATCTGGCGACACAGATCATCAACGATGTCATTGACGCCGAATTGTCCGAGGCCGGCGGAGTTTACGATAACCTTGTCACTTTTGAAAAGAATGAACAGGGCGATATTGCGGCTCTTAAGACCGACATCGTCCGCATCAACCAGCTTAAAGCGGCCATCACCGGCCGTGTGGCAGATGAAATTGCCAGCCTTGACACGTCGCAGATTGCCATTCCGCTGGGCAACCTGATCGGCGGTGATCTGTTTTCGGGGCGCGGGCCGTCCATTCCCGTGCGGCTGGTGCCGGTCGGCAGCGTCAGCGCCAACTTTATCAGTTCGTTCACTAATGCGGGCATTAACCAGACGCGGCATCAGATCGTCATTGACACCGCCGTCAGCATGAGCGTCGTTGCGCCGGGTGCCCGCGTCAGCTGCCAGGTCAGCACAAAAGTCAATATCGCGGAAACCATTTTAATCGGCAGCGTCCCCGAAGGGTATACATATATCGACGATACCGGTGAAAGCGAGCTGCTGCAAAAATATAATGACTATGCGCAGGAATACTGATATAATAAAGGCAACTGAACAACACATGGGAGAGAAACGCAATGACAGACCACCAAAGGCTTTTACAGCTGACTGAGACTTTAAAGATTCACGCCCGCAAATATTATGTCGAAGACGCGCCCGAAATTTCGGACTATGAATACGATATGATGCAGAAAGAGCTGCGCGAGCTGGAAGAAAAGTACCCCCAATGGGCGCAGCCCGATTCGCCGACCCGGCGCGTCGGCGGTGCGCCGCTTGAACAGTTCGATCCGGTCACGCACCGCTTTGCCATGGAAAGCTTGCAGGATGTTTTTTCGCTGGACGAAGTGCGCGATTTTGATGCGCGCATTAAAGAACGCAGCCCGAACGCCAAATACACCTGCGAACTCAAGATCGACGGGCTTTCGGTCGCGCTGACCTATGAACACGGACAATTTTTGCGGGGAGCGACGCGCGGCGACGGCCGGGTCGGCGAAGACGTTACGGAAAACCTGCGCACTGTCTATGATATTCCTCTGGCTGTACAAGAGCAGCGCCCTCTGGTGGTGCGCGGCGAGGTGTATATGTCGGCGCAGGCCTTTGAACGGGTCAACCGCGAACAGGAAGACGCGGGCGCCCCGCTGTTCGCCAACCCGCGCAACGCGGCGGCGGGGTCGCTGCGCCAGCTGGACAGCCGGATCTGTGCGTCGCGGGGGCTGTCCTGCTTCAGCTTCAACGTCCAGAACGCGCGGGAACTGGGATTTGCGTCACACTATGAAAGCTTGCAGTATCTGAAGAAACAGGGGTTTGCCATCATCGATCCGCTGCTGTACAGCGGTGACATAGACGAAATCGCAGAGTTTATCCGCTCCGTCGGCGAAAAGCGGGGCGAACTGCCCTTTGGCATTGACGGCATGGTGATCAAAGTCGACGATCTGGCGCTGCGCGACGAGCTGGGCAGCACAGCCAAAGCGCCCCGCTGGGCGATCGCTTATAAGTTCCCGCCTGAAGAAAAACAGGCGCGGCTGCTCGACATTGTCGTACAGGTGGGCCGGACCGGCGTTTTGACGCCCAATGCCGTCTTTGAGCCGGTGCATCTGGCAGGCACCACAGTCAGCCGCGCATCGCTGCACAACCGGGACTTTATCGCGCAGAAAGACGTGCGCATCGGCGACACCATCGTCGTACGCAAAGCGGGGGACATCATCCCCGAAGTGGTTTCGGTTGTGCGCGAAAAACGTCCGCCCGACGCCGTTCCTTATGAAATGCCGTCCGTATGCCCCGTGTGCGGCGCCCCGGTGTACGAAGACCCGGACGAGGCCGCCATTCGCTGTACGGGGGCCGAGTGCCCGGCGCAGCTGGCGCGGCGCGTCACGCACTTTGCTTCGCGCGACGCCATGGACATCGAGGGTTTGGGGCCCGCCGTGGCAGAGGCGCTGCTCGACGCCAAACTGATTGCAACACCCGGGGATCTGTATTTCTTGCAGCCTGAACAAATCGCCCCGCTGGAAAAGATGGGGGATAAGTCGGCGCAGAACCTGGTCGCGGCCATCGATCGCAGCCGCAGCCAGCCGCTGTCCCGCCTGCTGTACGCCCTGGGCATCCGGCATGTCGGGCAAAAGGCCGCCCGAGTCATTGCAGTGCGCTTCCCGTCCATAGAGGACATCCTGCGGGCATCAGAAGAAGAGCTGACCGCCGTGCGCGACATCGGCGGCATTACGGCCCACAGCCTGAAAGAATGGCTGGGCAGCCCGCAGGGCGGCCATCTGCTCGGGCGTCTGCGCGAGGCCGGCGTCAATATGACCGAGCCGGTCACGCAGACGGGCACGCGGCTGGAAGGAAAGACCTTTGTCCTGACCGGCACACTCTCTAAATACACCCGCAGCGAAGCCAGCCGGCTGATCGAAGAGGCGGGGGGGAAGGTCTCGGGATCGGTTTCCAAAAAGACCAGTTATGTGCTGGCCGGCGAAGACGCCGGTTCCAAACTCAAAAAAGCGCAGGAGCTCGGCATTCCCATTATCACCGAGCAGCAGCTTGAAGAAATGCTGTAAACAGGAAATCTGGCTGAAGGCCGCCCGCAGGGGCGGTCTTTTTTTGCTGTCATAAACCGGTTGGACAGGCAATATACTGTAACACCGGCAAGACAAGCAGGCAGTATAAAGCGAGGGAAGAACGATGGAACAATGCGAATGCAGCAAACAGTTTATGACGGCGGCCGGGCTTTTGCCGGAACGCCTCTGGCGCGCCGCGTTCACCATTCCGCCCGGCGAACGCGAAACGGTGGAAGAATTTCGCCTGCGCATTGGGCGGCCTTTCTGCGCCGTGGGCATGGGCAGGCGCTATACGCTGGCCGATGCCGTCACGCGCGGCGAGCTGGATGAGCTTTTGCAGCGCGCGACACGTTCGTCGGTCCATACCTATATGGAGCAGATCCGCCAGGGATTTCTCACAACGCCGTCAGGCCATCGCCTGGGGCTGTGCGGGGAAACGGCCGGACAGAACGGTGAAGTGACCAACCTGCGCTCTTTTTCGTCGTGTAACCTGCGCATTGCACGGCAGATGATCGGAATTTCAAATACGCTGTGCGCGCTTGCGTACCCGGACGGTTTTGAAAGCACGCTCATCATTGCGCCGCCGGGCGGCGGAAAAACGACGCTGCTTCGAGACATGGCGCGGGCGCTGTCCGGAACGCTGACCGTGGCGCTGGCCGACGAGCGTATGGAAATTGCCGCCTGCCGGGACGGAGAGCCGCAGTTTGACGTCGGGCAGTGCGACGTCATGTCAGGCGGCGGCAAAAGCGAGGTCGTCGCAATGCTGCTGCGATCCATGTCGCCGCAGGTCATCGCGCTGGACGAAATTACCGGCGAACGCGACGCGGCGGCGCTGATTGCAGCCTCTTATACCGGATGCCGGTTCCTGACGACGGTTCACGCCGGATGCGTGCAGGAGCTCGCGCTCCGGCCGGTTTACCGGATGCTGATGGAACAGGGCATTTTCCGGCATGTCATTGAAATCCGGCTTCAAAACGGCCGCAGAAGCTATCATCTGTTTACGGAAGGAGAGAGTGATTGTGATCAAGCTGCTGGGAGCGGTGCTCATCGCGGGATCGTGCTCGGTGATCGGGTTTTCTATGAACAACCGGTTGAAGGGACGCGTCGCGGCGCTTAAAAGCTTTCTGGGCGCCGTTCAGCTTTTGCAGGCGGAAATTGTGTTCCGCCAGTCGGCGCTGCCCGACATCCTGCCCATGATGATCCGTGAATGCAGCGGCGCGGCGTCGGATTTTTTCCGCCAGGTGCTGCGGCTCATGGTCGAAAAAAACGAGAGTTTTATGTCTGCCGTCGCTTTTCTTGTGCCCGAGCTGCGGCATTTTGACCTCAAATGGGACGAAATTGAATGGCTGGCCTCGGTCGGGCAAATCGCCGGGCGGTACGATGCGGCAACGCAGGCGGATCGGCTGTCCGGAGTGATTGCGCGGCTGGAGCAATCGCTCGATCAGGCACAGGAAGAGTACGGGCAAAAGGGCAGGCTGTACCGCGCGCTGGGCCTGACGGCCGGCGTCATGATAGCGCTCGTCGCGCTGTAATGGCCAGGCGTATGCAGGTAGATCTGATTTTCAAGGTGGCCGCCATCGGCATCCTCGTCGCAGTACTTAATCAGCTTCTCGTGCGCTCTGGGCGTGAGGAACAGGCCATGATGACGACGCTGGCCGGGCTGATTGTCGTCATGATGATCATTGTGCAGGAAGTCAGCAACATGTTTTCCGTCATTAAATCGACGTTTGGATTTTAGGCATGGACGAGCTGGTACGCATCTGCGGGATTGCGCTTGTTGCGCTGCTTTGCCTGTCCCTGCTGCGGGACAAGGCTCCGTCCATGGGGCTGGTGCTGGCGCTGGGCGTCACCGCCGTGCTGTCCGCCGTGCTGATTCCGCTGGCAGGCCGCGCGCTGGACTGCGTCCGCGTTCTGGCCGGAGCCGCCGGGCTCGACGGCGCGGCCCTTACCCCGGTCGTGCAGGTCGTCGGGATCTGCCTGGCAGTCAGAATATCATCCGAGCTGTGCCGCGACGCGGGGGAACGCACGCTGGCCTCTTTGGTGGAAATCGGCGGCGCCGCAGCCGGTATTTTGTGTGTGACGCCGCTGGTCGAGCAGGCCCTGCGGCTGATCCGGGCCATATAAAGGAGAAGGGAATGTTAAAAGCTGTATGGGCGGCGATGCTGTGCGCGCTCTGCCTGACTGCGCCGGTTCTGGCCGCTGAAACCGGCGCAGATACCGGAAGCCTGGAACAAAGCCTGCCTGACGACGTACGCAGCAGCCTGGGCGATTTGACGCCGGAAAACGCCGACATCAAGGGCGGCCTGAGCGCGCTGGGCCGGAAAGCGCTGGACGCGCTGCGCGAACATCTGCGCGAAGCCAGCGGAATGGCTTTTTCCATGGTTGCCGTCTGCGCGCTTGTTGGGCTGGCGTCGGCCTTCGCCCGTTCCGCCGGGCTCGGCCTGCCTGAACAGATTACGGACATGGCGTCGGTTTGCGCACTGACGGTTCTGTGCTTTACGTCGATGGGGTCGCTGCTCGAAGCGTGCCGAAAAGCCATCGAGGGGCTCAGCCTGTTCACCAAAGCGCTGATCCCGGCTTTTGCCGCGGCAACAGCCGCGGCAGGCAAGCCGGTGTCCGCCGTGTCCTCTTCTGCGGCCGCAATGCTGTTCTGCGGTGTGCTCATTGAGCTGGCGCTGCGCGTCTTCCTGCCCGGCGTCTACCTGTATATCGGAGTGACGGCGGCAGGGATCATCGCCCGGCAGGATGTGCTGACACGGATCGCGGAACTGATCAAATGGGTCTGCGTCACTTTTTATAAAGGGTTCCTGATGGTTTTTATGGGGTACATCACGCTGTCAGGCGTAGTTTCCGGCGGGGCAGATGCCGCCGCCGTCCGGACGGCGCGGGTGGCGATTACCGGTGCGGTGCCGGTACTCGGTTCGGTTGTCGCCGACGCGTCCGACGCCATACTGACCGGCGCGGGCGTCCTGCGCGGGGCCATCGGCATCTACGGTTTTTTGGGAGCATGTGCGCTGTGCCTGACGCCTTTTGTGTCAGCGCTGACACGATACCTCGTTTTCAAGGCGCTCAGCGTAGTTTCTGCGTCTATGGCACAGGGCGGGACGTCTAAAATGATTGACGGCATTTCAGAAGGCTACGGCATTGCATTGGGGCTGTTGGGCACCTGCTGCGCCGTACAGTTCATTTCAATGATTGTCAGTACGGTGGTGATGCAGACGTGAGCGAATGGATTGCCTCAACGGTTTTGCGGCTGTTTGCCGGGGGACTGCTGTGTTCACTGATTCTCATTGTCACCGGCGACGGCGCGCAGCGCGAAATTGCGCGTATCGGATGTGCAGCGATGATGATCATGCTGATCCTGGTGCCGGGCCGCCCGATCGACTG
The DNA here is from genome assembly GCA_944381055.1 of uncultured Clostridia bacterium. GTDB lineage: Bacteria > Bacillota > Clostridia > Oscillospirales > Butyricicoccaceae > Ventrousia. The sequence continues at coordinate 19,518 of CALWJQ010000081.1, read as the reverse complement.
GGCAGAGTTCAGCCTGACACAGGCCGAGCAGTCGCTCGAGTCCACCGTCGGCCGCGCCCTGGACAGTGCGCGCCTTCAGCAAAAACAGCAGGCAGACCGTCAGCTGCAAACGCAGATCGAAACGCAGGCCGCGGCGCTCGGAGCGGGCTGCCGGGCGCAGGTATTTTCCGATTTGTCTGCTGAAGGCCTCTATTCCGTGCGCCGCGTCACGCTGCGGTTCGATGCGGAGTGCAGTCCGGAACTCAGAGCCCGGATCATCCAGTCGGCGGCATCCAGCTGCGGCATTGACGCCGAAAATGTCGTGCAGGAAACGGAGGGATCACCATGAAAATCGGGCGCGTGCAAATCCCGGAATATATCGGCAGAAATTTCAATAAGTATAAGTACGTCCTGCTCGTCTGTCTGGTGGGGCTGTTGCTGGCCGCATGGCCGTCCGGCCGTTCGCCAGACGCCGGGCAGCCGGAGGCTGAACCGAGCGGGGCCTTTCCGCAGGCGCAGGAGCTTGAAGATTCACTAAGCGAGACGCTGTCGCAGATCGACGGCGTAGGGCGTGTCAGCGTCATGCTGACCGTGAAAAGCGGGTACCGATCGGTCTACGCGTACGACAGCCAAACCAGCGAAAACAGCAGAACGGGGAGTGATGGCACGGAAATATCATCGGAAAAGCAGCAAAGCATGGTTTTTTCAGGCGGAAGCGCACAGCCCATCACGGTACGCACCGACGGCCCGCAATACCAGGGCGCCGTCGTCGTCTGCGACGGCGCCGGCAGCGCCGAAATCCGGCTGGCGCTGACCGAAGCGGTGCGCGCACTGACCGGTATTCCGTCCGACTGTATTTCAATTTTTAAAATGAAACAATAGGAGGCAGCACGGTTATGAAGAAAAAAGGGGCGATATATTCGGTCATCGCGCTCATGCTCTGCGTCGCGGTTTATCTTAACTGGAGCTACAACCGCGGCGATGACGATTTCAGTGCGGCCAGCAATACCGACGATGGAAAAATCCTCGGGCAGGCGCAGCTGGTTGACGGCGTTTCACAGACCACCGAAGGGCAGCAGGAAGAACCGACTGAAGCTGCGCAGGAATCTTCCGGGTTCAGCACCGGCAGCGAAGGGGACAGTTATTTTGCGGAAGCCCGCCTTTCACGACAGAAAGCACGCGATGAGGCGGTCGGGATTCTCAATGTGACGGTCGAAAACGAAAGCGCGGCAGAAGACGTCAAGGCCGCCGCATCAGAAAGCATCCAGGTCATGGCGCAGTCCGCCATGAAGGAATCGCGCATTGAAAACCTGGTCATTGCCAAAGGCTATGACGAATGTGTGGTGTTCATCAACGACAACGGCGTCAATGTCATCGTGCAAAAACCGGAAAACGGATTGCAGCAGGAAGATATTGCCCGCATCCGTGACATCGTCATCAGCGAAACCGGTGTGTCAGCCGAACAGATCAAGATCATCGAAACGGAATGACGCCGCCGGTACGTCGCAAAAAAAGACTTGCGAATTGGCAGCCTATGGGGTACAATAGAAGCATTGCTACACAAGGAGTGAACACCATGGGCGAAAGCAGCAGAGATTATTATTTTATAGAGGACGGGCAGGGAAGTATCCGGATTGCCGACGACGTCATCGCCGCCATTGCAGCCACCGCAGCCCTGGAAACCGAGGGGGTTCATTCCCTGGCCCCGGTCACCCCGACTTCCGAGCTGGCTGACTTTTTTGTCAAGAAGGGAATCCCCAAGGGCATCCGCGTTGTGATGAATGACAGTTCGTGCGCCGTTGATGTACACCTGCTTATAAAGGCGGGATCGGTTGTCACCGATGTGGCCAAAAACGTCCAGAGCAACGTCAAAAATGCAGTGGAATCAATGGTTGGTATGCCGGTTGCTGCATCGAATGTCTATGTTGCCGGCGTGGCCTTTCAAAAGTAAAAACGCTTAAAGAGACGGTCTGTGCCGTCTCTTTTTCTGCACCGGCGGCATCTTTTCTTTTGAGCGTGATTTGTGTATAATGAAGAAAGAAAAACAGAGAACAACGGAGGAAACGGCATGAGCAGACGTTCGGCACGCGAAGTAGTCCTGCACTTGATTTTTTCCCATGATTTTTTGAATAACAACGCCGACGAGCTGCTGGAAAATCGTCTGTCGGGCGACAGTTTTGCGTCGCTGTCCGACGAATACCCGCTGTATGAACAGCTTCCGGCAGCCGCGCAGATTGACTATGTCCAGGATACGGTTCGCGGGGTGATCGAACACACCCCCGAGCTGGACGCTTATATTGAAAAATACGCCGTTGGCTGGAATGTCGGACGCCTTTCACGCATTACGCGCGCCATTTTGCGGTTGTGTATGTATGAAACGCTGTACCTGCAAATCCCGGTGGCTGCTTCGATTAACGAGGCCCTGGAGCTGGCAAAAAAATATGATTCCGATGAAGCGGCGTCTTTTATCAACGGCGTGCTCGGCTCATTTATCAAAAAGGAAGTACAAAAGTGAGCCGATACGCTCTGGGGATTGACACCAGCAATTACCGGACATCCTGCGCTTTGTTCGATATGGACACGGGGTCGTATGAAAACGTTGGGGAACTGCTCGAGGTTCCGGCGGGCAAATTGGGGCTGCGTCAAAGCGAAGCCCTGTTTCAGCATGTCAAAAAACTGCCGGAGCTGCTCGAACGCCTGATGGCGGGCAGGCAGGGGAAGATTGCCGCGGTCGGCGTATCCGATCGTCCGCGCCGCCAGGCGGGATCATACATGCCTTGTTTCCTGGCCGGCATTTCTGCTGCGCGCGGCATTTCTGCTGCGCTGGGCCTTACCGCCCGGTTTTTTTCCCATCAGGAAGGGCATATCGCGTCGGCGCTTTATTCGGCGGGGCGGCTGGACTGGCTGGACAAGCCGTTTTTGTCGTGGCACCTTTCGGGGGGGACGACTGAACTGCTGCGGGTGCATCCGTCGGCTGGCGGAGCCCTGGATGTGCAGATCATCGGCGGCACCCGCGATATCTCGGCCGGGCAGCTGATCGACCGTGCCGGCGTTGCTTTGGGGCTTCCGTTTCCGGCGGGGCCATATCTTGAAAAGCTGGCGCTTGATTCATGCAGCGCGGCTTTTTCGCGCGTCCGGCCGGACGGGCTGTATTTTTCGCTGTCCGGCGTAGAAAACCAGTTCCGCGCCGCGATAGAGCGCGGGGACGCGCCGGCGGATGTCGCCCGCTTCGTGCTCAACACCGTCGTACAGACGGTGTCCCGCGTCACCCGTGCGGCGGAGGACCTGTCTGGCCTGCCGGTCCTGTTTTCCGGCGGGGTTTCTGCTTCGGTTTATCTTCAGAAAGCTTTGCCGCAAAGCGATCGCCTGTGCTATGCCCAAAACGGCCTGGGCGGGGACAACGCGCTGGGTGCCGCTCTGCTGGCGGCCGCAGGGGGAGGGACACAATGAACGCCAGACCGCTGTCAGTGACCGAGGTTTCGGCCTATATCAAGTCGCTGCTTGACCGCGACGCGGTTTTGGGGCAGCTGTGCGTCCGCGGCGAGCTGTCCAACTATAAAATACATTCTTCAGGGCACCATTATTTTACGCTGAAAGACGATGGCGCGGTCATCAACGCCGTCATGTTCCGAAGCGACGCTTCGCGCCTTCCTTTTCAGCCGGGCAACGGCATGAAGGTCATCGTGTACGGACGCGTCAGCTCGTTTCCCAAAAGCGGGCAGTACCAGATTTATGTCAGCCAGATGCAGCCTGACGGTGTGGGGGCGCTGTACGTCGCTTTTGAACAGCTCAAAGAAAAGCTGCTGCGCGAAGGGCTGTTCGCCAAAGAAGCCAAAAAGCCGCTTCCGCGGTACCCGCGGCGCATTGCGCTGGTCACGTCCCCTACGGGCGCGGCGGTGCGGGATATGATCCGCGTGCTCGGCCGCCGGTTTCCGGCCTGCGAGGTGCTGGTCTGCCCGGTCAAAGTGCAGGGTGAGGGCGCAGCGCAGGAAATTGCTGCCATGCTGGCCTATGTCGACGGTCACCGCCTGGCGGACGTTATCATCACCGGGCGCGGCGGCGGTTCGATCGAAGACTTATGGGCCTTTAACGAAGAAGCTGTGGCGCGCGCCATTTTTGCCTGCCGCACGCCGGTTATTTCCGCGGTGGGTCACGAACCTGACGTGACCATTGCGGATTTTGTGGCCGACGTGCGCGCGGCGACGCCGTCCAACGCGGCCGAACTGGCGGTCTGCGATGCGGCTGAACTGCGTATTGGTCTGCGTAATGTCCTCAGCCACATGACCCGGTCTGTTTTATCGCAAATCGCGGAAAAACGTGCGCGGCTGGAAGCAGTCGCATCCAAGCGTATCATGTCCAGCCCTTACGAGTACCTCAACGAGCGCAGCCTGCTGCTGTCCATGCAGGAACAGCGGATGACGGGCGCCATGGCCGCGCTGCTCGCAGAAAAAAGAAAGCAGTACGTCCGCCTGGCCGCCGCGATGGACGCCCTCAGCCCGCTCAAGGTGTTGTCACGCGGCTATTCGATGGTACAGGGCGAAGGCGGGGTCGTGAAAAGCGTGTCCGGCGTCGCGCCGGGCGACCGGCTGACCATCCGCTTTGCCGACGGACAGGCCGGATGCCTGGTTCAATCGGTTGAAAAAGAGGAGAAGTAACGTCTATGGCAGAAAAAAAATTCGTTTTTGAAACAGCGATGAAGCGTCTGGAGGAAATCGTAAAAATGCTGGAGCAGGGCGACGCGCCGCTGGATAAAAGCCTCGCGCTGTTCGAAGAAGGCACCGAACTGATCCGCAAGTGCGGCCAGACGCTCGACACGGCCGAACAGAAGCTGCGTCTGTTGGTGCAGACGCCCGAGGGGCCGCAGGCCGTTCCCTTTGAAGGGGAGGAAAAACAGTGATGGTCAGGCAGCGGCTGGAAGAATATGCGCGTCTGATCGAGCCGGCGCTCGACCGTTTTCTGCCCGAAATCAACGCGCCGCAAAAGCGCGTCGCAGACGCGGCGCGTTACAGCCTGCTGGGCGGCGGGAAACGCTTGCGCCCGGCCCTTTTCCTGGAATTTTACCGGCTGTGCGGCGGAAATGTGAACGAAGCGTTGCCTTTTGCCTGCGCGCTTGAAATGATTCACACCTATTCGCTTGTCCACGACGACCTGCCGTGCATGGACGACGACGATCTGCGCAGGGGCCGCGCAACCTGCCACAAGGCTTTTGACGAGTGGACGGCCGTTCTGGCCGGGGATGCTCTGCTCAATCGCGCTTACGAGGTCATGGCCGACGCTGCGGCCGGCTTTCACCGGCCGCAGGACGCGGTGCGGGCAATGCGTCACATCGCGCGCAGCGCAGGGATATACGGCATGGTTGGCGGGCAGACCATGGATCTTCAAATGGAAGCCGGCCGGCTGGGATCGGAAAATCTGGAACAGATGGTCGCGCTCAAAACCGGGGCTCTTTTGTCGGCCGCCTGCGTCGGCGGCTGCCTTCTGGCCGGCGCTCCGCAGAGACAGTGCCAGGCGGCTGAACGGTATGCGCACAGTTTCGGGCTGGCTTTCCAGATCCGTGACGATGTGCTGGACGCCGAAGGTGATGAGAAGGAGCTGGGGAAAACGGTCGGCAGCGATGAAAAGGACGGGAAGACGACCTATCTGACCGTTTTTGGCCCCGGCGAGTGCCGCCGCCGGATCGACGCGCTGACACAGGACGCGCTGGACGCCGCGCTGTGCTTTTCGGACAGCAGCTTTATCTGCGATCTGGCCCGATGGCTGGCCGGCCGCACTTATTAAGGAGTTTCTATGACCAGCTTTTTGACCGGCAATTTTGTTCTTGATGTTGCGCTGGTGTCCTGGTTTGCGGCGCAGACGCTCAAAATTGCTACGCATTACTGCAAAACCCGGCAGCTGCGCCTGCGCCTGTTTTTTTCATCGGGCGGTATGCCGTCATCCCATACTTCGACGGTCATCGGCGCGACAACTGCCATCGGCCGCATCTGCGGGACGGCGTCGCCGGAGTTTGCCATCATGCTCATTGTATCCGTTATCGTCATGTACGACGCCACCGGCGTCCGCCGGGAAACCGGGCGGCAGTCTGTGGTGCTCAACTACATCATGGATCACTGGCGTGAGACGCCGCCCGAAATTTTTCAAAGGGATTTGAAAGAGCTGGTGGGGCATACGCCGCTCGAGGTCCTGGCAGGCATGATTCTGGGATTAGCAATTGGGCTGATTTTGTAAAACTTTTGACAGGGCCTATGCGCCACTTGATATTTATGCATGTTATGCTATAATAAAAAAAGGCGGCCCCGGTTTATGCCAACGCCGGAAAATCGGAACAGCCGCTTTTGAAAACGTTGACAGGGGAGATTGATCGCATGGCAAATACCCCGATACTGGATCAAATCAACTGTCCGGAAGACCTGAAAAAGCTCAGGCAGGATCAGCTTGCCGAGTTGTGCTCTGAAATCCGCGAATTTTTAATAGAAAACGTATCGAAAACCGGCGGGCATTTGTCCGCAAATTTGGGCGCGGTGGAGATCAGCGTAGGGCTGCACCGCGTTTTTTCTTCCCCGGGCGATCATCTGATGTTCGACGTCGGGCATCAGTGTTATACACATAAGCTGCTGACCGGCCGCAGGGATCGTTTTTCCACCCTGCGTCAGCTTGACGGGCTGAGCGGCTTCCTGCGCCCGGACGAAAGCGAGCATGACTGCTTTATTTCCGGACATGCGTCCAACTCAATTTCGGCTGCGCTTGGCATGGCGCGGGCCAGCCGCCTGCGCGGGGAAACCTGCTCGACAGTGTGCGTTATCGGCGACGGCGCGCTGACCGGCGGCATGGCTTACGAGGCGCTCAACGACGCAGGGCAGTCGCACGAGCCGTTGATTATTGTATTCAACGACAATGAAATGTCCATCGGCAAAAATGTCGGCGCGCTGGCCCAGCGCCTGTCTGCAATGCGTAGCAAGCCGGCATATTTTAAGCTCAAGTGGCGGGTCAAGCATTTTTTGTGCCGCTTTCGCAACGGCGACCGGCTGATCCGCTGGATTTCGGCGCGTAAAAACCGGCTCAAGGTAGCGCTCTTGAAAGAAACGATCTTCGAAATTATGGGGTTTCGCTATCTGGGGCCTGCCGACGGCAACGACATTACCGCAGTCTGCGACCTGCTTGACGAGGCGAAAAGCCTGCGCCGTCCGGTCGTCGTCCACTTGAAAACCGTCAAGGGGAAGGGGTATTTCCGTTCAGAGGTCAGCCCGGATCGGTTTCACGGGGTTTCCGCGTTTGACGTCATTTCGGGCCAGCCGCGCAAGCAGAGCGGCATCGGCTTTTCTGATGCATTTGGCGCCGCGCTGACCGCTTATGCGGATACTGACCCCAGTATCTGTGCGGTCACAGCCGCCATGGAAGCGGGGACGGGGCTTTCGATGTTCGCCCAGCGCTTTCCCGAGCGCTTTTTCGACGTTGGTATTGCCGAAGAACATGCTGTCACTATGTCGGCCGGGATGGCAGCCGGGGGGCTGCGTCCGGTATGCGCCGTTTACTCCACGTTTTTACAGCGCGGTTACGATCAGCTGCTGCACGATGTGGCCATCCAGCGCACACATGTTGTTTTTGCCGTAGATCGGGCCGGCCTGGTCGGCGAAGACGGGCAGACACACCAAGGCCTTTTTGACGTGCCGTATCTGACCAGTATTCCCAACATGACGGTGCTGGCGCCCTCGACGCACGCCGAGCTGCAAACGGCGCTGCGGCAGGCCCTGTACGACTGCGACGGCCCGGTGGCCGTCCGGTACCCGCGCGGCAGCGAACGTGATGTGCACGGCGATACTTTTGCAAAAACCGCCGTGCTGCTGCGCGAAGGGGACGACGTTACGATTGTGTCTTACGGCATTTTAATCAACGAGGCTGTGCGCGCTGCCGAGCTGCTGGAGCGCCGGGGCGTTCAGGCAGATTTGATAAAGCTGAACCGCCTGACGGATTTTGACTGGCAGACCCTTCGGGATTCCGTGCAGAAAACCGGCCGGCTGATCGTTGCGGAAGACTGCGCTCAGGCGGGCTGCATGGGTGAAAAGCTGGCCGCGCGGCTGGCGCAGGACGGCGCTATTCCGCCGTTTGTACGGCTTGTCAATCTGAAAAACCGGTTTATTCCGGAAGGCAAAGTGGAACAGCTTTATCAGCGTTATGGGATTGACGGCCCCGCCATTGCGGCCGCCGCCTTGGAGGGATTGGAGTTTGAGCGATAAAAAAAGGCTGGATGTGCTGCTTGTCGAGCGTGGCCTGGAATCGAGCCGTGAACGGGCCAAAGCCATTATTATGAGCGGCATTGTCTATGTCAACAATCAAAAAGCCGACAAAGCGGGGGTGCTCTGTGCCGACACCGATCAAATTGAGGTGCGCGGCGGCCTGCGCTATGTCAGCCGCGGGGGGCTCAAGCTGGAAAAAGCCCTCGATGTGTTTGCCGTCGACGTCCAGGGGCTCATCGCTATGGATATCGGGGCGTCGACCGGGGGGTTCAGTGATTGCCTTTTGCAGCGCGGGATTCAAAAAATCTATGCCGTCGATGTTGGATATGGACAGCTTGCCTGGAGCGTGCGCTGCGATCCGCGTGTCGTCTGCCTGGAACGCACCAATATCCGATATGTGACCCGTGAGCAGGTGCCGGATCCGCTGGACTTAGCGGTCTGTGACGTATCTTTTATTTCATTGCGTCTGGTTTTGCCGGTCGCTTATCAGCTGCTTAAACCGGATGGGCAAATGCTGACCCTTATCAAACCGCAATTTGAGGCCGGACGGGAAAAAGTCGGCAAAAAAGGGGTTGTCCGCGACCCGAACGTCCATATAGAAGTCATCGAAAATGTTTTGAACAGTGCAAAGCAAATTGGCTTTACACCTGTTGGTTTGACATATTCTCCGATTAAAGGGCCAGAGGGAAACATCGAGTTTCTCGCGCATCTGCGCAAGCAGGGGACAGCGTTGTGCCCGGACATTGCCGGCGTTGTCAGGCTGGCGCATGAAAACACGAGGTGGTTGTAATGGACAAGGTTCTGGTGCGGCCCAATCCGACCCGTGGAAAAACGCTGGACATCATGCCGACCATCATATCGGCAATTTACCGCTATGGTTTCAGGGTTTTTGTCAGCGAACAGTTCCGGGAACAGCTTGGACCGCAGCTGGTTGAAAAAGTGACCTTTTGCAGCGAGGAAGACGGCCTGGAGCAGTGCGATTTCGCACTGGTGATCGGCGGCGACGGAACCATTTTGCGCATTGCGCAGGCCGCAGCCGTTCGCAGCAAGCCGGTCCTGGGGATTAACGTCGGCACGCTCGGCTTCATGAGCGAACTCGAAGTACAGGAGCTGTGGGAGATAGAAAAGCTGCGCCGGGGCGATTTTTGGCTGGATACCCGTATGATGATCAACGTCCGCGTGCAGGATCCGCAGGGGCAGACAGTGTTCGAGGCTGAAGGCCTGAATGACGCCGTCGTTTCTAAAGGCGTCGTTTCCCGTGTGATCAAGCTATGCGTTTATGTAGACGAAAAAGAAACTATCCGGCTGAGTAGCGACGGTATCATCGTCTGTACGCCGACGGGGTCGACAGCCTATTCGCTGTCCGCCGGCGGGCCGATTTTAGAGCCTTCGTCCGACTGCCTGGCAGTGACGCCGATTTGCCCCCATTCGCTCGGCGCAAAGTCTTTTGTATTGGGCGCTGACAAGGCCATCCGCATTACACCGCCTATGCAGGAAAACGCTGTTTATCTGTCTGTCGACGGTTTTCAGTCCTGCGTGGTGGCGCCGGGAAATTCCATCTTTATCCGCCGCTCGCCCATCACTTTTTCCCTGATACGCATCAAGGGGCTGGGATTTTATGAAGTGGTCAGCAAAAAACTATCCAATGAAAGGGTGGACGTATGAAGTTTCAACGACAGGCGGCCATTGTTGAGTTGATAACCAACAATGAAATCAAAACGCAGAAAGAGTTGTCCGACCGGCTTCAGGCGGTGGGTTACCCGACGACGCAGGCCACAATCTCGCGCGACATCAAAGAACTGCGTCTTGTCAAAGTGGCGTCGGCAACCGGCGGGTACAAGTATTCCACGCCCGAGATGAATACTGATTCCGGGTTCATCCCGCGGCTCAAAAACATTTTCCGAGAATGTGTTATCAAAATCGATCGCGCCCAAAACCTGGTCATTGTCCGCACCCTGAACGGCATGGCCAACGCCGCGGCGTACGCCATCGACACGATGAAAATCGAAGAAATTATCGGCACGCTGGCCGGTGACGACACGATCCTAATCATCCTGCGCGATAATGAACAGGCGGTCAAGTTCTGTAAAATCGCCGAGGACATGCTGCAGTAACAGACAGGAGCCTGCACAATGCTGACACAGCTGCAAATCGAAAACATCGCCGTGATTGAGCGCGCGGACATCAATTTTTCCGCGGGCTTTTCGGTGTTGTCGGGCGAAACGGGCGCCGGCAAGTCGATCATTATTGATGCGCTCAATGCGGTTTTGGGGTCGCGTGTCAGCCGCGACCTGATTCGCACAGGACAAAGCCGTGCGTCGGTCAGCGCGCTCTTTTCCGATCTTCCGCCCGCTGCGCTCCGCAAGGCGGAAGAGCTGGGGCTGGGCGCTGAAGACGGCACGCTGCTGATCCGCCGCGAAATGACGCCGGACGGCCGGAACCTTTGCCGGATTAACGGACATCCCGCTGCGCTGTCCATGCTGCGCGAGCTGGGGCCGTTCCTTGTCAATATCCACGGCCAGCATGACGGCCAGCATCTTTTGGACGAGCAGTTTCACATTGAGTACCTGGACGTGTTTGCGCAGCTCGAAAAGCCGCTGACTGAATACCAGGCGCATTACGAAGAGCTTTTGCAGCTCAACCGGCGCATCCGCGCCCTGTCCATGAGCGCCGCGGAAAAGCAGCGGCGCGTCCGCGAACTTGAGAGCCAGCGCGACGAGCTGGCGGCGGCGCAGCTGCGCGAAGGGGAACGGGACGAGCTTTTGTCCCGCCGCACCGAGCTGATGAATGCCGAGCGCCTGACTGCTGCTCTGGGCGACGCCTGCCGCCTGCTCGAAGGAACCGACGACGAAGGCGGCGCCGTCTCGCTGCTGTCCATGGCGGAACGGGCGCTGCGCGCCGGCGAAAAGCTTTCCGGCCAGCTGCCCCCGCTCATCGATCGCGCTGCCGAACTGGCCGTGCTGGCATCCGACCTTGCGTCGGACCTGTCGTCGGCGCTGTCATCCATGGCCTTTTCGTCAGAAGAACTGGAAGAAACCGAACATCGGCTGGAAGAGCTGGCCCGTCTGGAACGCAAATACGGAATGCCGCCCGACGAGCTTATCGGGCTGCTGCCTGCCCTGTCGCAGGAACTTGACAGCCTCGAACTGTCAAATGAGAACATGGACAGCCTGAAAGAGGCGTATGCCGCCAAACGCCGGGTGGTTTACGAGCAGGCGCAAAGGCTCAACGACATGCGATCCGAAGCGGCGGGACGCCTGTGCGCGCAGATGGAGCAGCAGCTTGCGCAGATGGATATGCCGTCGGCGCGGTTTGGCATTGAAATCAACACCACGCTGGGCAAAGATCAGACGAGGTTTACCCGCCGCGGGTGCGACACGGTACGCTTTCTGCTGTCGGCCAACAGCGGCGAAGATCTCAAGCCGCTGAGCAAGGTCGCTTCAGGCGGCGAGCTTTCACGCATGATGCTGGCGCTGCGCAGCGTCCTGTCCGAAGGGGACAGCGGCGTGACCGCTGTTTTTGACGAAGTAGATGCCGGCGTCAGCGGGCGCGCGGCCAGCCGCGTGGGGGAAAAGCTGTTTTCCATCGCCGGGGCACGCCAGGTTCTGTGCGTCACACATCTGCCGCAGATTGCGGCGCTGGCAGATCGGCAGTATTATATCAGCAAAGAATCGTATGGCGGCCGGACCTATACCCGGGTAGAGCCTCTCGACCTCGAAGGGCGCATCCGCGAGCTGACACGCCTGACCGCAGGGGACAGCGTGACCGAAGCGGCCCGGCAAAACGCCGCCGAAATGCTGCGTCTGGCGGATGCGCGCAAAAAAGAGCTGTTGACAAACCTGTATAAGTAAGCTATAATACACCCAATATTGAAAACGCGATGAGCAAAAGAAGTAGCTGGAAGACGCTTTTCAGAGAGTCCGCGGCCGGTGAAAGCGGATAAGGCGTTCCTGTGAAATACCTTTGTGAGCAGGGCTCTGAAGCCGGTTTTCCGGTGGTAGGCGGCCACGGGCGTGCCCGTTACAGCGCAGGGGCATGTTTGTGCTCCATGAGGCGGGCGGAGTGATCTGTCCGTAAACTGAGGTGGTACCGCGATTTTTTCGCCCTCTGCATTTGCAGAGGGCTTTTGTTTTACCCCTCTGCAATAAGACAAAATCATCGAAAGGGGTTTTATTATGACGCTCTATGAAGAACTGCAGGCCCGCGGCCTGATTGCGCAGGTCACGGACGAAGAAGAGATCAAAGAACTCATCAACAACGGGAAGGCGACGTTTTACATCGGTTTTGACCCGACCGCCGATTCCCTGCACGTCGGGCATTTTATGGCGCTTAACCTGATGCGGCGGATGCAGCGCGTGGGGAACCGCCCCATCGCCCTGATCGGCGGCGGCACCGGCATGGTCGGCGACCCGTCGGGGCGCACCGACATGCGCCAGGTCATGACGGTCGAGACCATTCAGCACAACTGTGAACGATTTAAAGAACAGATGAGCAAGTTCATCGATTTTTCCGACGGGAAAGCGCTGATGCTCAACAATGCGGACTGGCTGCTCAAGCTCAATTACATCGAGCTGCTGCGCGAGGTTGGCGCCTGTTTCTCGGTCAACAACATGCTGCGCGCCGAGTGCTATAAGCAGCGTATGGAAAAGGGGTTGTCCTTTTTCGAGTTCAATTATATGATTATGCAGAGCTATGATTTTTACCACATGTTCCAGACCGTCGGGTGCAATTTGCAGTGCGGCGGCGACGACCAGTGGTCCAATATCCTGGGCGGCACCGAGCTTATTCGCCGCAAGCTTGGCAAAAACGCTTACGGCATGACGATCACGCTGCTTTTGACATCAGAAGGCAAAAAGATGGGCAAAACCCAGGCCGGCGCCGTGTGGCTTGATCCAAACAAGACCAGCCCCTATGATTTTTATCAGTACTGGCGCAATGTTGACGATGCCGACGTCATCCGCTGCCTGCGGATGCTGACCGACGTACCGCTCGAAGAAATCGACGAAATGGCCAAATGGGAAGGCAGCCAGCTCAACCGCGCCAAAGAAATTCTGGCCATTGAGCTGACCTCTCTGGTACACAGCCCCGAAGAAGCGGAAAAAGCCCGCCAGGCCAGCCAGGCCCTGTTCAGCGGCGGCGCCGACCTGAGCAACGTCCCGACGACCGAGCTCGCCGAAGGCGACTTTGCCGACGGCAAACTGACCATTCTTGACCTGATGCTCAAATCCGGGCTGATTGCGTCCAGGGGCGACGGGCGCAGGCTGATCGACCAGGGCGGCGTTTTTGTCGGCGAAAACAAAGTCCAATCGCCCATGCAGGCTTTTACCCCCGATGACATCCGCAGCGGCGATTTCATTATCCGCAAAGGCAAAAAAACCTTCCACCGCGTCGTTGTGCGCTGAGTGCAATTTCACAGGAAACAGACATCAAAACTCCCGCTGCTCGCTCAGCGGGAGTTTTTTTGCACGTCTTTTCCGCCGTGTGCATAAGCTGTAATATGCTGAATAACAGGGGGTGTTTACGGTGGGCTTTTTAATCACCTTTCGGTCGGTAACCCATGCGCAGAACGGGGGAAGGGTGCTGTCTGAAAACGGGATCCTTTCGCACCTGGTGCGTCCCGCCGCTGTGCTGGCACGCGGATCGTGCGGTTATGCGCTGCGGATAAACGCCGTCGGCGCACAGAAAGCGGTCTTCCTGCTGCGCAGGAAAAACGTACCGTTTGCCGGCACTTTTTACGAACTGCCCGGAGGCGAAATCAAGGAGGCCGATCTATGATATATTTTGACAATGCAGCCACAACCCTGCAAAAACCGCCGCAGGTAGCGCGCGCAATGGAAGCGGCGCTGATAAGCTGCGCCAATCCGGGGCGCAGCGGGCACCGCCCGGCCATGAAGGCGGCTGACGCCGTCTATCGGTGCCGCGAGGAAGCGGCAGAGTTTTTCGGCGCGCCAGGTCCGGAATCCATCGTCTTTACACAGAACGCGACCCACGCGCTCAACATCGCCGTCAAAAGCGTCCTGCACGACGGCGGGCATGCTGTAATTTCAGGATACGAACACAATTCTGTCGTGCGCCCGCTGGAAGCCATGGAGGCACAGGGCGTGACCTATACAGCCGCGCAGTCCCCGCTTTTTTCTCAGCACGCCGCTTACGGCGCCATATGTGAGGCGCTGCGCGAGGACACACGCTGCGTTGTCGTCAATCACATTTCCAATGTATTCGGTTTTGTCCTGCCCCTGGAAGCCATCGATCGCCTGTGTCTTCGAAAAGGGATCCCTTTGATCGTCGACGCTTCGCAGTCAGCAGGGATTCTGCCGGTTCGTGCGGACGAACTGAAAAGCGCACGGTTTATCTGTATGCCGGGGCACAAGTCGCTGTACGGCCCGCAGGGCACGGGAATCCTGATTTCATGCGCTGATTCCGGGCTGCACAGCCTGATGCAGGGTGGGACGGGCAGCAATTCCATCGAAACGGAACAGCCCGATTTTCTGCCGGATATTTTTGAAAGCGGGACGCTCAACGTCCCCGGTATCGCCGGACTGCACGAGGGGCTGCGCTTTGTGCGCCGACAGGGGCTGGCCGCCATGGCGCAGCACAAGCGCCGTCTGGTCGAAGCGGCGGCAGACGGCCTGTCTTCACTCGATGGCGTTACCGTGTACCATGCGGGGGCAGACTGCCACCAGGGCCTGCTGGCCTTTACGGTGCGAGGAATGTCTTCGGCCGAAGCCTGCCAAAGGCTGGCCGAACGCGGCATCTGCCTGCGCGACGGGCTGCATTGTTCGCCCCTGGCGCACCGCAGCGCCGGCACGCTGCCCGACGGGGCCTGCCGCGTCAGCTTTTCGTGCTTCAACACCCTGTCCGAGGTGAAAAATTTCCTTTCTGCTGTAAAAAAAATGTTAACTTCCCCTTAAATCCGTCAAAAATCTATTGAAAAATTGTCCGTGCCCTGCTAAAATTATTACAGAACTGTTGCGGGGGCA
Source organism: uncultured Clostridia bacterium (assembly GCA_944381055.1). GTDB lineage: Bacteria > Bacillota > Clostridia > Oscillospirales > Butyricicoccaceae > Ventrousia. The sequence goes on along the minus strand of CALWJQ010000081.1, from coordinate 4,328 downwards.
GAATTGCTGCGAAAAGGGATTTGGGGTATGGATTTTTTCACTTCAATTATGGAACAACTGAGGTTTGCCACGGTGCTGGATGCCTTAGACATCCTCATCGTGGCCGCTTTCATATACTGGATCATCAAGCTGATGCGCAACACCAGCGCCGCGCGTATTCTCAAGGGCGTGCTGGTGCTTTTGGTGTTTATGCAGATATCTTCCATGCTCGAGCTGCGCGTCATCAACTTTTTGCTGTCCAATGTGCTGCAGTTCAGCTTTCTGGCGCTGGTCGTCGTCTTTCAGCCCGAGCTGCGCAAGCTGCTTGAGCAGTTCGGCCGCAGCCGCCTGCGCCTGTTCAAGACGCGTGAAGTCGACAAGCAGGGGATGCAGCTGGCAATTTTACAAACCGTCGAGGCGGCCAGCAGCATGTCGTGGAGCAAGACCGGCGCATTGATTGTCTTTGAAAAGGAAGACAACATTTCATCCATTTCCAAGACCGGTACTCGAATCGATTCAGAAGTGTCGGCTGAGCTGTTGAAAAACATCTTTTTCCATAACGCGCCCCTGCACGACGGGGCTGTCGTCATTTCTAATGCCCGCATCGAGGCGGCCGGGTGCCTTCTGCCGCTGTCGACCAACCTGAACATCAGTAAGGAACTGGGAACCCGCCACCGCGCCGCCGTCGGCATGAGCGAAAATTTTGACTCTCCATGCGTCGTCGTTTCGGAAGAGACGGGTTCAATTTCTTTTGCCGTGGGGGGAATTCTCAAGCGTCATCTTGCCCCTGAAACGTTAGAGCGTCTGCTGGTGCAAGAGCTCATCCCGCAGGAGGAAGAAAACGAGTCCCCGAGTTTTTGGGAACGGGTGAGGGGGCTGTTTAAATGAGAAAATGGCTGAAAGAAAATGACATCCCCATCAAGATTTTGTCGTTGCTCGTCGCTATCCTGCTGTGGTTTTATGTCATGGACTCACAGGATCCCGACTTGACGCAGCCTGTCTACGGCATTGAGGTGCAGTACACCGGTTTGTCGGAGCTGAGCGACGCCGGCCTGATCATCACCGAAGGCAACACCGCCACCGTAGACATCCGGGTGACCGGCAAGCTGAGCGATTTGACAAGGCTCAGCCGAACCGACATCAGCACAACGGTTGATGTGTCTTCGATTACGGTACCCGGCGAATACGAGCGCAATTATCTGGTAGACCTGCCCAGCGGCAGCGGCCTGACATATTCGCGGGTCACGCAGAGGGTCGCGTTTACTGTGGATCGCGTCGTTACGCGGTCTGTTCCCGTGCACATTGATATCCAGGGGCAACCCGCCGAAGGGTATGTGCTGGGCGGACGCAGCCTGACCCCCGAAGCCGTTACGGTACAGGGCCCTGAACAGATTCTGGCGCAGATTGACCACGCCGCCGCACTGTATGATGTGTCCGGCGCAACGTCCAGCGTCAGTACGGTTTTGGACTATACGCTTGTCAACGAAGCAGGCGAGCCTGTCGATATGACTTTTATCACGCTTGAGCAGCCGTCGGTTGATTTTGAACTTCAGATCCACCAGAGCGGCGAGATTCCCCTGACGGTCGACATTATCCCGTACGGCTATATTACAGACGATATGATTGAATGTCATATCGAGCCGGAATCCATCCGCATCAGCGGCGATCCTGAAGTCGTTTCGACGACCAACCAGATCAACCTGGGCAGCGTCAGCATCCGCCAGCTGCTCGAAGACAATGTCACTGAGCTGACGTTGCCGATCATCCTGCCCAACGGCGTCACAACGGACAGCGAATACAGCTATGCGACGATCCGCATCAGTTTCAACAACCTGCGGCAGATGGTTGTCAACACGACAAGCGAGCAGTTTGCCGACATTTCGCCTTACACATATGCCGAGACCGGCCTTAGCCTGGTCTTTATGGGCACAGAAGAAGAGCTTTCTCTTTTGACGGCGGAAGATGTGCTCATCACGCCGATTTACAACCCGGACAATCTGACGGTCGGTGAAAACACCGTATCGGTTTCCGTTTCGACAGGCGAGCGGCAGGTGACGCTGATCGGCAGCTATACCTTGACCATTGTCGTGCCCGAAGAGCTGCCGCCGGATCCGGACGCTCCGGCGGATCCGAATGATCCCAATGCTCCCAACCCGGACGAACCCGATCCGGACGACCCGGACAATCCCAATCCTGACGAACCCCGGGGGACGGAATCGTGAGTATTATTGTTTCCGGACTGAAATGTTCATATCAAGCGTTGGACAGCGATGCCATTGGCACCGCTGTTCGACTTTGCGGACTTGACAAAAGCAGGGTCCGTTCAGCGCATGTCCACAAGCTGTCTTTTGATCTGCGCCGCGGCGCGCTGCACAAAGTCTATGCGATCGAGCTCGAAATCGACGGAGACGAACGTTCGCTTTGCGAGCGCCTGTCCCGGCCGGATGTCCGTTTGCGTGAACACGCGCCCGAACCCCGCGCGACCGGAAGCCGGCGCCTTGTGCACCGGCCGGCCGTTTGCGGTCTGGGTCCCGCCGGCCTTTTTTGCGCGCTGCTGCTGGCCGAACAGGGGTATCGGCCCGTCGTTTTGGAACGCGGCGCGCCCATGGACGAACGTGACCGCGCTGTCAGCCTGTTTTCCGGCGGCGGCGCGCTTGATCCCAATACCAACATCCAATTCGGCGAAGGCGGCGCAGGTGCCTATTCAGACGGAAAGCTGACCACCCGTATCGGCGACGTCCGCTGCGAACTGGTGCTGCGGCGCCTTCGTGCCCACGGAGCGCCGGCCGAGACCATGACCCGGGCGCATCCTCATATCGGCACAGACATTTTAAAAGGCATTGTCGTTTCAATGCGCCGCAGGATTGAAGAACTGGGGGGCACTGTACACTTCCGTACGCCGCTGCTGGGCTTTGTTTCCCGCGCGGGCCGTCTGACCGCCTTGCGCACCCCTGCGGGCGACGTTCCCTGCGAAACGGCGGTTCTGGCCATCGGGCACAGCGCGCGCGATACTTTTGAACAGCTTTTTGCGCAAGGGCTGCCCATGCAGGCCAAGCCCTTTTCTGTCGGTGTGCGCATCGAGCACCGGCAGGAAACCATTGACCTCGGCTTGTATGGCCGTTATGCCGGGACGCCCGGGCTTCCGCCCGGAGAATACTTTCTGTCGCGGCGTGTGGGCGATAGAGGCTGCTACTCGTTCTGTATGTGCCCTGGCGGCACGGTGGTTGCTGCGTCCAGCGAAGAAGGCATGGTCGTGACCAACGGAATGAGCGTCCATGCGCGCGATGGCGTCAATGCCAACGCTGCGCTTGCCGTCTCGGTGACGCCGGATGATTTCGCGGATGAAGGGCCGCTGGCGGGCGTCGCATTTCAACGGATGCTAGAACGTTCAGCCTTTGCAGCGGGCGGCGGGGATTACAGCGCCCCTGTCCAGTGCGTAGGCGATTTTCTGCGCCGACAGCGCGGCCGGCGGCCGGGCCGGGTGCAGCCGACTTATCCGCGCGGCTGGAACCTGACCGATTTAAATGAAATCCTGCCGCCGTTCGCGGCCGCGATGCTGCGCGAGTCCATTCCGGTTTTTGGAAAAAAACTGCCCGGATTTGACGCGGACGACGCTGTTTTGACAGGACTGGAAACCCGGACTTCGTCGCCCGTGCGCATTGTGCGGCAGGACACGCTGTACAGTCCAGGGGTGTCCGGACTGATTCCCTGCGGCGAAGGCGCCGGCTATGCCGGCGGCATTATGAGCGCGGCCGTCGACGGCATTCGTGCCGCAGAACAGATTATGCGTGAATACGCCCCTTTGGAGTGAGAAGATGAAAGCCATTGCCACTGTAAAAGAAACCTACCCCAACGGAACAGCTCTCGTCGAAGTGACGCGCAAGTCTGCCTGTTCGGGCGACTGTGGTTCCTGCCACGGCTGTGCCCACCCGGAAGAGCGCGTACGCGTGACGGCGCAAAACCCGGTCTATGCGGACGCCGGCGATCAGGTCATGGTTGAAAGCGCTACCGGCGCCATTTTGGGCTGGGCGTCGCTGCTGTACCTGCTGCCGATTGCCCTGATGCTGGCCGGCGTTCTGGCGCCGGCTTCCGCAGAATCGGTCAACATTCTTCTCGGTTTGGCAGGGCTGCTCGCCGGCCTGCTGGTCTGTATGCTAATCTCGCGCAAAAGCAAAAAAATACGCCGCCTGACCTTTACCATCACCGGAATTTTATCGCCCGGTGTAGGTTTGTCAAACATATTGGACGGTGAACTCTGAGGGGGAAAGCCAGCCGAGGGGTCTCATGGGGAAGTTGTTGGAGCGGCGGTTATGGATGGCGAGCTGCCTGGCGAAGTCATCCAGGGAATA
>CALWJQ010000080.1 GCA_944381055.1 uncultured Clostridia bacterium | reverse complement strand
GTCGTTATGGAAGTCGGCAAAAAATATTTTGAACAGCTCATTGACAAGATGAAAGAAGAACGCGGCATCACCCAGGACGTCGAGCTGACGGCTGACGACCTCAAAGAGCTGGCCGCGCAGTTCAAGGCCGAGTACCGCGCCAAGCTGGGCCAGGATTTCCCGACCGACCCGAAAGAACAGCTGATGGGCGCCATTCAGGCCGTTTTCCGCAGCTGGGACAACCCGCGCGCCAACGTCTACCGCCGCGACAACGACATCCCCTATTCCTGGGGCACGGCCGTCAACGTGCAGGCCATGGCCTTTGGCAACATGGGCGACACGTCGGGCACCGGCGTCGCCTTTACCCGCAACCCCGCGACCGGCGAGCGCAAGCTGTTCGGCGAATTTTTGATGAACGCCCAGGGCGAAGACGTCGTCGCCGGCATCCGCACACCGCAGACCATTGACCAGCTCAAGGAAGTCATGCCCGAAGTCTATGAGCAGTTTGTCAAAATCTGCGATATTCTGGAAAACCACTACCATGATATGCAGGACATGGAGTTCACCATTGAAGACCGCAAGCTGTACATGCTGCAGACCCGCAACGGCAAGCGTACCCCGGCCGCGGCCCTCAAGATCGCCTGCGACCTGGTCGACGAAGGCCAGATCAGCGAAGAGCAGGCCGTCGCCATGATCGACCCGCGCTCGCTCGACACCCTGTTGCACCCGCAGTTTGACGCCGAGGTTCTGAAAAAGACCCCGGTTATCGGCAGCGCGCTGGCCGCTTCGCCCGGCGCCGCGTCGGGCCGCATTGTCTTTACGGCCGAAGACGCCAAAACCTGGGCCGAGCGCGGCGAAAAGGTCGTGCTCGTCCGTCTGGAAACCTCGCCCGAGGACATCGAGGGCATGAAGGCTGCACAGGGCATCCTGACCGTCCGCGGCGGCATGACGTCGCACGCCGCCGTCGTCGCCCGCGGCATGGGCACCTGCTGCGTGTCCGGCTGCTCGGAAATCGCCATGGATGAAGAAAATAAAAAATTCGTCCTGGCCGGCAAGACCTTCCATGAAGGCGACTGGCTGTCCATTGACGGTTCGACCGGCAAGATCTACGACGGCGAGATTCCCACCGTCCCCGCGTCCATCGGCGGCGAGTTCGGCCGCGTCATGGCGTGGTGCGACAAGTACCGCCGCCTGAAGGTCCGCACCAATGCCGACACCCCGACCGACGCCGCGCAGGCGCGCAGCTTTGGCGCCGAGGGCATCGGCCTGTGCCGTACCGAGCACATGTTCTTTGACAGCGACCGCATCCCTGCGATCCGCGAAATGATCTGCTCGGATACCGTCGAACAGCGCGAAAAAGCCCTGGCCAAGCTTGAACCCATGCAGCAGGGCGACTTTGAAGCCATTTACGAGGCCATGGAAGGCTGCCCGGTCACCATCCGGTTCCTCGATCCGCCGCTGCACGAGTTCGTGCCGACCGACGAGGCCGACATTGCCCTGCTGGCCAAGGACATGGGCAAAACCGTCGAGCAGATCAAGACCATCATCGCGTCGCTGCACGAGTTCAACCCCATGATGGGCCACCGCGGCTGCCGCCTGGCCGTCACGTACCCCGAAATCGCCGTTATGCAGACCCGCGCCGTCATCAAGGCTGCGCTGGCTGTGCAGAAAAAGCATCCCGAGTGGAACCTGGTGCCTGAAATCATGATTCCGCTGGTCGGCGAAGTCAAAGAGCTTAAGTTTGTCAAGGACATCGTCGTCAAGACGGCGGACGAGCTCATCAAGGCCGCCGGTTCGGACATGAAGTACGAAGTCGGCACCATGATCGAGATCCCGCGTGCCGCGCTGACGGCTGACGAGATTGCCACCGAGGCGGACTTCTTCTCGTTCGGCACCAACGACCTGACCCAGATGACCTTTGGGTTCAGCCGTGACGACGCCGGCAAGTTCCTGGGCGCGTACTACGACAACAAGATTTACGAGAGCGATCCGTTTGCCAAGCTGGATCAGAAGGGCGTCGGCAAGCTGGTTGAAATGGCCGCCAAACTGGGCCGCGCCGCCAATCCGCACCTGCACATGGGCATCTGCGGCGAGCACGGCGGCGACCCGTCTTCGGTCGAGTTCTGCCACAGGGTCGGCCTGGACTATGTCTCATGCTCCCCGTACCGCGTCCCCATCGCCCGTCTGGCTGCCGCACAGGCCGCGATTAAGGACAAGAAATAAGCTGTTTTCCAAAGCCCCCCGGGAAATCCCGGGGGGCCGGCTGATTTTAAAAGCCTTTTGACGAAGGAGGCAGAGTCATGACATTTGAGAAAAAAGGACCGCAGAACACAGAGCAATGCATCGATCTGGCGCTGCAAGCGGCAAAGGAGCGCGGAATCAAAGACATTGTTGTCGCCAGCAGCACCGGCGCGACGGCGCGCAGGCTGAAGGCGTATGCCGGGGAATACAATATTGTCTGCGTTGCGCTGGCTTACGGAACGCGCGAACCGGGGTCTACACCGATGGCCGGGGAAACGCGCGCCGAGCTTGAACAGGCGGGCATCCGCGTCGTCTTTGCAACCCACGTTTTAAGCGGCGCAGAGCGCGGCCTGAGCCGCCGGTACAAGGGGGTATACCCCATCGAGATTATGGCCGACACCCTGCGTATGTTCGGACGCGGCGTCAAGGTCGGGGTCGAGTGCGCCGTTATGGCCGTGGACGCCGGGCTGGTGCCCTATGGGGCCGATGTCGTGTCAATCGGCGGCAGCGGCGGCGGCGCGGACAGCGTCATTATCCTGCGGCCCGAACACGCCAACAACATTCTGGAAACCCAAATCCGCGAAATTGTCTGCAAGCCTTGGGAAGTCTGAAGAACAGAAAAAACGCCTGTCCCCTATGGGACAGGCGTTTTTTTTACGTTTTGTGGGCATGCACGATGAGAAAAGACGGCTTGATAAACTCCTGCGCAAGGGCGGGTTTTTTGCGAATGGCCCAGTCTTCGGGCGTGGGCTCGACAACCTCGTCGATGACAAGGCCCGCGCGGGCCAGCGTGGTCAGAATCTCGCCCATGGGGCGGTGATATTTGACGACCCCGTCGACAAACCATGTGCCGACGCGCCGCCCGCTGCGCGCATAGTCAGAAAAGGTATAAGAGATTGCGCGGCCCTGTTCGTCGCGGTTGTAGCAGCCTTTGCAGTCAATGGAAGCGGTGACAATGGGGTGTTCCTGCGAGTACAGCAGCTGGCCGCCGGGGTTGAGCAGACGCACAATATCGGCGGCCAAAGCGCCGAAATCAGCCGCATAGTGGAAGGCAAGCGAGCTGTAAATCAAGTCGTAGCCGGGGTTCAGCTGCGACAGATCGGCCATGTCCATGCGCCGGTATTCAATGTTTGGGTGCGTGGATTCGCCGCGTGCCACGGCGAGCATTTTTTCAGAAAGATCAATGCCCAGCACGCGCTGCGCACCCTTTTGCGCAAACTCCAGGCAGTTGTGCCCATAGCCGCAGCCAATGTCTAAAACGCGCTTTCCGGCGACGTCGGGCAGCAGGCGGCGCATGGCCGGCTGTTCAAACAGGTCTTTGTAATTGAGTCCCTGGCGCAGCTGGTAATAGCCTTCGAAAAATACAGGGTCGTCAAAGATATTCTGGCTCATAAACAGCCTCCTTTTGTCTCTTTCATTTGGCACACACCCCTGCCTGACCTTGACAGAAAACAAGCGCTGTATTATAATAACAAAAATTTGGAGGTGAAGACATGGAAATCGTCATCAGACCGGTCCGTCCGGGCGATGGAAAGGGAATCAATGAACTGCGCCGCATGCCCGGTGTGTTTGAAAACATTTTGGGCATCCCGTCTGAGCGCGAGGCGCGCAATGAAGCAGGCATCGCCGCGCTAGACCATGCCACACAGCATAACTTCACGGCAGTCACCTATAACGAGCAGGGCGAAGAAATTATGATTGGGTATGGGTCGCTCACCATTGAGTCCAATCCGCGGCGCCGCCACTGCGGCGGTATCGGTATGATGGTGCACCGGGATTATCAGGGACGCGGCGTCGGCACCAAGCTGATGGAAGCGCTCATCGGCATGGCCGACAACTGGCTCATGCTGGTCCGGTTGGAACTCGATGTCTTTGCAGATAACGCGCGAGCCATTGCGCTGTATAAAAAGTTCGGCTTTGTGGAAGAAGGCCTTAAACGTGCAGAAGCCATTCGCAACGGCTAATATGTCGATTCGCTGATGATGGCGCGTCTCAGACTCGATTAAAAGCATACAGGTGATAAAATCCCCGGCCCGGGCCGGGGATTTTTTATGCAGATTACAGGATAATCAGGCCATATTTGCGGTGCAGCCGCTCCAGAAATTCTGCGTCAAAGTCTGAAGTACCGTCATACAGCGCAATGCCGCAGAAACGGCGCAGTGCCTGCTCAAAGACAGCAGGGTCATCACCGGCCAGAGCCACGGGAACGCGCAGCATGTACTGGTGCGCGTCGAACAGGGCCAGGTCGTCAGGGCTGCTGACGCGCAGACGCACAGCGCCCCAGTTGTCTTCCTCCTGGTCGAGCAGCCAGCGGGAAAAATCAATGTCCTCGTCATCCAGGTCGCACTCGGCGTCAATGTCAATGGCTGAATCGACATCAAAGGTCTGGCCGCTGGTGACGGCGCGCAGCGGGCGCTCCCGCTCGTCCTCGTGGTCCTCGGGCGCGGGAAGG
>CALWJQ010000079.1 GCA_944381055.1 uncultured Clostridia bacterium | reverse complement strand
AGGCCGGCTTCTTTTCCGCCTGCGGAAACAGGCCCAGCTTCCTCATGACGCGAAACAGGCTTTCCGGGCGGCGGGTATACCCTCTCTGGCGCAGACGGTGCCACAGTTCCACCATGCCGAGGCGGGGATTCCTGCGGCGCATGTCCCGAATCAATTTCAGCTCCGCCTCCGTGTGCTGGTTGGGATGGCTGCGGGGCCGCCGGGACTGGCAGGCCAGGGACTGCGCGGTCCCGTCCCAGCGGGCCTTCCAAAAGTAGATGTACGATCGGCTCTTGTTGTACTTCCGGCTGGCCCGACTCACGCCGTATTTCTCCGCGTACTTCATCAGGGATTGCCTGTATGCCATGTCCTGTGTTATACTCTTTCTCATGAAGGATATGGCCCCCTCTCGTTCAGTTGTTGTCTCACAACTCCAACTATAACCGATGAGGCCTTATCCTTCATCCTTTTTTATTCAACTGTCCAAGATGTATTGTACTCCTACATTTTCTGAAAATAACAGAAAAATCTGGGCGGGGAAGCTTTCCCCGCCCAGAGGGCGTACAGATAAAACTTATTCGGCAGGCATATCGACGTAGGTGTCGAGGTCTTCGGGGAACTCGATGACAACGTCGTCGCCCATGGCGTTGACGACAGCGTCCAGGGAAATGGCGTAATCCACGGTCTGGCCGTCGGCGGTCAGGCTCATGGTCATCGTCATGGCCATGCCGGTCATGACGTCGTTTTCAAACGACACCGACATGGCGACGTCGCCCATGGTCATGCCGGACAGATCCTGCGTCTGGCCTACCATGCCGACAATGGTTTCGGTCATCGAGGTCAGCAGGTTGCCGCTCATGGTGAGCGTATAGGTCGTGACGCCGTCAGCTTCTTCTTTGGCAATGGACTGGACAGCGTACAGCGGCGAGGATTCGGACGAGGTCAGGGCGGTCATGTCGAGCAGGTCGTCCGGTGTGGTATAGGGGACTTTGACCTTGTTGGTACCGTCGTTGGTGTACAGAATACCGTCGATCAGGTAGGTTTCGGTGGTCACGTCCTGGCCCATGACATTCATGTTCATGGCTACTGCCATTTCCATGCCGGCTTCGAGCAGGCGAACCTTTTCGTTCATTTCAATGGTCATGGGGACTTCGGTTTCGCCCATCGACATGGTCATGTCCATGTTCATGGTCATGTCCACACTGTCCGAATTGGACTGCTCGGACAGCGCGCAGTATTCGGCGTACAGGTTGGCCTTGTCGACCAGGGCCTGCGCGCCTTCGGCGGTGACGGCGCCTTCCTCGGCCAGTTTTTCAATCAGCAGGGTTTCTTCGCCGTTCAGCGGGGTGACCAGGGCGGCGTAAGAAACAGCGGCGACCTCGTCACGCAGAAACTCGCCAGAGGTCAGGAAAGAGTCGAGCAGGCCCTTTTCCGTGGCAAAGGTCAGCGCGTCGGCGTAAGTAAAATCGCCGGCCGCGTCGTCATAACCGAGCGCGCGCAGCACCAGCGTGCAGTACATCTGGCTTGAGCAGGCATTGTTGGTGCCGAACAGGGTGTCGCTTTCGCCGTTGGTCAGGCCGTTGGCATAGGCATAGCCGACATAGGGCAGGGCCCACGCATTGGCGCCGTCCAGATCGGTAAAGGGCACTTCCCATGTGCCTTCCTGGGCTTCGGTTTCCTTGCCCAGCAGGCGGACCAGCATGGTGACGGCCTCGGCACGGGTCGGGGCGGCGTCCAGGCTGTACTCAGGATTGCCGTTGGCATCGGTGCCTGTGCCCTTGAACAGGCCAAGGTCATACAGTTCGTCGGCGCAGCTGGTAAAGTCGGCAGCCAGCGCGCAGACGCTCAGCATGGCGCAGGTCATGACCAGAGCGAGCAGGCGTTTGACAGAATTTTTCATGGCGGTTCTCTCCTTTACTGTAATGGTCGGTTGGGATAAGCCTATTGTACCTTGATTTTACCCAAGTTTCAAGATGAGATTTACAGGGAAAACGGGCTTAATTAAACAAAACGCCGTTTTTCGGCGCGAGTATGGCGGCCGCCCGCCGGGCGGCGCAGGCGTGTTCGGGGCGCGACAGGCCGGGGTCGCTCTGCAAAAGCACGGCGGCCGCCCGCTGCGCCCGCTGCAGGATGTCGACGTCCTGGGCAAGATCGGCGATTTTAAAGTCAGGCAAGCCGTGCTGCCGCTGGCCGAAAAAGTCGCCGGGCCCGCGCAGGCGCAGATCCTCTTCGGCGATTTGAAAACCGTCGGACTGACGGCACAGCGCGTTTAGGCGCGCACGGGCCGTTTCGCCGCCGCCCCCCTGGATCAGGATGCAGTGCGAAGGGCGCTGGCCGCGCCCGACGCGGCCGCGCAGCTGGTGCAGCTGCGACAGCCCGAAGGTCTCGGCGTTTTCAATGAGCATGACGCTGGCGTTGGGCACGTCGACGCCGACTTCGACGACCGTCGTCGAAACGAGGGCATCGAGTTTTCCTGCCTGGAAATCGGCCATGACGGCCTCTTTTTCCGCGCCGGAAAGCCGGCCGTGCATCAGCCCCACGCGCAGGCCGGGGCATTTTTCACGCACGAACTGCGCGTACTGCACCGCGGCCTGCCGCCCGCCGTCTTCGCTTTCTTCAATACGCGGGCAGACCAGATACGCCTGCCCGCCGGCGGCGGCTTCTTTTTGCACAAAGGCCAGCGCGCGGTCGCGTTTGTCCGGCCCGATGCGGTAGGTGGCAACCTTTTGCCGGCCGGGCGGCAGCTCGTCGAGCACCGAAAGGTCAAGGTCGCCGAACAGGATGAGCGTCAGGGTGCGGGGGATGGGGGTGGCCGACATAACGAGCAGGTGGGCGCTTCCTGCCTTTTCGGCGAGCGCGGCGCGCTGCCGTACCCCGAAGCGGTGCTGTTCGTCAACGACGAGCAGCCCGGCCTGCGGCAGGTCGACGCCCGATTCCAGCAGGGCGTGAGTGCCGCAAACCACCTGGATGCCGCCGCCGCGCAGGCCGTCAAGCACGGCGGCGCGCTCTTTTTTCGGCATGGAGGAAACCAGCAGGCCGACCCGGATGTCAAAAGGCCGCAGCAGGGCGTCAAACGTGCGCTGATGCTGCCGTGCCAAAAGCTCGGTCGGCGCCATGACGGCGGTCAGCCGGCCGTTTTGGGCGGCCAGCCATGCGCCGGCCGCGGCGACCAGCGTTTTGCCCGAGCCGACGTCGCCCTGCAAAAGCCGGTTCATGCGGCGGTTTTGGGTCATATCGGCAAAACATTCGCCGACGCACCGGCGCTGCGCGCCGGTCGGCGAAAAGGGCAGCGATGCAAAAAAAACCGCCGGATCGCGCGGCGCGAGCGCGGCGGCCGGCTGCCGGACGGCGCGGCTTTTCATTTGCAGCGACGCCAGGGAAAAAATGAAAAACTCTTCAAAGATCAGCCGCCGCCGCGCACGGCGCACAGCGTCCCAGCCGGACGGAAAGTGGATGTCGCGGTAGGCTTCGGCTACGGGGCAAAGCCCGTTTTCGCACGCGACGTCCGGGGGGACGGGATCGTCAAAAACGCCGCCCGCCGCGTCGAGCGCAGCCCGTACCCCCTGGATGATGAGCGGGCGGGTCACGCCCTCGGTCAGCGGGTAAACGGGCAGAATGCGCCCCGTCGTATCGCCGGCGCGGTCGGCGGGCTCGAACTGCGGATTCTGCATCTGCCGCGTGCGTCCAAAGGTCTCGATCTTGCCGAAAAAAACGTATTCGCTGCCCACGGCCAGTTGATTCTTAAGGTATGGCTGGTTGAAAAAGGTCAGCGACAGCGTGCCGGTTTCGTCGAAGACGCGCGTCTTGCACACCGTCAGTCCCTGGCGCAGGCGGGCTGATACCGGCTGCGTGCCGACAACGGCGCGCACGCAGCAGCGTTCGCCTTCAGGCGCCTGCGAGATGGTGTAAAAACGCGAGCGATCCTCGTAGTCGCGCGGGAAATAGGTCAGAAAATCGCGCAGCGTCGTCAGCGACAGCCGGGCCAGCTGCTGCGCGCGTTTTTCGCCGACACCGCGCAGCGTGCGCACGCTGGCGTCCAGCCGGTCAGACATGGGGGCGGTACAGCGCGACGACCAGCCCGAGCACACAGCATTCCGAACCGTCGATGGGGTCATACGCCGGGTTTTCCGGCAAAAGCCACACGCCGCCTGTCAGGGACAGGCGCTTTACAGTGGCTTCGTCGCCGAGCAGGGCGACGACAATGTCGCCGCTGCGCGCGTCGGGCTGCCGGCGGACGATGACAATGTCGTCGGGCAGAATCCCGGCCCCCAGCATGGAATCGCCGCGCACGCGCAGGGCGAACAGCTCGCCCGAGGCCGTGCCGCCGTAGGGGACGTAGCCTTCGACTTCCTGCTGGGCGAGGATGGGCAGGCCGGCGGTGACGGTGCCCAAAAGCGGGACGCTGCGGTAGCCCTGCCGGCTGCCTTTGAGGCTGATGGCGCGGGTCTTGTGATCGTCTTTGTCCAGGTAACCGCCGTCGCGCAGCACCTTTAAATGGGTGTGGACCGTGGACGGCGAACGCAGGTTGACGGCCTCGCAGATCTCACGGATCGAGGGCGGATAGCCGTTCTGTTCGGTAAAATCGGTCAGGTACTGCAAAATTTCCAGCCGTTTGGGGCTCAGCTTTTTCATAATCATCCTCCCGGAAAGCGGAGTTTCGGAACATATGTATGCCAATATAGCCAGTATAGCATAAACCGGCGCAGAAATCAAACGTTTGTTTGCGAAAAAGCTGATACAAATTGTTGAAAAACGGCAAAAAGAAACGCCCCGTAGCAAAACGGAGCGTTTCATCAGGCCGGAATCAGTCGGCCGCCGGATCAAACCAGAAGGTGATTTCGCCGTCGACCTGCATATCGTACTGCACGCGCGCGCCGGAATCGTGGATGAGCACGCCGGCCTGCGGGCTGCCTTCATGGCCGGTGAAGCCGAAGTCGCCGGTCGATCCCTCTGCGTCGAGCTGGAGCGCGTCGACCAGGGACCACAGGGCGGCCCCGACGGCGTCGCTGCCCGACAGGTACTGCAGCAGCTCGAGCGCCGCGTTCTGGTAGACCGCGCCGTCAGACGGGGCCGAGACGCTGTGGCGCCATGCGCCGATCGTGATGCCGAGGCGGCTGCCGTCGTGAAAAACGGTAAAACAGGGGTCGCCGCCGGCGTCGCGCAGCACGCCGTCTTCGCCGATCGACAGGCCGAAGGCCTCTTCAGCAACAGCGGTCATCGCCGCCAGATGTTCTTCCCACGAGCGGGAAGGATCGTATACGGCGGCCGGGTCGAGGACGCCGACGCCGTAAATGCCCGACGGCATTTCAGAAGAGACGAATTCAGCGGTGCTGTAAAGGAACCGGACTTGTCCGGCGGGGTTGCCGTCGAGCAGGCGCGACAGGTCAAAGCTGCCGTGCGGCAGCCGCCATGCGGGCGGTTTTTCCCACGGCTGCATACCTTCGTACGGCTGCGCGGTGTCGAGCGCCACGAGCTGCCGGCCGCCGTCCCAGCCGACGGCGATGTCAAGCAGCGCCGCAAGATCGCGCAGGCGGACAAAGCTGCGTCCTTCAATTTCGTAAACGGCCAGCGCCATGTCGCGGCCGTCCCAGCGGACAGAGACGTCGGAGACGACGGCCAGGGGGCTGCGGCGCTCGCCGGCAGCCAGCTCGCCGCCAACCGGCGTGTACGCGCCGCCCGTCGTGACGGTGACGGCCTGCGCGGCAGCGTCCCAGCCGACGGAAAACCCCTTGCCGGCCGTTGAAAGCAGCGCGGCGGCGTCCCGCAGGCCCACATAGTTGCTGCCGCCGATCTCATAGCTTTCGAGAGTGACGGCGCGGCCGTTCAAGAGCAGCTGCGACGGCGACGGAAAGGCGTACAGGCTGCCGTCTGGCTGAAAGGCGGCGGCGCACTGGCGCGCATAGGAGAGAGCAATCAGCTCGCGGCCTTCGCCGGTCTGCACCCAGGCGCCCACATCGTCAAAGTCGCGGGCGTACAGGTAGACGGGCGGGATGACTTCGCAGCCGCGGGCGTCGACAAAGCCCCACAGCCCCCCGCGCATGACGCGGGCAAAGCCGTTGTGAAAGGGGGCGGCATACTGGTAACGCGGCTCGATGACGACGCGGCCGTCTTGGTCGGTGTAGCCGTACAGGCCGGTGTCGAGATCGTGGGTGGGCGCCAGGCCTTCGCTGTACAGCGAAGGGGCGGGATCGGGACCGGGAAGCTCAATGGGCAGGTCCTCGCGGCTTTCGTACTCGATCGGCACGGCTACGGTGCCGGTTTCGTCGACGGCGCCCCACAGCCCGTCGCGGCAGACGGCGGCCAGACCGCCGGCAAAGTCGCCGGTGTAGTCATAGTCAGCCAGGGCGGCGCTGGCTGCGCCGAGAGGCACGGCGATCAGGCAGCAAGCGAGCAGCAGGGAACAGCAGGTGCGGATTTCTTTCATAATGCGGCCTCCTTTGTCCCGGCCAAACCGGCCGGGATCCGGAACTGCGCAGGCAGGCTTACAGACGAATCTGGACGCTGCCGCGCACAACATATTTATAAGAGCAGGGCCCGCGCAGCCCCATGGGACCGCGGGCGAGCCCGGCTTCCGGCGCAGGATTCTGGAGCGCCCGAGAGCCTATACTATAACATAAAGAACGGGCTTTGGCAAATTTGCGGCTGTCAGACGGAAAAAGGGCGCGACGGTTCGCGCCCTGTGAAAAAAGGTCAGAGAATCTGTTTTTGTTCCCACCGGTGGCCGTGGAAACGGGTGACAAACAAAATAATGCGGAAGGCCCAGTCGATGAACATGGCCACCCAGACGCCGATAACCCCCATGTCCAGCCAGCTGCCCAGGACGTAGCTGAAGACGATGCGGAACATCCACATGGAAAACACCGACACCGTCATGGTAAACCGCACGTCGCTGGCCGCGCGCAGCGCGTTGGGCAGGGTAAAGGCGGCGGGCCACAGCGTCATGCAGAAAACCGAGTGCAGCAGAATCAGTTCGCAGGCCAGGCCGGTCGTTTCGGCGGGCAGGCTGTAAATGCCGACGATGAAGCGGCACAGCGCCATGAGCAGCACGTTGACGGCGGCAACGCCGATATAAGCCATGAGCAGGAGCTTTTTGGCGTAATGGCGCGCCTGGGCATAGTCGCGCGCGCCGACGCACTGGCCGACGACGGTCACCATCGCAAGGCCAATGGCCGAGCCGGGAATAATGGCGAAAGAGGTGATGTTGTTGGCCACCGAGTTGGCGGCCACGGCTACGGTGCCGAACGTGGCGACGAGCGATGAGACCAGCACCTTGCCGATTTGGAACATGCCGTTTTCAAGGCCGGTGGGGATGCCGATGCGGAAGATGCTTTTGACAGTGGAAAAATCAAGCCGGAACTGCCGCCAGTCGCGGACGAAAATGGCGCCTGTCGGGCGGCGCAGCAGCACAACCATGGCGGCGGATCCGACGATGCGCGAGACCAGCGTCGCAATGGCGGCCCCCGCTACGCCTATGGAAAAACCGAAAATCAAGATGGCGTTGCCCGCGACGTTGATGAGGTTCATGCACATGGACGTGATCATCGAAATGCGCGAGTTCCCCATGGTGCGGAACAGGGCCGCGCCGGCGTTGTATACGGCGATAAAGGGGTAAGACAGGGCGGAATAAAAGAAATAGGTCTGCGCGCTGCGCATGACGTCGGGTTCGACGGCGCCGAACAGCCCGGTCAGCAGGGGCGAGCGGAAGCCGAGCACGGCACAGGCGACCAAGGCGCCCAAGACGCCGCAGCAGAAAATGAGCTGCTTGGCGGCGATGCACGCCTTCCACGGTTCGCCGCGGCCCAGATGCTGCGACGAAACGACGGCGCCGCCCGTCGCCAGAGCGGACAGGACGTTGATGAGCAGCACGTTGACCGAGTCGACGAGCGACACGCCCGAAATGGCCGCCTGCCCCACGCCCGACACCATGACGGCGTCGGCCATGCCGATGGTGACGGACAGCAGCTGCTCGATGATGAGGGGCAGGATGAGCTTTTTCAGATCTGCGTTGGAAAAAAGCATGAACAGTTCCGCCTTTCACACGGCGCGCTCAGTCCGGGACGGCCCCCGGGTACGCCGCTTTGTTTTTTAAAATGCGGTCAATCTGCTCTTCCACATGGATGAGCGAGCCGCGGTCGATAAGGTAGTCAAAGGGGATAATGCGCCCGCCGTTTTCCGAAAACCGCCGGCCCAGGTCGCCGAACAATTCAGGGGCCAGCAGCGCCGAGTCGGGGTTGACGATGACGCAGTCGAGCTTTTGCAGAAAGCGCTCGGACGACTGCCGGTCCGATTCAAAACAGACGGGCAGCGGGTGGGGCGCGCTGCGGAACGCGGCGAACTGCTGCGCGACGAGGTTGGCGAATTTGTTGCTGACGCAGTGGATGCCGACCGCGCATTTTTCAGGAACGGCCGAAATATCGACAATGGTCTGATGGCTCAGCCCGACCGAAACGGGCAGCACGCGCACCCCCGCGCCCGACAGGCTGCGCGAAACCTGTTCAAAATGGGTCTCGGTCGTCAGGACCAGGTCAAAGCCGGAAAAAATAGAGGCCGCATTGTCGCTCAAAATGACGCTGTCGACGGAAAACACCGACAGCGCGATGTTGGGCAGGTAGGAAAGCTGGCGCTTGAAAAGGGACAGCGATTCCGGGTTGCAGTCGACGGCCGCCACGCGGACCTGCCGCTCGCCGGTTTCACGCCGCCACAGGCACATGCGGATGAGCATCGAGGTCTCTTTGAGCGAAAAGTCCCAATAGGTCAGGCGGGACAGCAGCTCTTCGATCATGCCGATTGCCATGCGCCGCCGCTCGCCGTCAAAATTCTGCTTGTCGCTGTACACATAGCTGCCGCTGCCCTGGATGACTTCGATGATGTTGTTGTCCGCCAGCTCGGCGTAAGCCTTTTTGACCGTCCCGCGCGCGACGCCCAGCTCGCGGGCCAGCTCGCGTTCGGTCGGCAGCTTGGCGCCCGGCGGCAGCTCGCCGCTTTTGATTTTGAGCAGGATCTGTTCGACGATCTGCTTATACAGGGCGCTCTGCCCGTCCAGCTTGAACTCCATCTGCATTCCCCCCGGGCCAGACCGGAAAATTGGTATAGTTTTAATTATAATTTACCGCCGCGAAAAAGCAAGAAAAAGATACGCTTATCTGTATTGGGCTATTTTTTGTGCAAAACACTGCATAGCCGTTGACTTGAAAGGCAAAAGCCGGTATAATTTTTGTAGTCCATTTTGGATGGAATAGACCAATTTAACCATGCATTGTTTTATCAGGGTAAAAGCAGAAAGGAAGGGTCTCATGGAAATCGTCATCAGCGGTGAAAAGCTGACCATTGAAGAAGTCGTCGCCGTCGCGCGCGGCGGAGCCAAAGTGCGCATTGCCGAGCAGGCGCAGAAAAAGGTGGTTGCCTGCCGTGAATATGTGGACAAAAAGCTGGCTGAAGGGGCCGTGGTGTACGGCCTGACCACGGGGTTCGGCAAGTTTTCCGACACATTGATTTCGGCCGAAGACACCCGCGCTTTGCAGCGCAACCTGATCATCAGCCATTCCTGCGGCATGGGCGATCCGCTTCCGTGCGAAGTCGTGCGCGCCGCCATGCTGCTGCGGTGCAACGCGCTATCCCGCGGCAATTCGGGCATCCGGCTGTCGACGCTTGAGACGCTGCTCGCCATGCTCAACGCCGGCGTCCACCCCGTCATCCCTGAAAAGGGGTCGCTGGGCGCGAGCGGAGACCTGGCGCCGCTGTCGCATATGGTGCTCGTCATGCTGGGCGAAGGCCATGCCGAATACAAAGGCGAGGTCATGCCGGGCGCCGAGGCCATGGAAAAGGCGGGCATCCCCGTCATTGAGCTGGCGGCCAAAGAAGGCCTTGCCCTGATAAACGGCACTCAGATCATGACGGCCATCAGCTGCATGGTTGTTTACGACGCCATGACCTTGTGCAAAACGGCCGACATTGTCGGCGCGCTGACGACCGAGGCGTCGCTCGGCATCAAAAAGGCCTTTGACCCCAAAGTCCATGCCCTGCGCGGGCACCAGGGCCAGATGGACGCGGCCGCCAACCTGCTGACGCTGCTCGAAGGCAGCGATTTGGCGCACGACACAAACCCCGACAAGGTGCAGGACGCCTATTCCATCCGCTGCATGCCGCAGGTCCACGGCGCCAGCCGCGACGCGCTGCGCTACTGCTGGGACGTGCTTTCGCGCGAAATTAACGCGGTCACCGACAATCCGCTCATCTTCCCCGACGAAGACGAGGCCATTTCGGGCGGCAACTTCCACGGCCAGCCGGTCGCCATCGCCATGGACATGGCGGGCATGGCCATCGCCGAGCTGGCCAACATTTCCGAGCGCCGCCTCGAGCGCCTGGTCAACCCGCAGCTGTCGGGCCTGCCCGCCTTTTTGACCGCCCACGGCGGCGTGTGCTCGGGCTTTATGATCACCCAGTACGCGGCGGCGTCCATGGTGTCTGAAAACAAGGTGTACGCCCACCCTGCGTGCGTCGACTCCATCCCGTCAAGCGCCAACCAGGAGGATCATGTCAGCATGGGCACGACCGCGGCGCGCAAGGCGCGCATGATTCTCGACAACAGCGAAAAAGTGCTGTCGATCGAGCTGTTTGCCGCGGCCCAGGCCATCACTTTCCGCGACGAGAGCAAGCTGGCCCCGGCGACAAAGGCGGTCTATGACCTGGTGCGCAGCGAGGTCGCCCCCATCGACCAGGACGTCGTCATGCATTACGAAATGGTCAAATGTGACAAAATGGTCAAGTCAGGGCGGGTCGTCGAGGCGGCCGAGGCCATTTGCGGTCAGCTGAAGTAACAAAAACAGGCCGCTACGCTTTTACACTTTTCCACATTGCACAGAGGCAAAGAAGCTGATAAAATAAAAGATGTTCGCGCGGCGCTGCCGCGCCCGTCTTTCCCAGCCACAATACAGGAGGGAACAGAATGAACAACCAGATCATCGACAACGCCATGACCATTAAGCTGGGGCCTGAACTGCCCCCCATGCCCGATTTTGTGCCCGGCATCCGCCGCGCGCCTGACCGCGGGTACTGCCTGACCCCCGAACAGACCAAAATCGCGCTGAAAAACGCGCTGCGGTATGTGCCCGAAGAACTGCATGAGACGCTGGCCCCTGAGTTTCTGGAAGAGCTCAGGACCCGCGGCCGCATTTACGCGTACCGCTACCGCCCCGCCGGGCGTATTTACGGCAAGCCCATTGACGAATACAAGGGCCGGTGCATCGAAGGCAAAGCTTTCCAGGTCATGATCGACAATAACCTCGACTTTGAGATCGCCCTTTATCCCTACGAACTGGTCACCTACGGCGAAACCGGCCAGCCCTGCCAGAACTGGCTGCAATACCGCCTAATCAAAAAATACCTGGAAGAGCTGACCGTCGACCAGACCCTGGTCATCGAGTCGGGCCATCCGGTCGGGCTGTTCCCGTCGCGGCCCGAGGCGCCGCGCGTCATCCTGACCAACGCCCTGATGGTCGGTATGTTCGACAACCTGAAAGACTGGGAAGTCGCCGAACAGATGGGCGTCGCCAACTATGGCCAGATGACGGCCGGCGGCTGGATGTATATCGGGCCGCAGGGCATTGTGCACGGCACCTTCAACACCATCCTCAACGCCGGGCGCAAGTACCTGGGCGTGCCTGCGCAGGGCGATTTGACGGGCAAGGTCTTTGTGTCTTCGGGCCTGGGCGGCATGAGCGGCGCGCAGCCCAAGGCGGCCAACATCGCCCGCGCGGTCGGCATTTTTGCCGAAGTCGACCGCTCGCGCATTGAAACCCGCTACAACCAGGGCTGGGTCGAGCGCATCTGTGAAGACCTGGACGAGGTTTTTGCACTGGCCCGCGAATATGTGCAGAAAGGCGAGAGCATTTCCATCGCCTATCACGGCAACATCGTTGATCTTTTGGAAAAAGCGGCCGAGACCGGCTTCCACATTGATCTTTTAAGTGATCAGACCTCGTGCCACAACGCCTATAACGGCGGATACTGCCCGGTCGGCCTGACCTTTGAGCAGCGCACCGAAATGCTCCATTCTGACCGCGAAGGCTTTGCCAAACTGGTAGACGCTTCGCTCAAGCGCCACTTTGAGGCCATTAAAAAGCTGACGGCCACGGGCACCTATTTCTTTGACTACGGCAACTCGTTCATGAAGGCGGTTTTTGACGCCGGCGTGCAGGAAATTTCGAAAAACGGCGTCGACGAGAAAGACGGGTTTATCTTCCCGTCTTACGTCGAGGACATTATGGGCCCCATGCTGTTCGATTACGGTTACGGCCCCTTCCGCTGGGTGTGCCTGTCGGGCAAGCCCGAGGATCTGGACAAGACCGACCACGCCGCCATGGAGTGCATCGACCCCGAGCGGCGCTTCCAGGACCGCGACAACTATATCTGGATCCGCGACGCCAAAAAGAACCATCTGGTCGTCGGGACCCAGGCCCGTATCCTGTACCAGGACGCCGAGGGGCGCGTCCGCATCGCCCTGCGTTTTAACGAAATGGTGCGCAACGGCGAAATCGGCCCCGTCATGCTGGGCCGCGACCACCACGACGTCTCGGGCGCCGATTCGCCCTTCCGCGAGACGGCCAATATCAAGGACGGTTCCAACGTCATGGCCGACATGGCGGTGCAGTGCTTCGCCGGCAACGCCGCGCGCGGCATGAGCCTGTGCGCGCTGCACAACGGCGGCGGCGTCGGCATCGGCAAGGCCATCAACGGCGGCTTCGGCCTGGTGCTCGACGGCTCGCGCAAGGCCGACGAGACCATCCGTTCGGCGATGATGGGGGACGTTATGGGCGGCGTGGCCCGCCGCGCCTGGGCCCGCAACGAGGCGTCCATTGAAACGAGCATTGAATACAACCGCAAGAGCGGCCGTGCGGCGCACATCACCATTCCGTACGTTGCGTCCGACGAGCTCATCGACCGCCTGGTCAAATAAAAAGACACAGATCCGCGCCCTGTCCGGTCTGCGGCCAGGGCGCGGTGTGCAAGCATTGCGGGGCCGTCCCGCCGAAAAACTGGAGGAGTCATCATGGCAAAAATCGTAGAATGCGTTCCCAATATCAGTGAAGCCCGCCGCCCCGAAGTCGTTGAGGCCGTCGTCAACGAGGTTCGCGGCACGCCGGGCGTCACGCTGCTCGATTACAGCTCGGACATGAGCCACAACCGCACCGTCATCACCTTCTTCGGCTCGCCCGAGGGCGCGGCCGAGGCTGCTGTGCGCCTTGCCAAAAAGGCGGCCGAGCTCATCGATTTGCGCAAGCACGAAGGCGAACACCCCCGCATGGGCGCCGTCGACGTCATTCCCTTTATCCCCATTAAGGAAATGACAACCGAAGAGACCGTCGAGCTGTCGAAACAGGTGGCCGAGCGTGTGTGGAAGGAAGCGGGCATTCCCGTCTTTTTGTACGAGGAATCGGCCAGCGCGCCGCACCGCCAGAACCTGGCTGCCATCCGCAAGGGGCAGTTCGAGGGCATGGCCGAAAAGGTCCTTCAGCCCGAGTGGGAGCCGGATTTCGGCGGCCGCACCGTCCACCCGTCGGCCGGTGTCGTCGCCGTCGGCTGCCGCCCCTTCCTGGTTGCCTTCAACATCAATCTTTCGACTTCTGACGTGTCCATTGCGTCCAAAATCGCCAAGATCCTGCGCCGTTCGAGCGGCGGCTTTGACTGCGTCAAGGCCATGGGCGTCCTGCTCGAAGACCGCAACGTCGCGCAGGTGTCCATCAACATGACCAACTTCCACAAAACGCCGCTGTACCGCGTCGTCGAGCTGACCAAAGCCGAGGCCGCGCGCTGGGGCGTCCACGTCATCGGGACCGAGATCGTCGGCCTGACCCCGATGCAGGCGCTGTGCGATTCGGCGGAATATTATCTGCAGATCGAAAACTTCGATTTCAGCCGCCAGGTGCTGGAAAACCATATGCTGTAAGGTTTGCCGCCATGGGTGAAAAACTGCTGGTAAAGAATATCGGCCTTTTGCAGACGCCTGTCGGCAGCGAGTGCCACTGCGGCGCGCAACAGGGCGAAAACCAAAAGCTGAAAAACGCCGCTGTCTTATGTGAAGACGGCAAAATCACGGCCGTCACGGCGGACGGCGCGCTGCCCGCAGGCAGCGAAGGCGCCGCGGTTTATGACGCGGGCGGGCGGCTGGTCACGCCCGGGCTGGTCGACGCGCACACACACCTGGTGTTCGGCGGCTGGCGTCAGGGTGAAATCCCGCTCAAGCTGCGCGGCGCGACCTATCTGGATATCCTGCGCGCCGGCGGCGGAATCCTGGACACGGTGCGGCACACCCGCGCAGCGTCCGAGGATGAGCTTTTTGAAAAAAGCCGCGCGTTTCTGGACGAAATGCTGACGCTGGGCGTCACAACGTGCGAAATTAAAAGCGGCTATGGCCTTGATTTGGAGACCGAGCTTAAGCAGCTGCGCGTCATCCGCCGCTTAAACGACGAACATCCCGTCGACATCGCCGCCACCTATCTGGGCGCGCACGCCATTCCCGACGAGTACAAGGGGAGGGCGGACGAGTACGTCGACTTTGTGTGCCAGACCGTCATTCCCCGCGTCGCGGAAGAAAAGCTGGCGTCGTTCTGCGACGTATTCTGCGAAGACAGCGTCTTTGACGTCGCGCAGAGCCGCCGCGTGCTGGAAGCAGGCAAAAAGCACGGCCTGCGTCCCAAAATCCACGCCGACGAAATCGAGGAGATCGGCGGTGCCGGGCTGTCCGGCGAGGTGGGGGCCGTTTCGGCCGAGCATCTGATCGCGACGGGCGAGCGCGGCATGGAAGCCATGCGGCGCGGCGGCGTCATCGCCTGCCTGCTGCCGCAGACCTCGTTTTACCTCGGCAAGACCTTTGCCCCTGCCCGCCGCATGATTGAACTGGGCATTCCCGTCGCGCTGGCGTCCGACTTCAACCCCGGATCCTGCCCGTCGTTTAACTTACAGCTGTCGATCAATCTGGGGCTTCTGCGCTATCAGATGCTGCCGGAAGAGATCCTGACGGCCGTCACCGTCAACGCCGCCTGCGCCTGCGGCCGCGGGAACCTGTGCGGCACGCTGGAAGCGGGCAAGCAGGCCGATCTGGTCGTTTGGGACGCCCCCGACTGGGAAATGGTGTGCTACCGTTTCGGAAGCAATCAGACAAAAGCCGTCGTCAAAAACGGCAGGGTTACAGAAAGGTAGGTTAGAACATGCTGACAGACATCCAAATCGCACAGCAGGCCGAGCTGCGCCCGATCACCGAGATTGCGGCCAAACTGGGGTTTTCGGCGGACGAGATCATCCCCTATGGCCACGACAAAGCCAAAATCAGCCAGAAAGCGCGCGACCGCGTGCAGGGCAATCCTGACGCAAAGCTCATTCTGGTGACGGCCATCAGCCCGACGCCGGCCGGCGAGGGCAAGACGACGACGTCAATCGGCCTGGGCGACGCGCTGAGCCACCTGGGCAAAAAGACCGTCATCTGCCTGCGCGAGCCGTCGCTCGGCCCGGTGTTTGGCATCAAGGGCGGCGCGGCCGGCGGCGGATATTCCCAGGTCGTGCCCATGGAAGACATCAACCTGCACTTTACAGGCGACTTCCATGCCATCGGCGCGGCCAACAACCTGCTCGCCGCCATGCTGGACAACCACATTTACCAGGGCAACGCCCTGCGCATCGATCCCAAGCGCGTTGTCTGGCACCGCTGCGTTGACCTCAATGACCGGCAGCTGCGCCGCGTCGTCGTCGGCGGGGGGGCGCGCACCGACGGCGTCATGCGTGAGGATGTCTTTGACATTACCGTGGCCAGCGAAGTCATGGCCGCGTTCTGCCTGTCGAGCGGGCTGATGGATCTGAAAGCGCGCCTGGCCCGCATCATCGTGGCGTATACCTATGACAACGAGCCGGTGACGGCCGGCGACCTGAAAGCCGAAGGCGCCATGGCCGCCCTTTTGAAGGATGCCGTCAACCCCAACCTGGTCCAGACGCTGGAGCACACCCCTGTGCTGATCCACGGCGGGCCGTTCGCCAACATCGCCCACGGCTGCAACAGCGTCATCGCTACGAAACTCGGCATGAAGGTGGCCGACTACGTCGTCACCGAAGCCGGCTTCGCCGCCGACCTGGGCGCTGAAAAGTTTGTCGACATCAAATGCCGCATGACGGGCCTCAACCCGTCGGCCGTCGTGCTGGTCGCCACCATCCGCGCCCTCAAGTACCACGGCGGGGTCGATAAAAAGTCGCTTGCGCCGGAAAACATCGGGGCCATGGAAGAGGGCTGCGCCAACCTGCTGCGGCACATCGACAACATCCGCACCCACTTCGGCAAGCCGGTCGTCGTCGCCATTAACCGGTTCCCGACCGACACCGACGCCGAAATCGACCGCCTGCGTGCTTTGATGGAAAGCCACAACGTGCCCATCGCGCTGTCGACCGTTTTCGCCGACGGCGGCAGGGGCGGCGTCGAGCTGGCGCAGAAGGTGCTCGAGCTGTGTGAAAAGCCCCTGCAGCCGCTCAAGTTCGTCTACGACCTCGACATGCCGGTCAAGGACAAAATCACGGCCATCGCCACCAAGATCTA
Source organism: uncultured Clostridia bacterium (assembly GCA_944381055.1). Taxonomy (GTDB): domain Bacteria; phylum Bacillota; class Clostridia; order Oscillospirales; family Butyricicoccaceae; genus Ventrousia. The sequence goes on along the minus strand of CALWJQ010000079.1, from coordinate 8,967 downwards.
CCGCGCCGACGGCGTCAGCTTTACCAAAGCGGCGCTCAAGGACATCGAACGCGCCGAGCAGCTGGGCTATGGCGGCGCGCCGGTCTGCATGGCCAAAACGCAGTACAGCTTCAGCGATCAGCAAAGTCTCATCAACGCGCCGACCGGGTTTGAAATCACGGTGCGCAACGTGCGCATTTCGGCCGGCGCCGGGTTCCTGGTCGCGCTGACCGGCGAAATCATGACTATGCCCGGCCTGCCCAAGGTTCCCGCGGCATGCAATATTGACGTCGATGAAAACGGCAATATTTCGGGACTGTTCTAAACGATAAAGGAGTAAGGATATGGAACTGACAGCAATGACCGTCGGCCAATACATTGAACTGCTGGCGTCGGACGCGCCCGCGCCGGGCGGCGGTTCAGCCAGTGCGCTGTGCGGCGCGCAGGGCGCAGGGCTGGTCGCCATGGTGGCCGGCCTGACCGTCGGCCGCGCCAAATATGCCGACTTTGAGCAGGACTGCCGAAAAGCGGCGGACGAGGCCGGGCGGCTGCAAAAAGAGCTGCTCGCGGCCATCGACCGCGACACCGAGGCTTTTAACGGAGTGGCGGCGGCCATGAAGCTGCCGCGCGAGACCGATGCGCAGAAGGCGGAGCGCAAAAACGCCATCGCCGAAGCGACGCTCATCGCGACGCAGGTCCCGCTGCAAACCATGCGCCTGGCGCGCGCGGCGCTCGATGTGTGCCAGAGCATCGTCGGCCGTTCCAACCCCAATGCGGCCAGCGATCTGGGCGTTGCGGCGCTCAATCTCCTGGCCTGTGTGCGCGGCGCGCAGCTCAACGTCCTTATCAACCTCGGCGGCGTACGCGACGAGCAGATGCGCGAGCGCTTCCGCGCCGAGAGCGAGACAATTGAAGCCGAGGCGGCCCGTTTGGCGGACGACATCGTTCGATCCGTCAGGGACAGCCTGTAATTTTTTCAGAAAGCGCGGTCCAGCCCGCGCTTTCTGGCTTTCATATGAGGAGGGTTTATCATGATCGATCACAGAAAAGAAGACGCACGGGCCTTTGAAAGCTATGTGCAGCGCGTCATCCGTGAAAAGGATGTGCCCGGCATCGCTGTCACTGTCGTCAGCCGCGACCAGACCCTGTACGAAAACTTTTTTGGCGTGCGCGACACGGCGACGCAGGCGCCCATGGACGGCGACACCATTTTCGGCCTGGCGTCGGTGACCAAGTCCTTTACCTGCGTGGCGGTCATGCAGCTGCACGAACGCGGCCTGCTTGACGTTGACGACCTGGTGTCCAAGTACATTCCCGAGCTGACGAGCGACCGCCCGGTCCGAATCTGGCACCTGATGTGCCACAGCGGCGGGTACTTCCCCCTGCCGCGCATCCTGGCCGAGACGGTCGCCAAAGAAATGGGCATTTTTGAAGACAAGGACGGCGATTTGGCGCACAGCGAAAAACTGGCGCAGCGCGGCGTCGAGCTCGTGGCCGGACGGCTGTCCGCCCAGACCAATTTCAATGGCCGGCCCGGCGAACATCTGAGTTATTGCAACGACGGCTTTGGGCTCTTGTCTGAAATTGTCCACCGCGTCAGCGGCGAAAAGTCCTTTGCCGCCTATGTTGAAAAGAATATCTTAAAGCCGCTGGGCATGGGACGCAGCACCTGCGAGTTTATGAAGCCGGCCGCCGACCCCAACTGCACCACGCTGTATGAGGGCGAAAAGGCCAACCGCGATTTTTACGACAACGCCTTTGTCCTGATGGGCGGCGGCGCCATGAAGTCGACGCTTAACGATATGAAAAATTATGTCCGGTTCCACCTGACCGAGGGCCTGTCCCCGTCGGGCGGGCGTGTGCTCAGCGAATACGCCATCCGCGAAATGCACAAGCCCCACGCCATCTACGGGCACCAGTCCTATTACGGCTACGGATTGTCCATTCAGCACATGGGCGATTTTGTCTGCGTCGGCCACGGCGGCAGCCTGCACGGCGTGTCGAGCCACCTGCTGTTTTCAAAACAGCTGGGCGTCGGCCTCATGGTGCTGTGCAACAAGAGCGGCGTTCCTGTCGCCGGCATCGCAGAAGCGGCCATGCGCTGGTTCGGCGGCCTGCCTGTCGAAAAGTCCGTCTGCCGTGAAGAAGACCCGTGGACCCCGGAGCAGATTCAAAAGGCTGTCGGCGTCTACCGCTCGGGCGAGGGCGGGGTCATTGAAATCAGCGAAAAGGACGGAAAGCCCTGCGTCGCCATCGGCGGCCAAGAGCTGCCCACCCGTGCCGTCGGCCCCGGCCTGCTCGAAGTCACGGCTTCGGTTTTCGGTCCCAGCCTGATTCAAACCATTGAAAATGAAGAACGCGGCGTCTACTGCATCCGGCATGGCGCACGGCTGGTCCCCAAAGAATAAGTTTCGACAAAAAATACGTTCAGTAAAAAGAAGCCCGGCCGCAGGCCGGGCTTCTTTTTATGCAGATTTTTGCACAGAGCGTTAAAAAATTCCTTTTTCGTGCATAAAGACCTTGTAGTCTTCCCAGTTGGCGCGGGCCAGCTGGCTGCCGTCGATACCATAGGGGCACCGGCTCTGGCAGGCGCCGCAGCCGATGCATTTTTCGGCGAGCGACATTTTTTCACGCCATTCGGGCGTGGCATAGGTCTGCCACGGCGAGCGGCGCAGCAGCAGGCTCATGCGGCCGACGGTCGGCATGTCAATGCCGACAGGGCAGGGCTGGCAGTAGCCGCAGCCGCGGCAGAAATTGCCGGTCAGTTCCTGCTTATCACGGTCGATGATGCTTTGCAGCTCGGGTGTCAAGGCAACCTGCTTGTCAGCCGCGTCGAGGAATTCGCGCAATTCAGACGGACGCTGGATGCCCCAGATGGGCACGGCGTTGGGCAGGCCGGCAAAAAAGGCAAAGGCCGCGGTCCCAGAGCTGACCAGGCCGCCGGCCAGCGCCTTCATGGCGATGAGGCCGACGTCATGCTCGCGGCAGACATCGACAAGCTGCATGTCCTCGTCGCTTGACAGGTAGCTGATAGGGAACTGCACGGTGTCGTACAGCCCCGAACGCGCCGCGGCCAGCGCCACGTCGAGGCGATGAGCTGTAATGCCGATAAAACGGCATTTGCCCGCCTGCCGGGCCTGTGCCAGGGCGGCATACAGGCCTTCCGGGTCTTCGGGATCGGGCAGGGCGGGGATGTTGTGCAGTTGTAAAATATCAACATAGTCGGTTTTCAGGTTTTGCAGGCTGACGTCCAGATCCCTGAGGACGTCGGCGCGGGTTTTGCCCATGCTTTTGGTCGAGATGACGACGTTTCTGCGCACGCCGTCCAGGGCCAGGCCGAGCTTTTCTTCGCTGTCGCTGTAAGCGCGGGCGGTGTCAAAATAATTGATGCCCGCGTCATACGCGCTTCGCACCAGGCTGACCGCCTCGTCGCGCGTCAGGCGCTGAATGGGCAGGGCGCCGAAAGAGTTTTCGGTCACCGACAGGCCGGTGCGGCCCAGACGTTTCATCTTCATGTCCATGCCCCCCATATGATTTGTCCCCAGTATATCACACGGAAGGGGAGTAAGGACAGACTAACCGCGCTTGCCGCTGGCCATATACATGCCGTACAGCGGCGTGGGCAGGCCAAACCCGCCGGCCACGGGCAGAAGCTGGCCGGTGATATAGGACGAGCAGTCGCCGGCAAGGAAAAGCACCGCCTCGGCGATGTCCTGCGGGCTGCCGGGGCGGCCGAGCGGGACATTGAGCAGGAAGGCGCTTAAAAACTCGGGCGACATGTTGTCTGCGGCGGCGTCAGTCTGGGTATAGCCGGGCAGTACGGCGTTGCAGCGTATGCCGAGGCGGGCATACTGCACGGCAGCGTCGCGGGTCAGGAAATTGACGGCCGCCTTGGAAACACCGTAGGCCGTGCGCCGCATGTCGGGCACTGTCCCGCCGATCGAAGAGATATTGACAATCGATCCGCCGCCGGTTTTAGCCATGAGCGGCACGGCACGCTGGACAGATTCGAAAACAGAGCGGATATTTCTCGACAAAATATCCATAAAGTCATCCCATTTGGTGCCGGCAATGTCGAGATCGCGGCGCACGTCGGTGGTTCCGAAGTTGTTGACCAGAATGTCGAGGCGTCCTTCGCGGGATGCCACTTCGTCGATCATGCCGGAAATGGTCTCGGGTTTGTCGGCGTCAAAAAGCACAACGTCGGCGCGGCCGCCGCGGCCGGCGATTTCACGCGCCAGCGCGCGGCCGGCGTCCGGACGGCGCACCGCCAGATAGACTTTGGCGCCTTCGCGCGCCAGCGTCTCGGCGCATGCGCGCCCGATGCCGCGGGTGGAAGACGTGACGAGGGCGATTTTGCCGGAAACAAGATTCATGAAAACACTCCCTTACAGTTGACAGGATGATGAATCTAGTCTGCCCAAAAAACGAAAAAGATTTTGAATGTCAATGACAAAAACAATGGAAGCGGGCTGTGCCGGCCGCCAAGTTTTTATCGGATTTGACGCTTGACATCAAAGGAAAAACGCAGTATCATATTGTTCGCATCCTAACAAATAAAAGGGGTGAGAACGTGTCCAAAGACGACTGCGGCATGTGGGTCAACGTGCTGTCGCACAAGCTGAAAAAGCGGATGAACGCCACGCTGTCCGAGTTTGGCATCACCGGCGTACAGGCGCACGTCCTGCGGTTTATTATTGAAAACGGCAAAAGCGGCCCGGTTTACCAGCGCGATGTGGAAAAAGCGTTTGAGATGAGCCGTTCGACGACGACGGGAATCCTGCAGCTTTTAGAAAAAAGCGACGTCATTGCGCGCGAAAGCGTACCCGAGGACGCGCGGCTTAAAAGGCTGGTGCCGACGGTCAGGGCGCGCGAGATCAATACGCGCGTGCAGGAGCGGATCCGTGACAACGAGGTTCAGATGACCCGGGGGTTGTCGCCCGGGCAGGTGCAGCTTTTTCTGGAGACCGCCCGGCAGATGTCTTCCAATCTGGATCGCGCCCCGTGAACGTTCGCAGCATAACAAATTTTTTACGCAACAGGAAAGGATGATTTTTCCATGGTTAGGACCCTGGCCAAAAGCATCCGTGAGTTCAAAAAGCCGTCGATACTCACGCCTATTTTGGTCTCTTTCGAGGTGGTGCTCGAATGCATCATCCCGTTTCTCATTGCAAACCTCGTCAACGAAATCAAGGCCGGCTGTGAAATGCAGGTCATCGTGCGTTACGGCGTCCTTCTGATCGTGCTGGCGGGGCTGTCCCTGTTTTTCGGCGAGCGCGCCGGTTCGGCCTGCGCCACCGCAAGCTGCGGTTTCGCGCGCAACCTGCGCCGCGACATGTTTTACAAAATACAGGAATACTCGTTTGAAAACATCGACCGGTTTTCGGTGCCCAGCCTGGTGACCCGTCTGACGACCGACGTCACCAACGTACAGCAGGCTTACATGATGATTATCCGCACCGCCATCCGCAGCCCGCTCATGCTCATTTTCTCGTTTGCCATGGCCTTTATCATGGGCGGCAAAATGGCGTGGATTTTCGTTGTCGTCATTCCCATTCTGGGGGTGGGCCTGGGCCTGGTTATCCGCAAGACGATCCCCATTTTCCGCCGCGTTTTCCGGAAATACGACGCGCTTAACAATTCCATTCAGGAAAACATCCGCGGGATGCGCGTCGTCAAATCGTTTGTGCGCGAAGAGTACGAACAGCAGAAGTTCGGCAAAGCGGCGGATAATGTCCGCGACGACTTTACGCGCGCCGAACGCATCCTGGCCTTTAACGGCCCGCTCATGCAGTTCTGCATGTACACCGTCATGGTCTTTACGCTGTCCTTCGGCTCGTACACCGTCATTACGTCGCACGGCCTTGATTTGGACGTCGGGCAGATGTCTTCGCTTTTGACGTACAGCTTCCAGATCCTGAGCAGCCTGATGATGCTGTCCATGGTCTTTGTCATGATCACCATGGCGGGCGAGTCGGCCGAGCGTATCGTCGAGGTGCTGAGCGAGGAAAGCACCCTGCACAGCCCGGAAAAGAACGCGCTCAAGACCGTTAAGGACGGTTCGGTCGATTTTGACCATGTCAGCTTCAAATACTCGAGAACGGCCGAACTCATGTCGCTGTCCGACGTGGATCTGCACATCCGCTCGGGCGAAGTGATCGGCGTCATCGGCGGCACCGGTTCGTCCAAGTCGTCGCTCGTGCAGCTGATCCCGCGTCTTTACGACGCGACTGTGGGGACGGTGCGCGTCGGCGGCGTCGACGTGCGCGAATACGACCTTGAGGCGCTGCGCGACCAGGTCGCCGTGGTCTTGCAGAAAAACGTGCTGTTTTCCGGCACGATTAAAGAAAACCTGCGCTGGGGCAACCCCAACGCCACGGACGCCGAGATGGAAGAGGCCTGCCGCCTGGCGCAGGCGGACGAGTTCATCCGTCAGTTCCCCGACGGGTATGACACCTGGATCGAACAGGGCGGCACCAACGTTTCGGGCGGCCAGAAGCAGCGCCTGTGCATTGCCCGCGCACTGCTCAAAAAGCCCAAGATCCTCATTCTGGACGACTCGACCAGCGCCGTGGATACCCGTACCGACGCGCTGATCCGACAGGGCTTCCGCGATTATATCCCTGAAACGACCAAGATCATCATCGCGCAGCGGACGGCTTCGGTGCAGGATGCCGATCGGATTATCGTCATGGACGCCGGACGGATTCAGGACATCGGAACCCATGAAGAGCTTTTGAAGCGCAACGCAATTTACCGAGAAGTCTATACTTCGCAGAACAGGATGGGGGATGGACATGAGCAGTAATCAGAAACGCAGAGCGCCCAAGGGCGTTTTGGGGCGCCTCATCCGCACGCTCTTCCAGTTCTACCCCGTCATGCTGCCCATCGCGCTGATTTGTATCGTGATTAACGCTGTTGTCAGCAGCATTCCGGCGGTCTTTATGCAGAACATCATCCTGATCGTTGAAGAACACTGGCAGGCGGGCGACTGGGCCGCCGCGTCGGTCAGCGTGTTCCGCCTGGTCGGACTGCTCGTCGTCTTTTACGTCATCAGTTTGGCGGCTGGCGTCGCTTTCCAGCAGCTCATGGCCATTATCACCCAGGGCTCGCTGGCCAAGCTGCGCAAAAAAATGTTTAACGGGATGCAGAAGCTGCCCATCAAATATTTCGACACGCACAACCACGGCGATGTCATGAGCTATTACACCAACGATATCGACACCCTGCGCCAGATGATCTCGCAGAGCCTGCCGCACATGCTGTCTTCGGGCATTATCGTGCTGACGGTCTTCGGGATCATGATGTATTACAGCATCTGGCTGACGCTGGCGGTGCTGCTCGGCGTTGTGTGCATGGTTCGCATCGTCAAAAAAGTCGGCGGCGGATCGGCCAAATACTTTGTACGCCAGCAGCAGGCCCTGGGCAAAACCGAAGGCTATATCGAAGAGATGATGAACGGCCAGAAAGTCGTAAAGGTCTTCTGCCATGAAGAAGCGGCCGAGCGAGACTTTGACAAAATCAACGACGCCCTGTTTTCCGATTCTGAAAAGGCGCACCGCTATGCCAATACCCTCATGCCCATCCTGAACAATGTCGGTTATGTGCTGTATGTTTTTGTCGCCTTGCTGGGCGGCTGGCTGCTGCTGGGCGGCGCGGCGAATTTCAGCCTGTCGGGCCAGGCCTTCGGCATCAGTATCGTCGTGTCCTTCCTCAACATGACCAAGCAGTTCACCGGCAATATCAGCCAGGTGTCCAACCAGCTCAACTCCATTATTATGGGCCTTGCGGGTACCAAGCGCATTTTCGATCTCATCGACGAAAAGCCTGAAACCGACGACGGCTATGTCACGCTGGTCAATGTCAGGGAAGGGCCGAACGGCGAACTCATCGAGTGCGATGAGCGCACCAATGTCTGGGCGTGGAAGCACCCGCATGGGGACGGCACGCTGACCTATACCCGCCTGGCGGGCGACGTCCGGTTTTTTGACGTCGACTTCGCCTATGAAGAGGGGAAAACGGTCCTGCACGACATTTCGCTGTACGCCAAGCCGGGCCAGAAGATCGCCTTTGTCGGTTCGACGGGCGCCGGCAAGACGACGATTACCAACCTGATCAACCGGTTCTACGATATAGCAGACGGCAAAATCCGCTATGACGGCATTAACATCAACAAGATTAAAAAGGCCGACCTGCGGCGCAGCCTGGGCATCGTGCTGCAGGACACCAACCTGTTTACCGGCACGGTCATGGATAACATCCGCTACGGCCGCCTGGACGCCTGTGACGAAGAGTGCATTGCCGCGGCGCAGCTGGCCGGCGCGCACGACTTTATTACCCGCCTGCCGGAAGGGTACCAGACAGAGCTGAGCGGCAACGGCGCCAGCCTGAGCCAGGGACAACGGCAGCTGCTGGCCATCGCGCGTGCGGCCGTCGCCGATCCGCCGGTCATGATTCTTGACGAGGCGACCAGCTCGATCGATACCCGCACCGAGGCCATTGTGCAGCAGGGGATGGACGCCCTGATGACGGGCCGTACGGTCTTTGTCATTGCGCACCGGCTGAGCACGGTGCAGAACTCCAACGCCATCATGGTGCTGGATCACGGCCGCATCATTGAACGCGGCACGCATGAAGAACTGCTGGCCCTCAAGGGGACGTATTACCAGCTTTACACCGGCGTGCTTGAACTTGACTGACAAAACAAACGCCTCACAGCATATTGCTGTGAGGCGTTTTGCGCGCCGCCAGGTCAGGCTTCAGGGGATAAAAGCTCCTGCGCGAGCAGTTTTTCGGCCAGCGCCCCGCAGCAGGCCTGCAACGCCTGCAAATCCCGCGGGGCTTCCTGACTGCCAGGGGCTTCCCGGTTGCCAGCCGGGGCTTCCCGGCCGGTAACCCGCGCCAGTGCGGCGTGCAGTTCGCCGCAGAACAGGGCGTAACATTCCCTTTCATCCCGCGATTGCAGCAGCATCCCGCGCAGCGTGCGAA
>CALWJQ010000078.1 GCA_944381055.1 uncultured Clostridia bacterium | reverse complement strand
TCCACCTGTACCCGCTGGCCGGGATAGGTCATCTGCTCATAGGGCTTGGGCTTGCAGGCCGGCTTCTTTTCCGCCTGCGGAAACAGGCCCAGCTTCCTCATGACGCGAAACAGGCTTTCCGGGCGACGGGTATACCCTCTCTGGCGCAGACGGCGCCAAAGTTCCACCATGCCGAGGCGGGGGTTCCTGCGGCGCATGTCCCGAATCAGCTTCAGCTCCGCCTGTGTATGCTGGTTGGGATGGCTGTGGGGCCGCCGGGACTGGCAGGCCAGAGACTGCGCGGTCCCGTCCCAGCGGGCCTTCCAAAAGTAGATGTACGATCGGCTCTTGTTATACTTCCGGCTGGCCCGACTCACGCCGTATTTTTCCGCGTACTTCATCAGGGATTGCCTGTATGCCATGTCCTGTGTTATACTCTTACTCATGAAGGATATGGCCCCCTCTCGTTCAGTTGTTGTCTCGTAACTCCAACTATAACCGATGAGGCCTTATCCTTCATCCTTTTTTATTCAACTGTCCAAGATGTATTGTAGTCCTACAAATAAAGAATGGCCCAAAATCAAGGACTTCTTGAGCCTGTGGGCCGTTTGTGGTACAATAATAAATCAATCACAGTCGTGAAAGGAGAACTCTGTTTGGAAGAGCTGACTGCGCGCCTGGCGCGCGAGCTGGGCCACCGGCCCGAGCATGTGAACAACGTCGTTCAGCTGCTGGACGAGGGCAATACCATCCCTTTTATTGCCCGATACCGCAAAGAAATGCACGGGGCGATGGATGACCAGACGCTGCGCGAGCTGGCTGAGCGGCTGCAGTACCTGCGCGGCCTGGACAAGCGCCGTGAAGAAGTCAGGGCCGCTATCGGGGCGCAGGGAAAACTGACGCCCGAGCTGAGCGAGAGCATCGACAGGGCCGAGACGCTGGCTCGCATCGAAGATCTGTACCGGCCGTATAGGCAAAAACGCCGAACCCGGGCCGGCGCCGCGCGTGAGCGCGGGCTGGAACCGCTGGCCGTCATCATCCGCGCGCAGCTGAAAAACAGCGGCACGCCGCTCGAGCGCGCCGCTGCCTTTGTGGATCCGGAAAAAGAAGTGAATACGCCTGAGGACGCGCTGCAGGGAGCGCTCGACATCATTGCCGAGGATTTGTCCGACGACGCCGCCATCCGCGGCGCGCTGCGCCGCCTGCTGGAAAAGCAGGGCGAACTGTGTTCGCGCGCCGCCGGGGAAGAAGACTCGGTTTACCGGCTGTACTACGATTTTACGGCCCCTCTGCGCCGCGTCCAGGGGCATCAGATTTTGGCCATGAACCGCGGCGAGCGCGAAGAACGGCTCAAAGTCAGCGTCAGGCTTGAACGCCAGCCGGCGCTCGACATTTTGTACCGCGCCGCCCTGCACGGCAGCGGGCCGATGACCGACGCCGTGCGCGCAGCGTGCGGCGACGCGTATGACCGGCTCATTTTCCCGTCGCTGGAGCGCGAAATGCGCTCGGCGCTGACCGAACGCGCAAGCGACGGGGCCGTTAAAACGTTTGCCCTCAACCTGCGTCCGCTGCTCATGCAGCCGCCGGTTCGCGGAAAGGTCACGATGGGACTGGACCCCGGGTTCCGCACAGGCTGCAAGGTCGCCGTCGTCAACGGCACCGGAAAGGTGCTCGATACGGGTGTCATTTATCCCACGCAGCCGCATAATAAGATCCGCGAGGCTAAAGCCGCGCTGAAAAAATGGATCGTCGATTATGGCGTGCAGTGCATCGCCATCGGCAACGGCACCGCCTCGCGCGAAACCGAACAAGTGGTGGCTGAACTGCTGCGCGAACCCGGATGTGAGAAAACGGCCTATATGATTGTCAGCGAGGCAGGCGCGTCGGTCTATTCGGCGTCTCCGCTGGCAGCCGAAGAGTTCCCTGAATACGATGTGTCGCTGCGATCGGCGGTTTCGATTGCGCGGCGCTTGCAGGACCCGCTGGCCGAGCTGGTCAAAATCGATCCCAAAGCCATCGGCGTCGGGCAGTACCAGCACGACATGCCCCAGGCGCGGCTGGGCGAAGCGCTCGACGGCGTGGTCGAAAGCTGCGTCAACAGCGTGGGCGTCGATCTCAACACGGCGTCGGCGCCGCTTTTGGCGCGCGTCGCCGGCCTGGGACCGGCAGTGGCCAGGAATATTGTGCATTTCCGCGAAGAAAATGGCGCCTTTACTGCGCGGAAGCAGCTTTTAAAGGTTCCCAAACTGGGGCCGAAAGCCTATGAGCAGTGCGCCGGATTTTTGCGCGTGCCGGAAAGCGCAAACGTGCTGGACAACACCGGCGTCCACCCCGAAAGCTACGGCGCGGCCCAAAAGCTGCTGGCGCTGTGCGGGTGTACGCCGGAAAAAGGCGGCATTCCCGACCTTGACGCGCGCGTTGCAGCGCTGGGCGAGCAAAGGACGGCCGACGCCTGCGGGGTGGGCCTGCCGACCCTGCGCGATGTGGTGCGCGAGCTGCAAAAACCGGGCCGCGACATCCGCGACGAACTGCCGCCCCCGGTGCTGCGCACCGACGTCCTCAGGCTCGAGGATCTCAAGCCGGGCATGGAGCTGCGCGGGACAGTGCGCAATGTCATCGATTTCGGCGCCTTTGTCGACATCGGCGTCCACCAGGACGGGCTGGTTCACATTTCGCAGCTGTGCGATCGGTATGTCCGCCATCCGTCCGAAGTTGTGACGGTCGGCGACGTTGTCACCGTCTGGGTTTTGGAATGCGACGCCAAACGCGGCCGCATTTCGCTGACCATGAAAAAACCAAAGGGATAAAAGCGCGGCTGTATTTTTCAGTTGAAAAACGGTCACATTATCGTTAGAATAAAAAAGGAGAATGAAATGTGATCGAGCTGCTTCATGTCAGTAAGGTGTACCGGCAGGGGCCGCAGTGCGTGCACGCCCTGCGCGACGTCAGCCTGCGCGTCGAAAGCGGGGAATTCGTCGCCGTCATCGGGGCGTCGGGCAGCGGCAAGTCGACGCTGATGAATATCATTGGCTGCCTGGATGAGCCGACCGGCGGGCAGTACCGCCTGTTCGGGACGCCGGTGCCGCAGCTGCGCGGCGCGCGGCTGGCGGCTGTGCGCAACCGCGAGATCGGGTTTGTGTTCCAGCATTTCAACTTGGTACACGGCATGTCGGCTGTCAAAAACGTCGAACTGCCGCTCGTGTTCCGCGGCGAGCCGCCTGCGCTCCGGCGGGAAAAAGCCGAACGCGCCCTGGGTCTGGTCGGCCTGGGCGGCCGGATGGACCACGCGCCGTCCCGCCTGTCCGGCGGGCAGCAGCAGCGGGTCGCCATCGCCCGGGCCCTTGTCGGGCAGCCGCGTATTATTCTGGCCGACGAACCGACCGGCAACCTGGACGCCCCGGCGGCTGCCGGGGTCATGGAACTGCTCGAAGGGATTCACCGCGAGGGGCGGACAGTCGTGCTTATCACGCACGACCCGGCGGTGGCCGCCCGTGCAGAGCGCATTGTGCGCATGGAAAACGGCCGGATCACGGCCTGCTAAACAGGGAAGGGGAAGCAGACATGGACAGAAGGGACAAGCGGAATTATTATCTGGACATCGCGCAGACCGTGCTCGAGCGCGGGACCTGCCTGCGCCGGAATGTCGGCGCCATTATTGTCAAAAACGACGTCATCATTTCGACCGGCTATGCGGGCGCTCCGCGCGGGCGCGCCAACTGCACCGATCTGGGGACCTGCCGCCGCGAACAGCTGGGCATCCCGCGCGGGCAGCGGTATGAACTGTGCCGTTCGGTCCATGCCGAAGCCAACGCCATCATTGCCGCATCGCGAGAAGAAATGCTGGGTGCGACGCTGTACCTTGCGATGAAGGATGTCGCGACCGGTGAGCTGGTGCCTGACGCCAGCCCGTGCAACATGTGCCGCCGGCTCATCATCAACGCCGGCATCGAAACCGTCGTGGTTCGCAATACGGAAGACCGGTATACGGTCTATCCGGTGGCACGCTGGATCGAAGAAGACGACGTCCTGCCCGAAGATCAGCTCAATACATATTAAGCGCGCTTTATCCGGCAGGAAATGATAAAGGAGAGTGGAACAATGGAAGTGACCCTCAGGCCGGTAACGCCGGAATATCTGGACGCAGCCCTGCGCGTCGAACAGGCAGCCATGCAGAAAAACTGCTACCTGTCCGACGCCTACGAATACTTTTTGACAACGGAAGGCGAGCTGACCGGCGCGTTTGCCGGCGGTGAGCTGGTCGGCATCGGCAAGCTGACGGTGCTGTGGGACGGCTCCGGCTGGCTGGAAACGCTGCGCGTCACGCCTGAATGGCAGCGCAAAGGCGTGGGGACGGCGATTTACCGCCGGTATATGGAGCAGGCTGCGCAGCTGCGCTGCCCGTATCTGCGCATGTATACAGGGGCGAAAAATGTTGCCAGCGCAGCGCTGGCGCGCCGGTTCGGGCTGGAAACCGCCATGCTGTTCCGTGAATATACGCTGCCCGCATCGCCCGGGCAGGCGGACGGCGCCGGGTTCGCGCCGGTGCCGGCGGCGCAGGCCGAAGAGCTGCTGTCACCCTGGTCCGAACGTTACAACGGCTACCTGGTGATGAACCGCACTTTTTACCGGTTCAACGGCGCGACCTGCCGCGGGCTGGCGCAGAACGGCCGCGTGTGGCGGCATGAGGCGTCGGGAACCGTCGTGGTCGCGGGCGCGCGTTTTCAGTCAGACAAGGGGCTGCATATCGCCCTGCTTGAAGGGGACCGAAGCTGCGGTCTTGCGTTTGCACAGCTGCTGGCGCGCCAGCGCGGAGCGGGACGGCTGGTGTGTAATTTTGCGCTGGAAAACCCGGAACTGGAAGCTTTTGTCAGGCAGAACGGCTTTACGGTTGCCGGCGGGGATCTGATGACGATGGAAGTCAGGCTGTAAACGGCTTTACAAAATGGAAAAAAGGCAGACGGACAGGGAGCTTTCCCGATCCGTCTGTCTTTTTATACGCTGTCTCAAAACAGGCTGAGCTGCTGCACCGCGCGGGCGCGGACCGCGGCTTTTTCATGCACGACGCCGTCCGGGAGATCGGCGGCAAAAGGCGATGGATCGGCGCCGCAGGTCAGGATCAGCTCGTCGCGCGCCCTCGTCATGCCGACATACAGCAGACGGCGTTCTTCGGCGATGTCGGCCGTCCGTCCGGGCGATTCCAGGGGCAGGAAGCCCGCCGTCAGCCCGGATACAAATACAGCAGGGAATTCCAAACCTTTTGCTCCATGCAGCGTCAGCAGGCGCACCGCGCCCGAAGCCCAGCCTTTGCCGGAAGCGCGGCGCAGATCGGCTTCTTCACCGATGACCTGTGCGCGCCAGAAGCTGTCAAAGCTGCCGTAGAACACGGCGCTGTCGCGCAGCCGGGACAATGCCGGCGAAGCGCCGTAACGCTCCATCCACCGTTCCGCCAAGACGCGAGGCTTTTCCGAACGCAAAAGGGGCAGCCATTCTTCCGCCTGGTTCAGCCAGGCATTGAGCAGGCCGTACCCACCAAGCGCGCCGCGCAGCGTTTCAGGCTCAAAAACCGTTTGGATCCGGCACTGCGCCTGTGCGCGGCCAATCAGGTCGGCCGGGCAGTCCCATAAAACGCGCAGGGCGGTTTCAACGGCGGCTTCGTCGGACGGAACCTGTAAAGAGCGGAAAAAGGCCAGAAACCCCCGGACGTCCTCTTCGGCCCAAAAGTCCTCGCGCCCGCTGACGATACAGGGAATATCATCGTGGATCAGGCATTTTTCAATAAGGTCGAGCTGCCGGTGCGTGCGGCACAGCACGGCGATGTCTGAAAAGGCCCGTACAACGCGTTCGTGATCCAGGGCCTGCGCTTCCAGCATATCGACGCCGCCGGTCATGCGCCCGATTTCCTTGGCGATAAAAACGCCTTCGGAAAAGCCGTCTTCCGCCTGCACAAACCGTACGTCTGGGCCGGAGGGCCGGCGGGGATAAAACAGGCGCGGCGGGCCGGGGTTGCGGTTGATAACCGCCGCGGCGGCCGTCAAAACGGCCGGCACGGAGCGGTAATTTTCCGTCAGGCGGACGGCGCGGGTATCAGGAAAGTCGGAAAGCAGACGCTCAAAACACCGGCCGGACGCACCGCGGAAGCCGTAAACCGATTGATCCGGGTCGCCGATGACAAACAGGCTTTGGCCGTTTTGATGCCACGCCTTGACCAGTTCGTACTGAATATCGTTGACGTCCTGAAATTCGTCGACCAGCAGATGGGTAAAACTGCGGCGTCCGGCAGTGTCCGCCGCGAGCCCGGCGGCCAGCAGGTCGTCAAAATCCAGCAGGCCGAGCGTGCGCAGCCGCGCACAGTACGAGTCGAACAGCGATTGATCCAGCCCGGCGTCTGCCACAGCGGCGCCGTTTTTGACCCTCGAGACCGCCCGCAGCAGCTGCCGGGGCGACATTTTATGCCCGGACGTGCGCAGAACTTCTTCGGCGGCGGTCAGCGCATCGCCCGGGGCGATGAGACGGACATCGCCGAGCAGGCCGAGGCAGACGGCGTGAAAGGTGCCGATCGTCATGGCGGATACGGCGCGCTTCCCGCCCAGCAGCTGTTCCAGGCGGGCGCGGAGCTCGTCTGCCGCCTGATTGGTGAAGGTGACGGCGGTAATCTCGCCGGGGCGAACGCCCCGGCTGCGGATCAGATAACCAATGCGTTCGGCCAGCGTATGGGTTTTACCTGTGCCGGGGCCGGCCGTTACCGCCACACGCGCTTCAGCAGCGAAGACGGCTGCCCGCTGTGCTTCATTGAGATCCGGCTTTTCCGGCGCGGGCGTGGGAAGGCCCGGTCCGGCAGAGGCCGGCCGGGGACACCGGCTGCGCGGCCGGGGAATTTTGACCGGGCCGTCAGCGCCGAACAGGGACATCTGCCCGCTGTACCGCTCAATTTCCGCAGGGGTCAGCAGCGAAATGACGCCGTATTCGCCGTCAAAACCGGGGCGGCGTTCGACCTGCCCGCGGCGCAGGCGGCGGATCCCTTCGGCTACGCAGGGGCCGGCGACCCGCTCGATGTCTTCAGTGGGGATATCGCGCAGGATGGGGAATTCCGGCCCCAGCGTTTGCAGCATCCGTTCGTACAGAGCAAGGGCCTTTTTGCCGCTGGCCGAAAGGCCGGTCGAGGCGGCGATGACCTCGGGCAGCGGGGCCAGGCTTTCAAAGGGGCGGGCAGAGCCCGGGCGAAAACCGGCCGGGCGGTCAGCCAGATCTTCGACCCGGTGCTCTACGCCAATGGTCAGTTTTTTCCCGCACACCGGGCACAGCCCGCCGCGTTCGATGGCCTCGGCAGGCGTCAGGCAAACGCCGCAGGCGCGGTGCCCGTCCAAATGGTATTTGCCTTCTTCGGGGAAAAACTCAATGGTGCCCTCAAAACCCTCGCCGGTGCGGATGGCACGGGTCAGCCCGGCATAGGACAGCTCAGCGCTTATCAGGTTGGCTTCGCGGCCCAGTTTGGCAGGGGAGTGCGCATCTGAATGGGACACCAGGGTCAGCCCGTCCAGCGCAGAAACGCGCCAGTTCATCGGCGGGTCGGAAGACAGCCCGGTTTCGACGGCGTGGATTTGTGCCGAAAGATCGCCGAAACATTCCCCGATGGAATCAAAACCGGAAAAAGCGCCGAACATGGCGAAATGCGGGGTCCAGATGTGGGCGGGGATGAACTCGGCGTCCGGGCAGGCGTCCAGGGTCAGGGCCAGCAGATCGCGGCTGTCCAGCCCGAGAATGGGACGGCCGTCGGAACGGATGTTGCCGACCGCTTCGAGCCGGGCGGACAGCTCGTCCGCGGCGTCAAGCGAAGGCAGCAGAATCAGGTGGTGGACTTTGCGCGTCTTCCCGTGCCGCTTGTAAATACAGCTGATCTCGCCGGTGATGACAAAGCGCGGCTGCCCGTCCGGCGCTTCCTGCGGCAGGCGCAGGCCGCCGCGCAGGACATACAGCCCATTGCCGTCCGGAACCAGCTGCTGCCGCAGCTCGGCCCGCCATGCCGGGTGAGTGAAGTCGCCGGTGCCCACAAGGGCAATGCCTTTGCGCCGGGCCCACCAGTCCAGGTGGGGCAGATCACCGTCGCGGCTGGTGGCCCGGGAAAAGCGGGAGTGAATGTGCAGGTCGGAAAGGTACATGGCAGCGCCCCCTGTATCTCAGATGCTTTCATTATAGTTCTTTCCGGGCGGGGGCGCAAGACGGGCCGGTCCGGGACGGGCCGGCCTTACAGGGGCAAGGCGGCGTCCCACACGTCATAATACCACGGATCGCCGGGCGACAAATCGGCAAAAGGCGGCGGCCCGGACGCTTCCAGCGCCTCGGGATCGGGCGTCCGGCCGAGCAGCACGTTGATGGACTGTACTGCTTCGCCGCGCGTCAGCGTGTCGTCCGGACGGAAACCGCCGGACGCGTCGGCGGACATCCACCCGCCCGCGCAGGCCGTCGCGGCGTGGGTATAGGCCCAGTGATCCGGCGCCAGATCAGGGAATTCCGGTGCGGCGACGGCGGCTGTGCACAGCCGTGCCGTCATAGCGGCGAACTCTGCCCGCGTGATGGGCGCGTCCGGCTCAAACCGCCCGTTGCCGGTGCCCTGGACGATGCCGAGCGCGGTCAGCGCCGAGACATACGGCTCATACC
This sequence comes from uncultured Clostridia bacterium, assembly GCA_944381055.1. Classification (GTDB taxonomy): domain Bacteria; phylum Bacillota; class Clostridia; order Oscillospirales; family Butyricicoccaceae; genus Ventrousia. The sequence continues at coordinate 22,911 of CALWJQ010000078.1, read as the reverse complement.
ACGCCCCGTCAGGGACGTCAATATACCGGTTGGCTGCGCGGGCCGGCGGTTCGCGCAGCAGGCGAAACAGCATTGCGCAGACTTCGGCACGGGTCGGCGACTGTGACGGGCGGAACAGTCCGTCCGGACTGCCCGCAAGATAGGCGCTGTGCTGTTCTACGGCCAGCAGACGCCCGGCGCCGGCAGCAGGCTGCGGTTCCGGTTCAGGTTCCGGCTCAGGTTCGGGAACCGGCTCAGGCTCAGGAGCAGGCTCGGGTTCAGGAGCAGGCTCGGGATCCGGTTCCGGTTCGCGCTCCGGCCGGGGATTGCGTTCGGGACGAGGTTCAGGCTCAGGCTCCGGTTCAGGCTCGGGTTCGGGTTCGGGCTCAGGCTCGGGTTCGGGTTCAGGCTCGGGTTCGGGCTCGGGCTCGGGTTCAGGTTCAGGCCCCGGTTCGGGTTCAGGTTCAGGCTCGGGCTGGGGGACTGTGAACGAAAAGCAAACGACAGGGATGTTTTCATCCGCTTGCATGATCAGCTGATATTCCTGCCCGGGATTCAGTGCCTCAAAGCAAAGCGTCCCTTCGCCGCTGATCCAGTCGGTCGGCAGTTCGGTGCCGCCGGGCGCAGCCAGCGCGTAAGACTGCCCAGGCACACCGGCGAATGAAAGGCTGCCGGCCGTAAGTTCTGCGCTTCCTGCGGATGGGATCTGCATCGAGTCCGGCAAAGAAATGGGATGTACCGCGGGCTCGGTTTGGCAGCCGGCGTCGCGTACGGCGAGCGAAAACGGCGTTTCGGCGGCAAAGCCGGTGAAGCGCAGGCGGCTGTCTGCCGGCACAAACCAGCCGTCAGCACTTTCCAGCGCCTGACCGCTGCCGTCAACAGCGGACAGGCCGTCCAAAGGCTGGCCTGTTTCGCCGATCAGTGCGTAAGCCGCAATCGGACAGGCGGCGGTCAGTTCGACAAAGGGGCCGGTTTCATCGCTCCCGCACAGCAGGGACAGCCCGTCCCCGACAACGGGAAGGGTGACGGACGCGCCGCGGACGCTGATATTGCCGTTGCCGTCGTTATGTCCCACAAAATCGTCGGGTTTTATTTCGCCGTCCGGAGCGGTAATAAAATAAGTGCCGCCCGGCACAAGCCCGGAAATAAAAAGATCGCCGCCGTTCCCCTGTTCCAGGGCGGCGACGAATCCGTCAGAACCGGTCACGGCATACTGCCGCTCGGTCACGCTGTCAGAAATAACGACGCAGCCATAGCCGGTCTCGTCGACCGATCCGCTGACTGCGTCGTGAAAAATAATATCATCATTTGACAAAATGATCACTGAACAATAAATTTCATCACTCGATTCAGGATCAAATAAGTCATTTAATAATAAATTGTATGTTTTAAAAGGATCTAGATTTGAGTAAATAATCGGTTCTTGTGGGTCGCCGGACTGCCACTCTTCATTGTCAAGCAAGATGATGTTGCCGTCCGGATCAGCGAGCGCATATTCATATTGGAACGATGTCCCGCTGATAGTCAGTTTGTCAAAAACCGGTTCAAAAGGATCGGGTTCCCGTATCAGCGTCCCCAGCTCGGGCGGCAGCGATTCGACGACGATCGGCCCTTCGGGAGGCGCCGGATCTTCCGGTTCCGGCGATTCCTCGGAATCAGGCGGGGTTTCCGGGATGGACAGGGATGCGGGGCGGAGCATTGCCAGCTGGGGGCCGAGCGCGGTGCATGTCTGGGCCGGGGTTCCGGGCGGCAGGGCTGCGGCGGACACCGTCAGCAGCAAAACGCACAGCAGGGTTACAAAGGTCGCGCAGGTCAGTCTTTTCATTACGGTTCACTCCTTTTATTTTTACCGCCAAGGGCGGCAGGGATCTATATTGCAAAACGCCTAACAGTCGATGCTGCTATTTTAGCATATTTATTCAAACCATACAATGAAAAAGAGAAATATGTCGTTGAAATTTTCTTTTTGTAGATCTCAACAAAAATACATGCAAAAATTTGTGCGGCTGACCCATGGTAAAATCGAAAGAGAGAGAATATAATGTTCTTAAATCTTTTTTTAAATAAAAAAAGAAAAATATTCTTTTTTATTTGATGCATCCCGGGAGGCGCGCATGTCTGTTTTAGACAAAATCCAGCAGTGCTACGGCCTGCTGACCAAAACGCAGCGCAAAGCGGCGGATTATATTTTTCAAAATGCGGATCTGGCAGCGATGCAGACGTCGACGCAGATCTGTCAGGCGGCGCATGTGAGCAACACCACAGTGATCCGGCTGGCGTACGCGCTGGGGTTCGGCAGTTTCAGCGAAATGCAGCGGCAGCTGAAAGGGGAAGCGCTGCAAAAAATTGCGCCCGCGGCCAAAGAGCCGGCGGGCGTCAACCAGATGCAGCAGATTTTGTCCGGGGAAATTGAAATTTTAAAAGAAATGCGGGACGGCCTGGTCGACTATCAACAGATCCGCGGCATTGCGCGCCGCCTGGCCGAAGCGGACCGCATAATGATTTTCGGGTATTACGCTGAACATACGGTGTCGTACCAGCTGTTTTTGCTGCTCGACAGCATCCGGCCCAACGTGTATTATTTCCGCCAGCTCGAAGAAGGTTACCGCGAGGCGATGAAGCTGACCGATCGATCCGTGCTGATCGCCGTGTCGTTCAAGCCTTATGCACCCGGCACGCTCAGATGCATCAGGCAGATGAAAGAATACAAATCCTACGTCGTTTCGTTTACCGATTCCGCGCTTTGCGAGCTGGCGCGCGAAGCGGACGAAAACGTCACATTGAAAACGGCGGCCGACCCCGTAACGGGTTTTAACCGCATGGGCCCGGTCATGTCGTTTTTCTTCGCGCTGTTTGACGAGGTGACCGAGGTAAACCGCGAGCGCGCGCTGGAATATCTGCGCAGGGTGCCCAGCCGTCTGGTACAGCCCCGCAGGCTCGGGCACATGACAGATTAAAACGCCCTGGCGTTCGAATAAATCATATACCGCGTTGCCCGCCAGGCAAGCCGGCCCGAGGAACGGCCGGCTGCCGCGGGACAGGCTGACAGGAGGAACAGGAATGAAAAGTATCCGGGAAATGATGATGGAACTGGTCGCGGTGCGCAGCGATTCCGGCACGGCGCTGGAACGGGATGCGGCGCAGAAGATCTACGATCTCGTGCGCGAAGACCCGTATTTCCAGCAAAACCCGCAGATGTGCGGCGTTTATGACAACGGGGATTTGTTCGGGCGCCCGGTCATCTGGGCGCTGAAAAAGGGCAGAACCGGCCGCACGGTCGTTTTGACAGGGCATTACGACGCTGTGGAAACCACATGCTACGGCGCGCTCGAACCGCTGGCGCTCGAACCGGAAAAGCTGCGCAGGGCAATGCTCGAAACAGGCGGATGGGGCGACGAGATCATGCGCGATCTTAACGACCCCAACTGGGTTTTCGGCCGCGGCGCGGCCGATATGAAGTCCGGCGTCGCCATCAACCTGCGCCTGCTCGCCGAATACGAGACGGCGGACAACGGCATTTTGTTCACTGCGGTGTGCGACGAAGAAAACCTGTCCGCCGGCGCGCGGCAGGCCATTCCCCTGTATGAAGAGCTGCGCGAACGTTTCGGGCTGGAATATGTCTATGCCGCCATCACCGAACCCATCGGGCTGCGCAGGGGGGAACCCGGCGAACCCATGCCGGTTCTCGACGGCGCGTCGGGCAAGCTGCTGCCGGTCGCCGTGGTCAAAGGCCGCCTGGCCCATTCGGCTTATGTCATGAATGGCCTGAACTCGGCGCTGATTCTCGCCGAAATCATCCGCCGGGTCGATCTGTCGACCGATTTCCTTTCGAGCGATTTGGGGGTATGCAACCAGCCGCCGGCCACCCAGATCTTTTTTGACATGAAAAAGGACTACGACGTGTCGACGCCGGAATACAGCGCCGCCGGGTTCAACATGACGTTTTACGGCGCGACCGACCCCATGGAACAGGTCAACAAGCTGCGCCGGGTGTGCGAGCAGGCGTGCGCCGACGTCGTGGCGCGCTATAATGCGGTGTTTGATCAGATGCAGAGCGCCGGGCAGCTGTACGCAGGCTTCCGCGTCGAATACCATCCCGAGGTCATGCTGCTCGAAGAGCTGAAAGAACGCCTGCAAAAACAGCCCGGGTACGAGGCGGCGGAAGCCGCCGTGCGGAAGGATCTCGATGCGCAGGTGCGCTCGGGTACGATGAACATGCAGAAAGCAGGGATCCACTACATCCGCGCGCTGATGGATCTGGCCCACTTCCCGCAGCCCACCGTTGTCATCGGCGTCGTCCCGCCGTATTACCCCGCCGTGACCAACCGCAGGCTCAGCCGTGACATTGCCCCCATGCTGGAACGCACGGCGCAGGCCGTCAGGGACGAGGGCATGACGCTGCGCATTATTCCCTATTCGCAGGGCATGAACGACACCAGTTTTATGTCGTGCATGAACCCGGAATCGGCGGTACAGGTAATGGAAAACATGGCGGTGTCCAAGGAATTGTTTGACATCGACTTTGCGGCGCTGTCCCGGCTGAACATCCCGACGCAGCTGATTGGGCCGGCCGCCAAAAACGTGCACCAGATGGCGGAGCGGGTTTTTATGCCCGACGTCGAGGAAAATGTGCCGCGCCTGCTGCGCGAGCTGATCCGTCAGGCGTAATATGGTTGAGATCGAGCGGAAGTTTCTTGTCGAACGGCTGCCGGGCGGGCTGGAAACCTGTGAAGCCCGGCACATTGAGCAGGCCTATCTGTGTACCGATCCGGTGGTGCGGGTGCGCCGCGCCGGCGGCCGGTATATCCTGACATGCAAGGGGGCAGGGCTGTTCCGGCGCGAGGAATTTGAGCTTTTGCTCAGTGAGCGTTCGTACCGGCACCTGCTGGCAAAGGCTGACGGACGCGTGATCCGGAAGACGCGCTATCTGATTCCCTATGCCGGCCGGGTGATTGAGCTCGATGTGTTCACAGGCGATCTGGCGCCCCTCGTTGTCGCCGAGGTCGAATTTGAAAGTGAACAGCAGGCCATGGCGTTTGAGCCCCCTGACTGGTTCGGGCGGGAAGTCACCCGCGACCCATTGTACAGCAACGCTGCGCTCAGCCAGCGAAAATGACAGAAAAAGGCCGCCCGCGGGCGGCCTTTTTCTGTCTCATAATTTAAACCGTTCCGCCAGGTGGCGGGACAGCACAGCCAGGGAAGAAGCCATATTTTCGTTGTGGATCAGAACGTCTTCAGGCGCCGTCAGGCGGGTGGGGGCAAAGTTCCAAATGGCCAGAATCCCGCCGCGCACCATCAGGTCGCACACCGGCTGCGCCGCTTCGGCAGGAACGGTGATGATGCCGAGGTGAACGCCCAGCCTGCCGCACAGGTCGACCAGCCGGTCCATGGACAAAATGGGCTTGCCGTCATACTGCGTCCCGGCGAGCGCGGGGTCGGAATCAAAGGCGGCGAGGATATTGAGGCCGTAGCGGGCAAAACCGCTGTAACTCATCAGGGAGCGGCCCAGCTTGCCCGCGCCGACAACAATGGCGTTGGCGGTGTCGTCGTAGCCCAGAAAATGTTCGAGGGCGTGTACCAGCTCTGCCGTCACATAGCCGGTTTTGGGGCGGCCGGTACAGGGAAGGCAGGCCAGATCCTTGCGCACCTGGACAGGCCCCAGATTGAGTGCGGCGGCGATCGATGCCGAAGAAATATGGACAGGGGCCTGCGCGCCCAGCCCCCTGAGGTAAGCAAGATAAACCGGCAGCCGCATCAGGGTCTGCCGGGGAATGGAAGATACAGCCATGAGCAGATCACCTCGTACTTTTTAGTGTAGCAAAAAACGGCTCAAATTGCAAATCGGGCAAAAAACGTCCGTCAAAAAAGCATTTGTATCTGGGAAAGATGCGATTTCGGTTGTAGTTGGGCCGGGAATCGTGTACAATATTGTCGGAGGGATGAACATGAAAGCGGACGGCATACTTTTTGATCTGGACGGCACGCTGTGGGACTCGACCGAGGGCGTGACGGCCGCGTGGAACATGGCCATGCGGAAAAACTGCCCTGGTGCGCGGAATGAAATTACGCGGCAGGAAGTGCTGGAATGTATGGGGATGCTGCTGCCGGACATTGCGCGAAAGCTGTTTCCGGATCAGCCGCCCGAAATGCGGCAGGCCATTCTGCAGCAGCTTAATCACGACGAGCTGGAGCTGCTGGAAAAGACCGGCGGCGCGCTGTACCCGCGCCTGGAAGAGACGCTGCGCGCGCTGCACGAACACTACTCGCTGTTCATTGTCAGCAACTGCCAGGCAGGGTACATTGAATGTTTTCTCAAAGCGCACCGCCTTGAGCGCTGGTTCTGTGATTTTGAAAACCCCGATCGGACCGGACAGCCTAAGGCAGGCAACATCGAAATTGTCGCCAGACGAAACGGCCTGCGCGCCCCGGTTTATGTGGGAGACACGGCGCTGGACGGGCAGTCGGCGCGGCAGGCGGGCGTCCCGTTTATTTACGCGCGGTACGGGTTTGGCAAGGCAGACGATTTCGACGGGGCGATCGATTCCTTCGACCAGCTTCCGGGCCTGCTCGAGCCGCTGTGATAGAAAGAAAAGAGCCTGTGCGCGGCAAGACGCACGGGCTCTTTGACGTTACTCCTGCTGCATGACGGAGACGGTGTTGATGACTTTTTTCCGGTAAAAGACCAGCATACTGATGGTCAGCCTTGACACCTGATCCATCACAATGGCAAACCAGATGAAAATGATGTCCAGATGCAGTATCCATCCGAAAAGAAAAGCCAGGGGCACGCGCACAAGCCAGATGCCGACAAAGGAAATCGCCATGGGCGTCCGCCGGTACCCTGCCGATCGCATGAAGCCGTTGTAGACCTTGTTGAGATCCTGCGGGACCTGGGCCAGGCTCATAATGAACACATAGGTTGAGCCGAGCTGCTGGATGTCCGGCTTGTCGGTCAAAAACTGCATGAAAAGGCTGGGGAAGAGGAAGAGCACGAGCGAGGTGAAAAGGCCGGTAAAAATCGAAAAGCGGTGCATCTGGGAATAGTACGCGCGGAACATTGTGTCGTCGCGCTGCCCGATGGCGCGGGCGGAAAGCGTCATCGCAGCCGTCGTAAAGCCGATGCCCGGCATTTCGCAGATTGTTTCGGCCTGCAGGCCCAGCTGATAGGCGGCGAAATGGGTGCTGCCGTACAGCAGGATGATTTTGCTCAAAAGCATGGCAGCCAGCTGCCAGAATACGTTTTCGCAGGCGGCGGGAATACCGGTGCGGTAGACTTCGCGGATACAGTCAAAGTCAAAGCTGAAAAACGGCTTGCCGTGCCCTTCGTCGGCAAAATAGCCGCCGCGGCGGTACAGCAGCAGCAGCCCGGTAAAAGCGCCCACGGCCTGCGAAACAACGGTCGCAATGGCGGCGCCCATCAGGCCCATGCCCTCGTAAGGGCCGATGCCGAAAATCAGGACAAAGCCGGCGACGATGTTGACGGCGTTGAGCAGCAGGGCGATGTACATCGGCGTTTTGGTATTGCCGTGCCCGTTAAACGCCGCGGTGTTGCAGACCGTGACGGCCGCAAAGGGAAGCGCCCAGATGGCGATGCGCAGATAGGAAATGGCAGATTCGAAAAGCGCCGGCTCGTCGGACAGGAACCCGACAATAGGGCCGGGAACGGCAAGGATGACAGCCAGGCACAGCAGGGCAAAGGGAACCAGCGTCAGGTAGGTCTGTTCGATGGTGCGGCGGCAGTCGCCGAACCGGCGCTGGCCGAAGCGCAGCGCGGCGATGACCGTGGCGCCGATGCCGATGCCCTTGAACAGGGCCCAGCAAGTGTTGTAGACGCGCAGGCTGATGCCCTGGGCAGAAATATCGTCGGCCATCAGGCGGCCGATCATGGCGGATGTAATGAGCCCAGCGGACATTTGCAGAATGTTTTCGGTAATGACGGGCAGAACCATACGGAAAATATCGCTGTTGACCTTTTTCCGCAGGCCGGGTTCCAAGGCCTGTGACCGCGCCAAAAATACCACTCCCTGTCAGGATTTTTACTGTCTTTTTACTCATCTTAACATAATCGGGGCGCGCCCGCAAGAGGGGAAAAAACAATGTGCCCGGCGGGCATCAGCCGCCGGGCACAATACAGAGATTAAAAGCTTACAGGGCGCGTTCCACTTTGCCGGAACGCAGGCAGCGGGTACAGACATTCATGTGAGTCGGCTTGCCGTTCAAAACCACCTTGACGCGTTTGACGTTGGGCTTCCAGGCTCTGTTGCTCCTTCTGTGTGAGTGGGATACCCGAATACCAAAGGTAACACCCTTGCCGCAAACTTCACACTTGGCCATTTTCTGCACCTCCTTCAACACAAGCTATAAAGCGACAACAGTTATAATAGCACATTCTGTAAAAGATTGCAAGAGAAAAGGCAAAAAAACATCGGCTTTTTTCGCCGGCGGAAAAAACATTGTGCATCCTGCGCAGAATGTGCTATAATCGTTCCTGTCACAACCGGCAAAACACCAGCGCAAAAGCGCAGGGGAGGACAATATGGAAAAATATTCGGTAAAAGCGCACCAGATCATCTCCGAGTTCGGGCTTGAAGTGCTGTACGGGCCGGAAGGGTATCTGGAAAAGGACATTTCAAGCACCGAGGTCAACCGCCCTGCGCTGCCGTTGGCCGGGTTTTACGAGTGCTTTGACAGCGATGTCATCCAGGTGCTGGGCAACGTCGAATACACATACCTGGGCGGGCTTTCGCCCGAGCGGCGGCAGGAAAGCTTTGAGCGGCTTTTGAGCGAGCCCATCCCCATCCTGATCTACGCACGGGGACTTCAGCCGTACCCCGAATGCATGGAAGCGGCGCGAAAATACGGCGTAACGGTCTGCCGCACGCAGGAAGAGACGCCGGCCTTTGTCGCGGCCCTCGCCGCTTCGCTCAACGTCCATCTGGGCCCCCGCATCACCATCCACGGCGTGCTCGTCGAGGTCTACGGCGAGGGCATTTTGCTGTTGGGGGACAGCGGCGTGGGCAAAAGCGAAACGGCCATCGAGCTGGTCAAGCGCGGGCACCGGCTTATCGCGGACGATGCCGTCGACATCAAAAGGGTGTCGGTCAAGACGCTGGTCGGCTCGGCGCCTGAAATGATCCGCTATTTCGTCGAGCTGCGCGGCATCGGCATCATCGACGTGCGCCGCATTTTCGGCATGGGCTCGGTCAAGCCGACGGAAAAAATCGACCTCATCATCCACCTTGAACAGTGGCAGGAGGGCAAGCCCTATGACCGCATGGGCATCGACGACAAAATGACCGATATTCTGGGGATCCGGGTGCCGTCGCTCGTTGTGCCGGTACGCCCGGGGCGCAATCTGGCCGTCATTATCGAGGTCGCCGCCATGAACAACCGCAACAAGAAAATGGGGCACAACGCCGCGCGCGAGCTGGCGGACAAGCAGTATGCCAGCCTGCTGGCGCAGCAAAACAACACCAATAAAAACTGACGGTCAGATGCGCAGGATTCCGATAGCGTCGCGAATGGTCTTTTCGGCGGCCTGATGGCCGTAGCGGTCGACGTCGGCTTTGCTTTTGGGGCCGTGGGTGATGCACCCGGCCCCGCCGATGCAGCCGTTTTCGCAGGCCATGCCTTCGATAAAGTTGTTGGGCAGCATGTTTTTTCCGGCCCGCAGCAGGGCCGCTTTGCATTCGCTGATGCCGTTGCACGAAACGGCGCTCAGCTGGAACTGTTCGGGCGGGACGCCCTGCTCTTTGAGCGCTTCTTCGACGGCGACGGCAAGGCCGCCGCTGCGCGCGAACACACGGCCAAAATAGGACGCGTTGTTGAGCGGTTCGCCTTCGAGCGCCGGCAGGTCAATTCCGCGGCTGTCAAACAGCGCCTGCAGCTCTTCAAACGTGATGACGCAGTCGATCAGTTCACAGACCGTTTCCAGCTGCCGTTCGGCTTTTTTGGCCGTACAGGGCCCAATGAACACCACTTTTGCCGTGGGGTGGCTGTGTTTGATGTGCCGGGCGATTTCGGCCATGGGCGACAGGTTGTGTGAAATGTGCTGCGCCATATCGGGAAAGTTTTTGCGGATATACTGGACAAAGGCGGGACAGCACGAGCTGGTGAGGAATTTTTTCTCGGCGAGCTCTGCGGCTTCTTTCCAGGCGACCATGTCGGCGCCCAGCGCCACTTCGACCACGCTGAAAAAACCCAGCGCCTTGAGTCCGGCTGCCACCTGTTCGACCGTGACGCCCTGGAACTGGCTGGATATTGAAGGCGCGACAATGGCAAATACCGGGTAACGGACGTTGCCTTCTGACTCCCGGATCAGCCGGATGCAGTCCAGAATATAGGACTTGTCGGCAATGGCGCCGAACGGGCACTGGTAGACGCAGGCGCCGCAGGCGATGCACTTGTCGTTGTCAATAGTGGCTTTTTTGTTTTCGCCCATGTGGATGGCGCCGACCTTGCAGGCGTTTTCGCAGGGGCGCGAGGATTTGACGATGGCGCTGTAAGGGCAGACGCCGACGCAGCGCCCGCACTCGATGCATTTGCTCTGGTCGATATGGGCGCGGTGGTTGACAACGGTGATGGCGTGTTTGGGGCAGGTGTTCATGCAGCGGTGCGCAATGCAGCCGCGGCAGGATTCGGTCACGCGGATGCCGGCGACCGGACATTCGTCGCAGGCGATGTTGATGACCTCGATGACGTTTGGGTTATCGTCGCTGCCGCCCATGGCCAGGCGCAGCCGTTCGTCCATAATGGCGCGCTCTTTGTAGATGCAGCAGCGCATGGTCGGCTGCGGGCCGGGGACGATGCGGGCCGACGCGCCGAGCAGGCCCTTTGCCAGGCCGTCCTGCCAGGCCAGACGGGCGACTTCTTTCAGCGCTTTATATTTCAGTTCCTGAACCTGCGTGTCAAAAAACATAGTCATGCGATCCTTTCTGTTCAGGCCGGGGCTGTGTGCCCGGCGGGAATCGGCGGCCGCAAATACCGCCAGCATAATTATAACAGATCCTGCACCCGGTGAACAGCCCTTTCCGGCTGAAAAATCTGGCTGGCGGACAAAAAGCTGCCCTGTCCGGCAGATCTCTTGACAAACTGTGTAAAATGGGATATGATACATCCGAAAACTGAATGCAGGGGTGCTGGCGCAAGCCGGCTGAGATCGAGCGTATGGCCGCTCAATCCCTTACACCTGATCCGGATAATGCCGGCGTAGGAAGTCACCGAAATCGCGTCTTTCGCCGTGCTGTTTTGCAGCGCGGCGTTTTGTTTTCGGCGGCGGTAAGGCCCTGAAAACGGGAGGAATCAGAGATGACACAGAACAAATCAAGCAGAAGCACACGGACCCGCGCCATTGTCGAAGGCGCCGTCATGGTCGCCCTGGCGGCGGCGCTCAGCCTGGCTAAGGTCGAGTTTGCGTGGCTGCAGGGCGGCTCGGTCGAACTGTCCATGGTCCCCATTGTGCTGTACGCCGTCCGCTGGGGCTGCGGCTGGGGCCTGGGCGCCGGTCTGGTCCTGGGCGTTTTGCAGTGGATGTTCGGCGGCTTTGCCGCTAACTGGCAGTCCATTATTCTGGACTATGTCGGCGCCTTTATGATGCTCGGCCTGGCCGGCGTCTTCAAGGGCAAAAAGCTGGGTATCGTCTGGGGCAGCCTGCTGGGCGGCTTCGGGCGCTTTGTCGTTCACTACATCAGCGGCGTCACCATTTACGCCACATATATGCCCGAGACTTTCTTCGGCCTGACCATGACGACGCCCGCGTTTTACTCGCTGCTGTACAATGGCTCGTATATGGCCATCAACATCGTGCTGTCGGTCGTCGTGTGCTTCGCGCTGACGCGAGCCAAGCCCATTGCCGACTATGTGGCCGGTTCCGGCAAATAACCCGCATAACACCTGCGCTCCCCGCCATACAATAATGGCGGGGGCGTTTTTATGCAGGAAAAAAGCTGCCGCGTGTTCGACATGGGGTATAAAGAAGTCATCAACCTGCACGACGGGGCGCGGCTCGGGTATGTGGGCGACGTTGATATCGACCTGGAAAGCGGTCGGGTAACGGCGCTGATCATTCCCGGCAGGCTGCGGTTTTTCGGGCTGTTCGGCCGGGAAGACGACTATGTCATCCCGTGGGAGAGCATTGAAAAAATCGGTGAAGACATCATCCTGGTCCGGCACAGCGCGGGGTACAGCCGCCAGAGCCGGGGCCGGCGCAGCGTATTCTCGTAAGACGGCGGGCCGCCGGAAAAAATCCGGCGAAAGTTTTGCGGGCAACCCCTTGCAAAACCTGTAATTTTGTGGTATCCTATACAAGATAATGCCGGCAGCGGGGAAGATGCCCGTTTTTGATATCGGGAGCCGCGCCGGGACACCGAATACACACACCGTTGATCGCTGCAGCCGGTGCCCGCAGGGCCTCTGCACGGATGAAACGGTGGAGGGTAAAACCGAAGGAGGAAAACAAATGGCAGTCATTTCAATGAAGCAGCTTCTGGAAGCCGGCGTGCATTTCGGCCACCAGACAAGAAGATGGAACCCCAAGATGGCGCAGTACATCTTCATGGAGAGAAACGGCATCTATATCATCGACCTGCAGAAGACGGTCAAGAAGCTGGAAGAGGCCTATTTCTTTGCCCGCGACATCGCGGCCGAAGGCGGATCGATTCTGTTCGTCGGCACCAAAAAGCAGGCCCAGGACGCCGTGAAGGAAGAGGCGGAGCGCGCCGGCATGTTCTATGTCAACGCCCGCTGGCTGGGCGGTATGCTGACCAACTTCAAGACCATGCGCAAGCGCGTCGAGCGCCTGGCCCAGCTCAACAAAATGAGCGAGGACGGCACGTTTGACCTGCTGCCCAAGAAAGAGGTCATCAAGCTCAAGCTCGAAATCGAAAAGCTGGAAAAATACCTGGGCGGCGTCAAAGACATGCGCAAGCTCCCGTCGGCTCTGTTCGTCGTCGATCTGCGCAAGGAAAAGAACGCGCTGGCCGAAGCCCGCAAGCTGGGCATTCCGGTCATCGCCATTGTCGATACCAATTGCGACCCTGACGAGGTCGATTATGTCATCCCCGGCAACGACGACGCCATCCGCGCTATCAAACTGATTGCGTCGGCCATGGCCAACGCCGTCATCGAGGGCCGCCAGGGCGAGCAGCTCGACGTCACCGACACGGCTGTCGCCGAGGAAAAGCCTGCCGAAACCCCGGTCGACACGACGCCGCGCGCTCCTGCAAAGCGTTCGTCCAAGGTCGCCGAAGAGATTACGGCGGAATAAATCTGCTGCAACGGATGGGGTCGGGCGCTGGCCCGGCCCCTTTTTCAGGAAACACATGAAATACTGGAGGAAATAAGAATGGCATTCACGGCAAAAGATGTGCAAAAGCTCCGCGAGATGACCGGTGTCGGTATGATGGACTGCAAAAAGGCGCTGACCGAGGCTGACGGCGATTTCGACCGCGCCATCGAGTGGCTGCGTGAGAAAGGCCTTGCCGCCCAGACCAAAAAGGCCGGCAAGGTCGCGGCCGAGGGCGTGTCCTATGCCATCAAGGCTGACAACGGCGTCGGCGTCGTTATTGAGGTCAATTCCCAGACCGACTTTGTCGCCAAAAACGAAGTGTTCCAGGATTTTGTCAGGCAGCTTGCCTCTGTCGTGGCCAGCGAAAACCCGGCTGACGTCGAAGCGCTCAAGGCCTGCAAATACCCCGGCACCGACCGTACTGTCGCCGAAGTCACGGCTGACAAGGTTCTGTCCATCGGTGAAAATATCCAGATCCGTCGTTTTGTGCGTTATGCAGACGGCGTCAACGTGCCGTATATCCATATGGGCGGCAAGGTCGGCGTGCTGGTCAATCTGGAAGTCGAAGGCATCGACCCCGCCGCGGTCGTCGAACTGGGCAAGGACATTGCCATGCAGATCTGCGCGATGAACCCGACTTATCTGGACAAGTCGGACGTTGAGCAGTCCACGCTGGACAAGGAAAAGGAAATCCTGATGATCCAGGCCAAGGAAGACCCGAAGAACGCCGGCAAGCCGGACAACATCATCGAAAAGATGGTTCAGGGCCGCATCGGCAAGTACTACGAGGAAAACTGCCTGTTGCAGCAGGCCTTTGTCAAAGAGAACAAAAAGTCGGTTGAAAAGCACATCGCCGAGGTCGCTTCCAGCCTTGGCGGCAAGGTCAAGGTCAAGGCCTTTACCCGTTTTGCCACCGGCGAAGGCATCGAGAAGGCCGAGGATGACTTTGCGAGCGAAGTCGCAAAAATGTCCGGCAAATAAAATTACGCAAAAGCCCGGGGACTTCCCGGGCTTTTCCAATTTTCAGGAGGTGTCATGATGAGCAAGAAGCAACAGGTAGAGAATCTGGCTGCCCGGCATGAAAAAACGATTCTGGATGTCAGCGCACGCATCTGGGAGTTTGCCGAGCCCGGCATGAAAGAGTACAAATCGGCCGACTGCTATGCACAGGTGCTGCGGGACAACGGCTTTGCCGTTGAAACAGGGGTTTCGGGCATTCTGACCGCTGTGATTGGCACATGGGGCAGCGGCAGGCCGGTCATTGGCTTTTTGGGAGAGTTCGATGCGCTGCCCGGCCTTTCGCAAAAGGCCGCCTGCCCCGAACACTGCGAGCTGGTTCCCGGCGCTTACGGCCAGGGCTGCGGGCACAACAACCTGGGCGCCGGCGCGCTGGGCGCGGCGTTTATTCTGCGCGACTACTTAAAAGAGACCGGCAAGAGCGGAACGGTGCGCTTTTATGGCTGCCCGGGCGAAGAGTATGGCAGCGGCAAGGTATTTATGGCGCGCGACGGGCTTTTCAGCGATTTGGACGCCTGCCTGACCTGGCATCCAAGCGACAACAACCACGTTGTCGGCACAGGCAGTTTGGCCAATATCAGCGCCTTTTTCATCTTTCACGGGCGCACGGCACATGCGGCGGCGACGCCGCACCTGGGCCGCAGTGCGCTGGACGCCTGCGAGCTGATGAGCGTCGGCGTCAACTATATGCGCGAACACATGCCCAGCGAGGCGCGGGTCCACTACGCTTACAACAACGCCGGCGGCATTGCGCCTAACGTTGTGCAGGATTACGCCTGCGTGCATTATTTTATCCGCTCGCCCAAAATTGAGGAAGCGCAGGCGCTGTACGAACGGGTTAAAAAGGTGGCGCAGGGCGCGGCGCTGATGACCGAGACCGAGCTCGAGGTGCAGTTCCATGAGGCGCTGTGCGACTTTCTGCCCAACCGCACGCTGGACGCAGTGTGCCAGAAAGCGTTTGAGGAAATCGGCGCCCCGCCGTTCGATGAACAGGACGAAAAATTGGCCGCGCGCTTCCGCGCCACTTTCTCGCAGGAGGACATCGAAAGCGTCGGAAAGGACATCGCCGCGATGGGTGGAGATTCGGCGCTTATTCCTGAGAGCGAAACCCTGCATCGCAGCGTACTGCCGTACTTCCCGCTCGACAAATGTATGGGCGGCTCGACTGATGTGGGGGACGCCAGCTACTGCGCGCCCACTTCACAGCTGAACATCGCCACCTGCGCGCTGGGCACGCCGGGACATTCGTGGCAGCTGACGGCACAGTCCAACTCGCCGCTGGCGGAAAAGGGAACGATGACGGCGGCAAAGGTTATGGCGCTGGCAGCGGCTGAGCTGCTGGATCAGCCCGAAACACTGGCGCAGGCGAAGCGCGAGCTGAATGCCAAAACAGGCGGTGTGTACCACTGCCCCATCCCGCCCGAGGTAGGACCGACGCTCTAAAGTAATGCGCAGAAAAGTCTCCGTTTTTGTGAAAAACGGAGACTTTTTTTCTGTTTCCACGGGTTTTTCGGAAGGGTCACTTGTATATGGCGCGCCGATTTGCTATAATATTTCTAATGAAAATAAAACCGGAGAAGATCATGAAAAAGAAAAAATGGATTATCGCAGACGACGCGCCGCGCGAAGCAGAGGCGCTTCAGCGCGAGCTTGCCCTGCCGCGGCTGGCGTCGCGGGTGCTGGCTGCGCGCGGCCTGGGAAGCCCCGCGCAGGCGCGGGATTTTCTCGACAGCAGTTCAGAGCGCTGTATCCATGACCCGTTCCTGCTCAAAGACATGGACAAAGCGGTTGAAGAGATTGAACGCGCCATTGCCGCAGGCGACAAGATCGCCGTTTACGGTGACTACGACGTCGACGGCGTGACGGCGACCTGTATTTTAATCCGTTACCTGCGTTCGCGCGGGGCGGACTGCGTTTATTACATTCCCGACCGTCTGGGCGAGGGGTACGGCCTGAACACGGCGGCTGTCGGCCAGTTGTATGAAGACGGCTGCCGCCTGCTTGTCACCGTTGATTCGGGAATTACTGCCATTGAAGAGGCTGAGTTCGCTGCCGGGATTGGCCTGCGGCTTATCATTACGGATCATCACGAGTGCAAGGATATCCTGCCGCAGGCATACGCCGTTGTCAACCCGCGCCGCCCGGACAGCGATTACCCATTCCGTGAGCTGGCCGGCGTCGGCGTGGCGTTTAAGCTGATCTGCGCCCTGGAGTCGCAGCGTCCGGTTGCTGAGCTTTTGCAGGAGTACGGAGATATTGTAGCGGTGGGAACCATCGCCGATGTCATGCCTTTGGTGGGCGAAAACCGCTGTATCGTCACACAGGGGCTTCACATTCTGGAACACACCCAGAACCCGGGCCTGCGGGCGCTGGTCACGACGCTGGGGCTGGACAGCAAACCGGTGACGTCCAATACCGTCAGCTTTGTCATGGCGCCGCGCATCAATGCGGCCGGACGGATGGGCGGCGCCGCGCTGGCGGCGCGCATGTTCCTGACCGATTCATTTGACGAGGCATCAGAACTGGCGCAGAAACTGTGCGATTTGAACCGTACCCGCCAGGAAGAAGAAAACCGCATTTATCAGGAAATCGTCACATGGCTCGAACAAGAGCCGCGGCGGCACCAGAAAAAGGCGCTGGTGCTGTGGGGCGACGACTGGCACAACGGCGTCATCGGCATCGTCGCCTCGCGCCTGGCAGACCGGTACGGCGTGCCCTGTATCCTGATTTCGATGTCCGGGGACTGCGGCAAAGGGTCCGGGCGCAGCATCAAAGGGTTTAACCTGTACGGCGCCCTGGAGCAGTGCGCCGATCTGCTGGATAAATACGGAGGGCACGAGCTGGCGGTCGGATTGTCGATCCGCCGCGACCGCCTGGAACAGCTGCGGAATAAAATGGAAGAGCTGGCCGGGCAGATGGGGGCGGGGCGCGATGTCGTGCCGTGCGTATCTGTCGACTGCCGGGTACAGCCGTGCGAGCTGACGCGCGCCGAGGTGTCGGGGCTGTCGGTGCTCGAACCCTTCGGCATGGGCAATGCGCAGCCCTGCTTTGTCATGCAGGGCGTCGCGCTTGAGGAGCTGACGCCCATCAGCCGCGACCGGCATGTCAAAATGCTGCTGTCCAAAGATGGATATAATTTTTATGCGTTTGCCTTTGGCATGGGGGCGCGGACCTGCGCCTTTGTGCAGGGGGATTTGCTGGACATTGTGTTTTCGGCGGAGATCAACCGGTACAAAAACCGTGAAAACGTGCAGCTGGTGCTCAAGGATGTCCGCTGGTCCGAACGCGAAGAAGAGCGCGACGGCGAGTATGCCGGCTGTTACCGCGCGTTCTGCGGCGGCGAAGCTCTTTCGCGCGAGCAGGCGGAATGGCTCAGCCCCACGCGCGACGATCTGGTGGCGGTTTTCCGCCATGTGCGCGCCAACGCTGAGGGCGGGATGCTGTGCGCGCCGGCGCAAACGCTGTACCGCAAGGTGCGGTATGAAGCGAGGTCGGGCATGAACCTGGGGCGCTTTCTCATCTGCCTTGATGTGTTTACCGAGTTTTCCATTGTGGAATACGAGCGTGCGGGCGACGAGCTGGCCGTCCGCGTCCTGCCGCGGCAGGGCAAGGCTGACATCAACGGCTCGCAGATTTTGCGCCGCCTGAGCGAGCTGCGTCAGGGGTGAGCGTCCAGCTGCGCCGGTAAAAGGACTTTGTCTGGTGGAGGACGGGATATATGGACATTAACGAACTGGATCAATCGATTTTTGATAAAGTTGAAAAGATAAAGTCGCATCATTCCCCTGAAGACGCCCGGATGATTGAAAAGGCTTTCCGCTATGCGCTGCAAAAGCATGGGGATCAGCGGCGCCGGAGCGGCGAACCTTATATCGTCCATCCGGTCGAGACGGCCGTCATTCTGGACGATCTGGGGCTAGATGTTGAATCGATTGTCGCCGGCCTGCTGCACGACTGCATCGAGGACACGCCGGCTACTTCGCAGGAAATTGAAAAGGAGTTCGGCGCATCGGTTGCAGCGCTGGTCGAGGGCGTTACAAAGCTGGGCAAAATCGTTTACAGCTCGAAAGAAGAAGAGCAGATGGAAGATTTGCGCAAGATGTTCATTGCCATGGCTAAGGACATCCGCGTGATCATCATCAAGCTGGCCGACCGCCTGCACAATGCGCGAACGTTCCAGTATCTTCCGCCGCAGAAACAGCGCGAAAAGGCGCTCGAAACCATGGAAATTTACGCGCCCCTCGCCCACCGCCTGGGGATGCAGAACGTTAAATGGGAACTCGAGGACCTGTCGCTCAAGTATCTCGATCCGGTTGGATATGCCGAAATTACAAAATACCTGGATGAGCGCCATGTGGCGTACAGCAAGTTCTTGGAAAACGTGCAGGCCACCATTGTCCAGCGCATGGAGCAGGCGGGCATCAAATGCCGCATCAAGGCGCGTCTCAAGCATGTGTACAGCCTGTACCGAAAAATGTACGGCCAGAACCTGACCTTTTCCGAGATTTACGACATTTGTGCAGTGCGCGTCATTGTGCAGGAACTGGCCGACTGCTATAACGTGCTCGGCATTATCCACGACATTTACCGCCCGGTCCCCGGGCGGTTCAAGGATTATATCAGCACGCCCAAGCCGAACGGCTATCAGTCGCTGCACACCGTCGTCATCGGGCACGAGGGCATCCCGTTTGAAGTGCAGATCCGCACCGAAGACATGGATCAGAGCGCAGAATATGGCATCGCCGCGCATTGGAAGTATAAGGACGGCCTGACCGGCAAGCAAAAAGAAGAAGCCTTTGCCTGGGTACGGCAGCTTTTGGAATCGCAGCAGGATTCCGACGCCGAGGACTTTATCAAGAACATCAAGGTCGATCTGTTTGCCGACGAGGTCTTCGTCTTTACCCCCAAAGGGAACGTCATCAACCTGCCGCAGGGGGCCAACCCGATCGACTTTGCCTATGCCATCCACTCGGCGGTTGGCAACCGTATGGTGGGGGCAAAGGTCAACGGCCGCATTGTACCCATCGACTATGTGCTCAAAAGCGGCGAGATCGTCGACATCATTACGTCCAAGACGACCAACGGGCCCAAGCGCGATTGGCTGAAGATGGTCAAGACGTCTGAGGCGCGCAACAAAATTAAACAGTGGTTTAAAAAAGAATGCCGGCCTGAAAATATCGAGCGCGGCAAAGCCGACCTCGAGCGCGAGCTGCGCACGGCGTTGCTGTACGATGACTTTCAGCAGGAAGAGGTCAGCGCCGCCGTGCTCAAGCGCCTGAACTTCCCTGCGATGGACGATTTGTACGCCGCTATCGGCTATGGCGGCGTGACGGTCTCACGCGTCGTCATCAAGGTCAAGGAAGAGGTGACGCGTCTCAACCGCGAGCGGCAGGGAAGCGCCAAAGCACCCGTCCAAAAGCCCAAAGCCATCGGTGACACCGGCGTCATTGTCGAGGGGCTGGACAACTGTCTTGTCAAGTTCGCCAAGTGCTGCACCCCCATACCGGGTGACAGCATCGTCGGGTTTATCACGCGCGGGTATGGCATTTCGGTGCACCGCCGCGACTGCCCCAACGTCATCAGCGGGATGAAAAAAGAAGGCGAGTCAGGCCGCTGGATTCATACGGAATGGGATTACAGCGAAAAGCATCATTATCAGACAGGCCTGCGCATTTACACGCAGACGCGCGTCGGAATTCTGGCTGACGTCATTACGGTGTTCAGCAATGCTAAAATCAACGTCAACGAGATGAACGCCCGCGACGACCCGGCGACTGGGCAGACGGTCTTATATATCACAGCATCGGTCACCGGCCGTGATCAGCTGGAATTTCTGATGGGACGCATCCGGCGCTGCGCCGGCGTTGTGGACGTCAGACGGAATATCAATGAAACGGAGGAAACACGATGAGAGCGGTAGTCGTTCGTGTTTCGCGCGCGGCACTGACAGCCGACGGCGAAAACCGCGGGGAAATGGGAAAAGGACTCTTGGTGCTGCTGGGGATCGGGGGGCAGGACACCCGGCGCGAGGCAACTTATCTGGCAGAAAAATGTGCGGCACTGCGCATTTTTGAGGACGAAAACGGAAAGATGAACAAAAGCCTGGCCGACGTCGGCGGGAGCATGATGGTCGTGTCTAATTTCACATTGTATGCCGATTGTTCACGCGGCAGGCGCCCCGATTTTTTCCATGCCGCCAAGCCCGATGCCGCCGTGCCGCTGTATGATTTTTTTATCAGTGAAATCCTGCGGCTGGGGGTTCCCTGTATTACCGGCGTGTTCGGGGCGGACATGCAGATCGACCACGTCAACGACGGTCCGGTTACTTTGATCATGGACACCGACCAGATGCTGAACAAACAAGGGGGAAGCAAGCAATGATCGAACACCTGACGGTCGGAATGCTGCATACCAACTGCTATATTGTCAAGGACGAGGCAACCGGGGCGCTGGCGATTATCGATCCGGGCGCACAGACGGAAAAAATTACGGCAAAGCTCGAAGAAATCGGCGGAAAACTTGAGTTGATCCTGCTGACTCACGGGCATTTCGACCATGTTCTGGCCGCGCCTGCCTTGCAGAAGCGGACCGGCGCCCGGCTGTGGATTCACCAAAACGATGAATTCTTTTTGGAGCCTGATATGGCGCGCAAGCCCGGCTATATCCGGGAAGAGTATGTGCGCCCGCATGTGGACGGGCATCTTGAAGACGGGCAGCGCATCATGTTGGGACAGACCGGGCTGACCGTTTACAACACGCCGGGGCATTCGCTGGGTTCGTGCATTTTCGTCATGGATGATGTGATGTTCAGCGGGGATACGCTGTTTCACGAGTGCTGCGGCCGCTGTGACCTGGAAGGCGGCAGCTATGACGACATGCTGCGCTCTTTAAAGCGCATTGCGGAAATGCCGGGCAATTACCGGGTGCTGCCGGGGCATGACATCGCCACGACCCTTGACTACGAACGCCGCGCCAACCCCTATATGCGGGAAGCCATGAACAAATGAATTACTGCCTGAAAAACCACGACCGCATCACAGCCGTACAGGAAATCCTCATCAGCCTGCTCCCCGATGAAGAACATATGCCCGGGAAAGACGGCGATCTGCTGGTGTCCGAGGCGGAGTTTGACGCGGACGAGGTTCGGTGCCGCACCGATGTGATCCGGGGCGGCGTGCGGCAGGCGGCAGAAATCCGTGTGCCGTATACAGGAAATGCAATCGAGCGGCGGCGTGCGCTGACCTATGCGGTCAAGCAGTCGGCGTACCTGGCGCTTCTGCCATTCTTGCCCGAAAAACCGGCGTGGGGGTCCATGACCGGCGTCAAGCCGGCCAAACCGGTCCGTCTGGCGCTGCGGGATGGCCTGGCGCCGGAACGTGCCGGCGGCTTTCTGCATGAGCGGTATGATGTCGAGCCGCGGCGCAGCCTCATGGCGGCTCAATGCGCCTTTGAATCGATTCAATACCTGGAACGTCTGAAATGTAAAGAGGTACAGCTTTACGTCGGAATCCCGTTTTGCCCGGCAAAGTGCCGGTACTGTTCATTTGTCAGCAATGACGTGACGCGGTTCGGGCATCTGATCGAGCCCTATCTTGCGGTGCTGCACGAAGAAATCACTGCCGCGGGACGGTCGCTCCGCCAGGCGGGCGGGACGGTCGGCAGCCTGTATGTCGGCGGCGGGACGCCGACGACGCTGTCAGCCGCACAGCTTGACGCACTGCTGTCCGCGCTGCACGGGGCGTTCAACTTGTCGGACTGCCGTGAAATCACGGTCGAGGCCGGCCGGCCCGAAACCATTTCCCGGGAAAAGCTGGAAGTCTGTGCGCGTTGGGGCGTGGGTCGTGTCAGCGTCAACCCGCAGACCATGCGCGACGATGTCCTGCGCGGCGTCGGTCGGCTGCACACGGCTGCGAATATCCGCGAAGCGTACCGTATGGCGCGGCAGGCAGGGGACTTCTGCGTCAATATGGATCTGATCGCCGGCCTGCCGGGCGATGATGACGCCGGATTGTTTGAAAGTGTGCGTCAGGTCATCGAGCTGGCGCCCGAAAACGTTACGCTGCACTGTCTGGCTCTGAAAAAGGGCGCTCCGCTGCGCTTTGGCCCGCGCGGCGTGCTTGAGCGCGCCACCGTCGATCGCTGCCACGAACTGCTGGAGGCGCATGGCTACCGGCCTTATTACCTGTACCGTCAAAAGTACATTGCCGGCGGGCTGGAAAACGTCGGTTTCTGCCGCGGGGATACGGCGTCGTTTTACAATGTCTGTATGATGGAAGAGCTGGGTTCGGTCATTGCGTTGGGGGCCGGCGGCGTGACCAAGCTGTGCGACCGTACGGGACGGAACGTCCGGCGCTTGTCCAACCCCAAATACCCGACTGAGTATATCGGCAGCCGCGGCAGGATTCTGGAGCGCGCGGGCTCGCTGCTTCAGGATGCGGAAATCTGGTAGCCGGGCAGCCCGCCGCCGGGTTGGCAGTCCGCCGCCGGACCGGCTGCGCAAGATTGTAGGTTTGTCAAACATATTGGACGGTGAACTCTGAGGGGGAAAGCCAGCCGAGGGGTCTCATGGGGAAGTTGTTGGAGCGGCGGTTATGGATGGCGAGCTGCCTGGCGAAGTCATCCAGGGAATA
>CALWJQ010000077.1 GCA_944381055.1 uncultured Clostridia bacterium | reverse complement strand
GAGGCCGTGGGGCAGGTGCAGGCTTCGGGGATTATGAACGGCGTCGAGGGCAACCGGTTCGCGCCCGCTGATCCGTACACCCGCGAGCAGAGCATTGTCACCATGCTGCGGCTGTATGATTTTGTCAAATAAATAAAAAAAGCCGGGCGGCGCTGTGCCGTCCGGCTTTTTTTGCTTTTGCCGCTTTCAGCGGCGGGGAAAGGTGGTACTTTTTGTCACGAGCGACAAAAAGTACCAAAAAACGCCCATAGCGTAACCAATGCCGCGCAGACGGCGGCAAGCGCCTTGAGCCGCGCGGCGACTGTACCGTTGAATCAATCTCCAGCTTCAGATTGGTGCTTGGGGCATCAAGCTCGCTTCGCGAGGATGACGCAGGGCCCTGTGGGACGCGCCGGTGCGAAAAAGCATCCTCGGGACCCGGCTTCGCCGGGACGCCGCCGGGTGGCGGCGTACGCGCAGGGGCAATTTATTTGCCCCGAAGCAATAAAATGAAAGGGGTCCCCGCTGAAATCCAGCGCAGCGATTTCAGCGGGGAACGGCGCAGGGCCCCGTGATATGCGCCGTCGATAGACAACATCCATGCGGCATCCCCGGGACCCGGCTTCGCCGGGACGCCGCCGGGTGGCGGCGTACGCGCAGGGGCAATTTATTTGCCCCGAAGCAATTGAATAAATGGGGCCCCCGCTCAACTCGAGCGAAGCGAGTTGAGTGGGGAAAAACCCACCGAAGGTGGGACGCGCCGGGTGGCGCGTACCGAGCCGGCGAGTTCATCTCGCCGAGCGAGTATCAAATGAAAGGGGCCCCCACAAAATCTGTGGATTTTGTGGGGCAGGCGCAGGGCTAATCCGCACATTATAATATAATGGAGTACGCTTTAAGGCTGGACAAAAAACTCCCCCGGCGTACCGGGGGAGTTTTCTCTGTGGGATCTTATTTGTTGAAGTAGCGTTTGAGCAGGCCCTCGAAAGCCTTGCCGTGGCGGGCCTCGTCGCGGGCCATCTCGTGCACGGTGTCGTGAATGGCGTCCAGGTTGAGCTCTTTGGCCTTCTTGGCCAGCTGGAACTTGCCTTCGGTAGCGCCGTTCTCTGCATCGACGCGCATTTCGAGGTTCTTTTTGGTCGAAGCGGTCACGACTTCGCCCAGCAGCTCGGCGAACTTGGCGGCGTGCTCGGCCTCTTCATAAGCGGCCTTTTCCCAGTACAGGCCGATTTCGGGGTAGCCTTCACGGTGAGCGACGCGGGCCATGGCCAGGTACATGCCGACTTCGGTGCACTCGCCCTGGAAGTTTTCGCGCAGGCCCTGCATAATCTCTTCGGGAGCGCCCTGCGCAACGCCGACGACATGCTCGGCGGCCCAGGTCTTTTCAGCCGACTGCTCGACAAACTTTTCCTTCGGGGCCTTGCAGATGGGGCAGAAATCAGGGGCTTCGTTGCCCTCGTGCACATAGCCGCAGACGCTGCACACAAACTTTTTCATGGGTAGTTCCTCCTTAGTTTTTAAATGATGTCATTTTAATCTGATCAAGCTCCGCACGGAGCTTGGTGCTGACTTGGTCGAAAACCTGGCGGAAACAGCAGCTCTCTTTATCTGGTACATGGGTACAGTCAAAACCGCCGTGCAGGCAGTGCGAGATCTCAAAAGGACCGTCGATACACTCAATGATCTGCGCCAGCGAAAGCTGAGCCGGATCGCAAAGCAGCCGGTAACCGCCCGCCGCGCCTTTTTGCGAAGCAACAATCCCTGCGCCCGCCAGTTTGCGCAGGATTTTCAGAGCGAACCTGAGCGTGACGCCGGTCCGCTCTGAAATTTCACTGGCCGGCATGACGCGCTGCTCCTGCATCAGAACATAGACAATGCGCACAGCATAGTCCGCTTCACGCGTGATTTTCATAAGCTGTTATCGCATCTCCTTTACGATTCTAGTATATATTACTATTTTTGATTTGTCAACAGTTTTTTCCTCTTTCAGCAAAAAAAGAGTGCCTTTTATTTTTTACAGATTTATGGTATGCTGATAACAGTATATCAGACTTGTCCGCCGGATAAAAGGAGGAAATTATGAACAAACAAAGCCTGTCCGGTTTTTTTGTTGTTTTTTGCCTGTGCGCGGCCCTGTGTGCGGTTCCGGCGCTGGCGTATACCGATGTAGCTGAAGACGACGCCTTTTTCGAGGCCGTCGTAAAGGCCGAGCAATACGGGCTGATGAACGGGACGGGCGAAGGGCTTTTTGAACCTGATGAGCCGGTCAGCCGCGCCATGATGGTCACCATTCTGGGGCGCGCGCTGGGCGCGCCGGCCGGGCAGTACGGCCAGCCGGATTTTGCGGACGTGGCGCCTGGCAGCTGGTACGCGCCCTATGTTGCGTGGGCTGCGCAAAGCGGCATTGCATCGGGTGTGGGCGGCGGCCGGTTCGAGCCCGAACGCACGGTGACCCGCCAGGAAGCGGCGGTATTCATTTTGCGCGCCTATCAGGAAGCCGGCCTGGGGCCGCAGGGCGCGTGGAGCATTCAGCTGGACTATGCCGACCTGGCGCAGGTGGCGCAGTGGGCGTATGAAGGGGTGTCTTACTGCACGCTGAAAGGCGTCATGGGGGACATCAACGGCCGGTTTGAACCGGGCGGCGAGGTCAGCCGCGGCGATGCGGCCGTGATGGCAGTGGCATTGTTCGACGACGTGACGCAGGAACTGTATGAAAATGCGGTGGCCGACGCTGTCGAGGCTGAACCCGGCGAGGTTTATCCGTTGGTTACACTGGTTCCGGGAGCGCCCATGACAACGTGGGACGACAACGGCCGTGTGCTGCTGCTGACCTGGCACGATGACCCGCAGAGCTACCCCGCGGGACAGGACGCCGTGCTGAAGGACGGCGAGGTGTGGACCTTTACCGACGGCGAGATCCGTTCGTGGTATCAGGATGAGGGGCGGGACGCACCGTCGCTTACGCTGCGCCTGGAACAGCTGATCGGGCTTCCGCGCGACAGCGGCTATACCCATGTCAGCGCCCTGTGGGCGCGCCCGCAGGATCTGCTGCGCCCTGCGTACAGCACCGATGTGGCGGACGATCGGATGGACAACTATTTTTCCGGCCAGACCGACGAAGAGTACTTGGCGTGGTTTGAAGAAAATATCGAATGGTCCTATACCCAAAGCGCCTGGCCATGGACACGCCTGGGATATACCTACGACTGGTCGCTGTACGGCGGCGAGTATGGGCTGACCGAGTTTGTCATTGTGCCGGACAGCACGGTGTCGGTCGAGTTTACCCTGACGACGCAGGAGTTTATCGAGTGGCTTGGACAATAACCGCGGCATGGATGAGGGAAGAGGACGCCCGCGGGCGTCCTCTTTTAAGTCCTTGATGTTCTTACTGCCCGTAGATCTCGCGGCAGCAGTCGAGGAAATGCTCAACCGCCGTATTGCAGAGATCGGGCCGGTAACTGGCGACCACGTCCTGTTTGAGCGGGACGCGCAGCAGATCCGGCCGGACGATCACGTCGTGCGGAATGCTCTCGCACAGGCTGTCGGGCAGCAGGCTGACGCCGCATCCGGCCCGCACCATTGTAATGATGGGGGCAAAATAGGTGCAATGGGAAAAGGCCGCCTGCCGGAAGTCGTTTTTGATGCAGTGAGGCTTTACGGGCTCGAACATGTTTTCAAACAGCGTGATGACATTCTGCCCTTCGAGTACGGACTGGCTTTCGGGCGGCAAAGACCACAGCGGCGAATCCTGCGCCGCGGCGACCACCCAGTTTTCCTGGCGGAGCGGAAGATAGGCCGCGTCGCTGACGTCGGAAGCGCACGTCACGGGGCCGACGGCAATGTCGACTGTGCCGGCGCGCAGATGGCGCACCAGCCGCTGATAGGTGTAAACGGTGCAGCTGACCTCGATCGTGGGCCAGCGCGAGACGAACAGTTTGAGCGGCGGCGCCAGAACGGCAAATTCCAGCGGGCCCATCCCGATTTGCAGCCGCTGATCGATTTCGATGTAAAGCCGGCGCACGCGCTCGTTGATCGTCCGGTACTGTTCGAGGTATTCGTCGACGTCGCTTGCCAGCCGGGCCCCTGCCGCGGTCAGCGTCACGCGCTGGTGGTCGCGGTTAAACAGCTTGACCCCCAAATCCGCTTCCAGTGCGGAAATCTGCTTGCTGATGGTCGACTGTACGACATGCAGGTCTTCGGCGGCCTTTGTAAAGCTCAGGTGCCGCGCCACGCTGGCAAAGTATTTCAGTTTGATTTCATCCATGCGGCAGCTTCCTCAATGACATATTCCAAACAAGAATAGAGTCATTCCTATCTTTCGGTTTACAAAAAAGTCATAGAATAGTAAAATTAACAGAAACAAGACCTAATAATTTGCCGATACGGAATACTTTGCACAAAAGACTGCTGAACCATTGGCTTTGTGCAAGGTGCTCAAACAATGAGCGCCAAAATTAGTGAAATCGCAAAATACAGTCCGCAGGCAGCCAGGGGTTCACGCCAGTTCCGGGTATAGGGGTGGGACATGACGTACTCGTGCCGTTCCCCGATTTTGGATTCGCGCGGGTTGTACTCCTTGGTATGGGCCACCTCGTGCAGCTTTTTAAAGCTGTAAATGAGGCCGTCGTAAAGGCCGAGCTTGCGCGTCAGGCGCCACAGGCCGAAAATCATGCACATCAGCCCGGCAATGGCGAAAACGTCGCTGAACAGATGCACGGCGCTGCTCCGCTCGAAAAACATCAGGCAGAAAGCCAGGGACGGCAGAAAGCTGCAAACGAGGAGCAGGAGAAATCTTTGGCTTTTGATGCAGAACACCTTCCTTTGTCAGAGCATAAGTTTAACAAAGGGTATTATACGGCAAATCTGCGGGAAATGCAAACCCTGATTGATTTGGTGATAGGACGGCTGTCTCGGGGCCGTCTTTCACAATATACACAGCAACGTGAAGAAAAGGAGATGTACCCCAATGAAAAGGACCCTAGCGCTTTTGCTCGTTCTGATGCTGGCCGTGGGCACGCTGGCCGGCTGTCAGCGTGAAGAGCCGGATCTGACCCCGACAGATCCGTCGACCGTGGAAGACAACAATCAGGGCGGCGACACCACGACCCCTGATGAGCCGGACACCAGCAGCGACACCCCGCTGCCCGAAGGCGAAGGCACGCTGCGCGTGGCCGTCAGCGCCGACATCTCGACCCTGAACGGCCACATGTACTCGATGTCGCGCGACAGCGACGCCGCCGACATGCTGGCCATTTACCTGTATCGTTCGTACATCAGCGACGATTACAAGTTCACCTACCTCCCCGAGTTTGCGGCTGAAGTCCCGCAGCAGATGGACGACACCCAGACGGTGTGGCAGATCCCCCTGCGTGAAGGCCTGACCTGGGAAAACGGCGACCCGCTGAATGCGGACACGGTCATGTACAGCTACAAGATGCTGATTGACCCGAAGCTGCTCAACACCCGTGCGTCCTACTTCAACAGCAACACCATCACCATCCTCAACGGCGCCGAGTACACCGCCGGCGAGTGTGAGTGGGAAGACGTCGGCCTGAAGAAAATCGACGACTACACCGTCGAGCTGACGACCGCCGCCCCGGTTACCGCTGATGAGATTATGACCCACCTGTGCTTCAACGCCTCGATGGCCATGGTTCACGAGCCGACCTATGAAGCTGCCATGAACGAGGACCGTAGCGCCACCATGTACGGCACCAGCGCTGACACTTATATGTCGGCTGGCTCTTTCACCATCAAAGAGTGGATTCCGGGCGCTTCGATCACCTATAAGAAGAACCCCGACTGGGTCTTTGCCGACAAGATCTGGCTGGCAGAGGTCACCGAGCGCGTCGTTACCGACACCTCGACCACT
>CALWJQ010000076.1 GCA_944381055.1 uncultured Clostridia bacterium | reverse complement strand
ACGTGATGGCGTTTGCCAGATGGCTGTAATAGAATTTCCGGGTATCCTTGCCGAAGAAGCCCTCGGCCCACGGCCACGCAAAGAACTCCATGGACATCGAGTGGATTTCGCAGGCGTCCAGCGTGGCATGACGGTATTCCGCCGGCTTAATGTCCCGGGCCGTGTACCCGGCAAAGGCGTGGCCGGCCTCGTGGGTCATGACCTCGACGTCGCCCTGGGTGCCGTTGAAGTTGGCAAAGATAAAGGGCGACCGGTGGTCGGGGAAGCTGGTGCAGAACCCTCCGCCTGCCTTGCCCTTCTTGCTCAGCACGTCAAAGAGCTCGTTTTCAAACATAAAGTCAATGAACTCATGCGTCTGCGGCGACAGCTCCTGATAAAAGGTCTTGCCGTGGGCCAGGATATCGTCGGCCGTGCCCTGCGGCGTGGCGTTGCCGTCGCGGAAGGACAATGCGTTGTCCGCGTAATTGAGGGGATATTCAAAGCCCAGGCGCGCAGCCTTTTCCTTTTGCAGCTTTTCGCCGACCGGAACCAGGTATTTGACGACCGCCTCGCGGAAGCGCGCAACCTCTTCGCGGCCATAGCTGTTGCGGCCCATATTGCAGTAGCCCAGGGGGACAAAGTTGTCGTAGCCCAGCTTTTTGCCCATGGCGTCGCGCACCTTGACCAGCTCGTCGTACAGGCTGTCGAGCTTTTCGGCGTTCTGCATGTAAAACTCGCCTTCCGCCACCCATGCCGCGCGGCGGACGCGGTCGTCTGCGCTCATCTTAAAGGGCGTCAGCTGCGACAGCGTATAAACGCCGCCTTCAAAGGGGATCTGCGCCGAGGCGATCAGCTTCTGATACTCGGTCGACAGGGCGTTTTCACGCTGCATTTCGGGAATGATGGCCGGCGAAAACGACTTGAGGTCAAGCTCGATGTTGCGGAAAAGCAAATCGCCGTATTTCTTTTCAAAATCGGGACGGAATGCGCTTTCATACAGGGCTTTGCGCCAGTTTTGCAGGCTTTCCTGCAAAAGGGGCATATTCTCGTCGATAAAGTCGGCTTCGGCGTCGTAAAACTTGTCGGTCGTATCGATGCTGTGGCGGACGTTGGCCAGCGACAGCATAGTGTGCAGGTGGTCGTTCAGCTTATCCATTTCCTGCATGACTTCGTCGGCCTGGGCAAAGCTCTCGGCATTTTTAAGCGCTTCGGTCAGCTTTTCGATTTTCTGCTTGTTCTGCTCGATATTCGGGCGCTCGTACGGCATGTCGGAAAACTTCATGTTTTGTCCCCTTTCTGTTAAAACGGCCAAAGCGAGCCCCGGCGGGGCTCGCTTCAGTACAGGCTTCAGCGCCTGTTATTTTTTGGATTTGATATACTCGTCGATCGACTTGGCGGCATGTTTACCGGCGCCCATGGCCAGGATGACGGTCGCGGCGCCCGTGGCGGCGTCGCCGCCGCAGAAGATGCCCTCGCGGGTGGTCGAAGCGTCTTCTTTGGTCACCAGGCAGCCCTTTTTGTTGGCCTCGAGGCCCGGGGTCGTCGAACGGATCAGCGGGTTGGGCGAGGTGCCGATGGCCATGATGACCGTATCGACTTCCATGTCAAATTCGCTGCCCTCGACAGGGACCGGGCGGCGGCGGCCCGACGCGTCGGGTTCGCCCAGCTCCATGCGGATGCACTTCATCTTATTGACGCGGCCCTTTTCGTCGCCTTCAATGGACAGCGGCGCGGTCAGGAACTCGAAGACAATGCCCTCTTCCTTCGCGTGATGGACTTCTTCCTTGCGGGCGGGCAGCTCTTCTTCGCCGCGGCGATAAACGATATAAACCTTGTCGGCGCCCATGCGCTTAGCGCAGCGGGCGGCGTCCATGGCGACGTTGCCGCCGCCGACAACGGCGACGCTCTTGCTGTGCAGCAGCGGCGTCGGCGCGCCTTCGACATAGGCTTTCATCAGGTTGATGCGGGTCAGGTATTCGTTGGCCGAGTAAACGCCGCACAGGCCTTCGCCGGGAATCTTCATGAACTGCGGCAGGCCGGCGCCCGAGCCGACAAAGACGGCCTTGTAGCCGCGCTCAAACAGCTCGTCGATGGACAGCACCTTGCCGATGACCATGTTGGTCTCGACGTCGCCGCCCATCTTCTGCAAGCCCTCAATTTCCTTGCGGACGATTTCTTTGGGCAGACGGAACTCGGGGATGCCGTAGCTCAGAACGCCGCCCGCCGTGTGCAGGGCTTCAAAAATGGTGACGTCATAGCCCATCTTGGCCAGCTCACCGGCGCAGGTCAGGCCGGCCGGGCCGGAACCGACAACAGCGACCTTGTCGCCGTTCTTTTCAATTTTGACTTCGTTGCTCAGGCCGTTCTCACGCGCCCAGTCGGCGACGAAGCGTTCGAGGCGGCCGATGGCGACCGGTTCGCCCTTAATGCCGCGCACACACTTGCTCTCGCACTGCGTTTCCTGCGGGCAGACACGGCCGCAAACGGCAGGCAGGGCGTTGTCGCCCGACAGAATCCGGTAGGCTTCGGCAAAGTTGCCTTCCCTGACCTGGGCGATGAACTGCGGAATGGACACGGCGACCGGGCAGCCGCCGCGGCACGGCTCGTTTTTGCAGCCCAGGCAGCGGCCGGCCTCTTCCATGGCCTCTTCGGCGGTATAGCCGAGCGAGACCTCTAAAAAGTTGTGGTTGCGGACCGCGGGATCCTGTTCGCTGATTTTGACTTTTGTCGGAGACATATTAGCCATGGATCTCACCCCTCAAATTGCAGAAATGGGCCTTCTGTTGGGCCTCGAACTCCTTGTAGGACGCATTGCGCGCAATGACCTCGTCAAAATCGACCTGGTGCCCGTCAAAATCGGGGCCGTCGACGCAGGCAAACTTCATTTCGCCGCCCACCGTCACGCGGCAGCCGCCGCACATGCCGGTGCCGTCGACCATGATGGGGTTCATGCTGACCGTCGTCTTGATGTCGTACTGCTTGGTCAGCTTGCACACAAACTTCATCATGGGCAGAGGCCCGATGGCAAACACTTCGTCATACTTGTTGCCCGCCTCAATCAGCTCGCGCAGCTTGTCGGTGACAAAGCCGTGGAAGCCGAACGAGCCGTCGTCGGTGCACAGGTGCAGGCGGGTCGAGGCGTTTTTCATCATGTCTTCAAGGATGATGAGATCCTTGTTGCGGAAGCCCGCAATGAGGTCGACCTCAGAGCCCTGCTCGTGCAGAGCCTTGGCGATGGGGTAAGCAATGGCGCAGCCCAGGCCGCCGCCCACCACCGCGACCTTCTTCAGGCCGTCGATCTTGGTCGGGGTGCCCAGCGGGCCGACAAAATCGTGCAGGCAGTCGCCCTCGTTCAGCGTGTCCAGCTGCATCGTGCTGGCGCCCACCTTCTGATAAATAATGGTGACGCTGCCTTCGTTTTTGTCGGTCGCGGCCACCGTCAGGGGAATGCGTTCGCCCTTTTCATCCACACGCAGAATGATGAACTGGCCCGCCTTGGCCTTGTTTGCGATCAGCGGAGCCTCAATGCTCATCAGCGTGATTTCAGGATTGAGAGGCTGTTTTCTGACAATTTTATAGCTGTTCATATCCTCTTCCCGGGAAGCTTTTACGCCCCGGCTCCTTTGCTTTGAGATTTGCCCGCGCCTGCGGACGCCGGGCTTATTGGGTCGCATATCCGTTCCGCAGTCCGGCACACGCGCACACACCCCCGCCATGCGGGGGATGTGCGCGCTGCGCTTGCATCAGTTGATATACCCGGCGTTTTTCAGGATTTCCACGGCCTTGTCGCGGTTGGCCTCGCTCATCAGAACGATGGGGCCGGTGCAGCCCATGCCGCTTTCGGCATAGATGCCCGCTTTCCACAGCGCGGCCACGGCGTCATCGAGATCCATGACCTCGATGCCGGGGATCTGCGCGGTGACAACCTCTTTGGGGGGCGCCTTGACTTCCTCAGCCTCGGCGGCCGGCTTCTGAGACGCGGCCTTGCGGGCGTCGAGGATTTTCTTAAGTCCCGCTTCGTTGGCCTTTTTAAACTCCGCGCGGGCAATGTCGAACACCTTGCCGCGCACCAGCTGGGCGGCGTATTCGATGGCGCCGGCAATGAGCGGAGCGCCCGACGCGCGCGAGATGATGAGGATGAGCTTTTCGTAGCCTTCGCCGATGCCCGGGCCGTAGCCGTAGCCGCTCGACTCATAGCTGCCGCCCGTCGTGTACGAGGCCATCATTTTGATGAGCACGTTGCCCGTCAGGCTGTCGCACACCATGACGTCGGGCGTGCCCTGCAGCACGTCGTTGCCGCGCATGACGCAGCCGCCGTCGGCTCGGGCCGACTCGGCCAGCTTCATGTCATAGCCGCCCTCGATGAGCTGCTTGAGCGCCGCTTCGG
Organism: uncultured Clostridia bacterium; assembly: GCA_944381055.1. Taxonomy (GTDB): domain Bacteria; phylum Bacillota; class Clostridia; order Oscillospirales; family Butyricicoccaceae; genus Ventrousia. The sequence goes on along the minus strand of CALWJQ010000076.1, from coordinate 457 downwards.
TCTGGCGCGCGCCGTCGACGTTGAGGATGCCGACCGTCGGCTCCTTGACGCCGCACGCCTTGGCCGCGATGACGCCGTACACGGCGTTTTTGATCATGCCCTCGATGCGGTCGGTGCTCGAGGTGCCCGTCGTGGTCGCGATGAACCTCTCGCGGCCCTTGCCGGGCGTCACGGCGCGGCCCACGGTGGACACGCCGATGGGGAACGGGAAGTGCATGGTGACGGCGCCGTCGACCTCGCCCGCGTCCACCATCTGCTCCATCTTTTTGTGGCCCTCGTCCTCGTTTGCCACCTTAACGGTGGTGACGCCCTCGTGCTCCAGCGTGCCGATGTAATACACATCGACACCCTTGGCCGCGGCCATCACGGCGGCCTGCATGGCGTTTTCCTCGTCGTGCTCGCTGCCCATGTCGGTCAGCGCAATTTTGGGCCGCACGCCGAAGGAGCCGCTCTCCAG
>CALWJQ010000075.1 GCA_944381055.1 uncultured Clostridia bacterium | reverse complement strand
TGTTCATTTTTTGTGTTGTAATAATATTTTGTTTCAGAAAACAGCTTCATTTAGAGATATCACTTCTCAATTTACTGTTAGAAAATACAAGTAGATAAAAATATTTTTTAGATTGAGTTTAATAATCAGGTCGGTTTTTCCTCTTTATAGATTGACTTGCAAGTTAAATCTATAAAAAGAAAGGAAAAACAAAAATGGCACAAAACTACACCTATGTCACGGGCACCTATAATGGCTGCGATCTTCATATCATCCGAACCGAAGCCTGGAACATTGTTATGGGCGGTCTGCGGCAGGAAAAGACTTTGGCAGGCGGATATTTCTATGGGATCAACGGCGCCTTTTTCGACGCAGGAACCAGTAAGGCCGGAAATACAAAAGAAATCGCTCTGAACAACAACACGCCTATTTACTACAAAACTGATGGTGACAAAATGGATGGCGGCTGGCATAATAAAATGGGCCATGCTTGTTTGTGCTACGATAATGCCAACAAAAAACTGGTGTTCAGGAGCAGTGCAGCGCCTTCCAGCAGCGGCCTCAAAAAAGATATGTCATCCGGTGACAGTCTCGATAATGTAGTTGCCGAATCGGCTCGCTATTGGGCACAGGGCGGTCCTGACTTTCGCCTGGGTATGCCGGATGGTTCCTGGGAAGAGGACTTAAGTTCAGAAATTCAGTATATGGACGTTAATAGCGATCCCAACGTGCGCACTTGTATTTGCGCAAACTTGAGCGCCAATATGGTCTATTTGATTATTTCCACATCAAAGGCTACCATCTCGGAATTCCGCAAAGCTGTCCACAGCTATCTTTATGTTCCGACGTCCGGATACCACACAAATGTCGTCGGCATTTTCCTGGACGGCGGCAGTTCTACCAGCATGCGCTGCAAGGACAATAGCGGCAATGTATTCAGTTTTGGTTATAGAAAACTCGAACAGATTATTGCTCTGAGAGACGTAAACTAATATTCGGTGACAAACCCGGCAACCACATGGCTGCCGGGTTTGCCAATGATGTGTGCTGTAAGTAAGTATTTTCAAACCGGTCCTCCGCTGCGCTTTACAACTCTTATGCGAAATGGTATACTGTACGCAATATATCATGCTAATCTCGGGGTGATGGATGTGAACAGGATCTTGTCGATGGCGCTTCTGATGTTTCTTTTACTGACAGGCCAATCATTGCGGGATATAGACTTAAACATTCCGGCCGCCCATCCGGCTGAGGCCTTTGAGACTATTATTTCGGTGGGTATTGGGTCAATAAGCAACGCGTTCGCCATTGACGCCGATGGCGTTATGTGGGATATGGCGATCCACGGTGACGGCGACTGGCGCGAACAGACGGCGCCGCAGGCCGATGCCGTCTGGCGTCCCTATTGGGTCAGCTTTCTGCTGGATGAAGACGGCGTTTTGTGGGCCCGCGGCGGTGGTATGTACATCCCGTCCGGCGTGGATACCGGTAGCGGAGAACCTGGTCATGTTTCAGACTGGACGCCCGTACTGAAAAACGTAGTGGCTCTTGATTCTAACAACGATACCACGGCGGCTTTGCAGGCCGACGGGACCCTGTGGGCCTGGGGGCAGCTGTATGGGGCGATGTCTTACACGCCTGTTCGCGTAACAGACAATGTCCGCAGCTTTTCCTATGCAGGCTATGCCGTGAAAACCGACAATACGCTATATGCATGGTCCGGCCGGCTGGACGGGGATGAAATCATTTGTTCGCTGGAACCCGTGATGCAGAATGTTTATACCGTGGAGGGGGATTACGCCATTGGGCTGGACGGGACGCTGTGGAAGCTGAATGAAAACCAGCCGCCGCAGAAGGTCATGGACAACATCGTTTCGGTAATGGCCGGCGCCCGTGAGGATGGCGCTATCGACCAAAGCGGCGGGCTGTGGTGCTGGCCCTTGGACGACTGGTCTCAGCCGCGCAAAGTTGCGGACAACTGCGCTTATATCGTGCAGCGCGGGTATTGGGCTGACGTGCAGGCGCTTCTTTTCATCGACACGGACAATACGCTCAACGCCGTGTACTATGACGGCGAGCGCGCCGGCGAGGTCATACCGCTTGAACCCGATGTGCTGTATGCCGAAACCGCATATGACCGTACTGCGCTGTACGTCAAGCCGGACGGCAGCCTGTGGCTGATAGATTTTGCTATTTTTGAATACGGTGACAATGGGTCTGTGACCATATTCCCGACAAAAAACATCTCTCCCGATGCTCCGCGCACAAAGCTTTTAGACAAGGTCAAAATGCCATAAGCAAAACGCCCGCCGGCAAGGTTGCCGGCGGGTTTGTTCATTTGTTGCGCCAAGTTTTGGTTTCTTTGTTGTACAGATATAATCAAGCCATTCCATGCGAAGCTCTGGATAAAATTTGGTTTGTGCGTTATACTTGTCCCTGCGAGAGCTTTGCTGACGTGCGCTTATAAATGAAGGGGTTGGATGGGGCGCGAAAGCAGGGATGACAAATCTGTTTTTTGCCGTTTACCATATTGCGACTGCGTAAAAGAGGGCATCTAAAGGGCCTGCCCCTTCTTTTGGCAACCGGTCATTCCTGCCTTGCCTTATAGCAGGAGGGATGGTACAATACAGATACAATACTTTATGAGGAGGCGCTGCGCTGTGGACGAAAACCGCAGAGGGATCAACCCTTTTTTTATCGGCGCGGAATTTCTGGAATACTGTGTCCGCAAGGGGTACCTTGAATTTGTGCTTGACGAAGAAAAGCGGGTTCACTACTATGTCACCGACGCCGGGATGCGCGAACTGACCGGCACGTTTGGCTTTGATTTGAAAAAGCCGTGCGCTTATGAACACGGCGCCGACTAAGCAGCGGCGCCCGGCGGCCTGCCGCCGCCTGCTGCTTTCTGCGGCAGGAATCCTGCTGCTGTTCGGCGTTGTCCGCCTGCTGTGCGCCTGTTCGACGGCGGCGCTCGGCTTTTTCCGGGCGCTCGCCCTGCGGCTGTCTGCGCTGTGGGGCGGGATATGGGGGCTTTTTCCGTTTACGCTGGCCGAGGTGCTGGCAGTGCTGGCCCTGCCGGGGCTGCTTTGCCTGTTCATCATCCCGGCGGTGCGGTACGGCCGGCGGGGCTTTGCGCGTGCGCTGTCAGCGCTGCTGACCGTGCTGTCAGCGCTGCTGCTGGCTTTTCAGCTGTTGTTTGGCGTGCATTACCAGGCTCCGCCTCTGGCGCAGCAGCTGGGGCTCGAGATGCGTGAATATTCCGTAAACGAGCTCAAAGCGACGATGCAGTGGCTGCTTGAACGGGTCAACGAGCTGGCGCCGTCGGCGCCCCGCAGGGATGACGGAACCTGCGATTTCGGCAGCTTTGACGAAATGACGGCCGCTGTGCGGCAGGGTTATGAAGCGTTGAGCGCCAAAATCCCGTTGTTCGGCACCCCGACAAGCGGGCTGACCCCCAAACCGGCGCGCCTGTTTTCTGTCGGCATGTCATATCTGGGCATTACGGGCATTTATTTTCCCCTGACTGCCGAACCTATTGTCAGCATCGATAACGTAGATTCCCACCTGCCGTCGACCATCGCCCACGAATGGGCGCATGCGCGCGGTATCGGTCCCGAGGCAGAGTGCAACTTCGCCGCGTTTTTGGCCTGCTCAGCGGCCAGCGACACACGCACACAGTATTCCGGCGCACTGGTTGCGTATGTTTATACATCCAATGCACTGTATAGATATTCATATGAAGACTGGGAAGAAGTGTCGGCAGGCCTGTGCAAACAGGCGCGCCTGGACTTGAGCGTACACAGCGCGCATTGGGCGCGGTACGAAAGCCCGGTTCAGGATGTGGGAACGGCCATCAACGACGCCTATATTCGTGCGACCGGGCAACCAGACGGTGTGCGCAGCTATGGGAAAATGGTCGATCTGCTCATATCGTGGCGTTTGAGCCGCTGAAATTTCGTCAGTTTCATTTGCAGTTTGGGCTTGCATATTTAACCGCTCTATTGTATAATAATCCCACTACAACATCAAAGGAGCTTTAGATATGAAAACCCTGAAAAAACTGCTTGCCCTGACGATGAGCCTGTGCATGCTGTTCGCGCTCGGCGCGTGCAGCGAGGAAGGCGGAGAAGAAAGCGACACTCTGATTCTCGGAACGTCGGCCGATTACCCGCCCTATGAGTTCCATGTGCTTGACGAAAACGGCAACGACCAGATTGTCGGCTTTGACGTTTCGCTGGCTTATCAGATCGCCGAGGATATGGGAAAAGAACTGGTCATTAAGGACATGGCTTTTGAGTTTGTCGAGCAGGAACTGCAGAACGGTACGGTCGATATTGTGCTCGCCTGCATCGCCCCGACCCCGGAGCGTCTGGAAATGGAAGATTTTTCGGATATTTACCGTGAAGATCCTGCGCCCATCATGGTTATCCGTGAAGAGGACGCCGATAAATATACATCCATCGAGAGCATGGCAGGCGCCACTGTCGGCGTGCAGTCCGCCACCACCAAAAAGGATCTGATCGTTGAGAATATGCCGGAATCCGAGCTTTTGGAGCTGGCCGGCGTGCCCGATCTCATCAACAACCTGCTGGCCGGCAAGTGCGAAGGCGTGTTCCTTGACGGCGGCGTAGCGCTGGGATACATCGAGAACACTGACGGCCTGGTCGCTGCCGAAGGCATCGAGATCGGCGAAGGCGACCGCATGGCGGTCGCGGTGCAGAAGGGCGACCCCAAGGGGCTGCTGGAGTCAATCAACCAGACTATCGCCGAGTGCAAGGAAAACGGGAAACTCGACGAATGGTACGCCGAAGCGCAGGAAATGAGCGCCGAAGCGTCTGAATAAACCGGAAGACCAATCGCCGCGGGCGGACAGCTTGTCCGCCCGCTTGCCTGCCTGAAAATACTGATGAGGTGACGCCTGTGACGCCATTGCTTTTGGCCAATATGTTCGATTTTTCTTTTTTGCCGCGGTACGCGTCGTATTTTATCCGCGGCGTTGAGTACACCCTGATCCTGTCAGCCGCCGCGGTGCTGCTCGCCATTATCCCGGCGCTGCTGCTTGCGCTGATGCGGCTGAGCAAAGTGCGCGCGCTGCGCTGGGTTTCGGGCGCTTATGTCGCCGTATTCCGTTCGACGCCCATGCTGGTACAGCTGTCTATCGTGTATTTCGGCGTGTTTTACGCCATTCAGCTGCCTTCATACCGGCTGTTCGGGTTTATCGACGTGCAGATGTTTGTCCCCGGCGTTGTGGCGCTGGCGCTCAACAGCGCCGCCTATGTGGCCGAAATCTTCCGCGCCGGCATTTTGGCCGTCGACCAGGGGCAGACCGAGGCGGCGCGCAGCCTGGGCCTGACACAGGCGCAGACCATGAAACTGGTCGTGCTGCCGCAGGCCATTAAGAATATCCTGCCCACCCTGGCCAACGAGCTGGTCACCATGATTAAGGAATCGTCTATCTGCGGGACCATCATGGGGATTCAGGAGCTGATGTGGGGGGCCAAGACGGTGGCGACGACGACCCACCTGATGATGTCGCCGTACCTGCTGGCGGCGGCCATTTACTTCTGCATCAACTTCCCGGCCACCAAGGCCATCGAAGCATTTGAAAGGAGGATGCGCCGTGGCGACGTCCGCTAAGCCGATGATCGAACTGCGCGGCGTGACCAAGCGGTTCGGCGCCAATATCACCGCCCTGGATCACTGCGACCTGAACATTTTCCCCGGCGAGGTCGTCGTCATCGTCGGGCCTTCGGGTTCGGGAAAATCCACCCTTCTGCGGTCGCTCAACCTGCTGGAAACGCCGACCGAAGGGCAGGTCATTTTTGAAGGGGTCGACCTGAGCGACAAGTCGGTTGACATCAACCGCCATCGCCAGCGGATGGGCATGGTGTTTCAGCACTTCAACCTGTTCCCGCACATGACGGTGCTGAAAAACCTGACACTGGCCCCCGTGACGGCCAAGGGGATGCCGCGGGAAGAGGCGGAAAAGTTGGCGCGTGAGCTGCTGAAGACCGTCGGCCTGCAGGGCCGTGAAGACGCCTACCCCATTCAGCTGTCGGGCGGGCAGAAGCAGCGCATCGCCATTGTGCGCGCGCTGTGCATGCAGCCGGATGTCATGCTGTTTGACGAGCCGACCAGCGCCCTGGATCCCGAAATGGTCGGCGAGGTTCTCGAGGTCATGCGCGGGCTGGCCAAGCGCGGTATGACGATGGTCGTCGTCACGCACGAAATGGGCTTCGCGCGCGAGGTCGGGACGCGCGTCATCTTTATGGACGCGGGCAGGATTCTGGTCGACGAGCCGCCCGACCGGTTTTTTGGCGAGCCGGAAAACCCGCGCCTGCGCGAATTCCTGTCCAAGGTTTTGTAGCCTGACCAGGCAAGAGCCGCCCCATTGCGGGCGGCTTTTTTGCCAGGGCCGGAAAAATGCGGGACGTTTGCCTGCCCTGCGCAATAAACAAAGGCGTTCATGCATATATAAAACGGTAATGACTTTTTCAGACTGTGATATATTGCAAGAAAGCGTATTTCAGGAGGATTTCCGACATGCCCTATACAGTGGACGCTGCGGCGTGCAGTTTGTACTTTGACGCCATGCCGATAGGGTTTACCGTTATCGAGCTGCAGCTGGACGAGGCCGGCCGGCCGATCGATTTTATTTTCCGTTATGCCAACGAGGCGCTGGCCCGGCTTGAAGGGAAACCGCTGGACGAGCTTATCGGACGATATTTTTACCGTGATGTCTTTTCGCAGGACAGCGATAAAAAGTGCCTGGCGCACTATTACCGGTCCGCCTATTGCGGCAGGCAGTGCGAACTGCACGAGTACAGCCGCGAGCTGGGCAAGCATCTGCGGATTCTGTCGTACCCGTGGCAGGCGCCGGGGTTCTGCGCCTGTATTCTGATTGATGAAACGGAAAGCAAACGCCAGTGGGACGAGCTGGATTTTTTGGCGTCCTTTGATTCCCTGACGCGGATGCTCAACCGCAACAGCTATCACGAATATTGCGCGTCGCGCGCGCCGGGCGGCAGCGCGGGTGTGATTTACGTCGATGTCAACGGCCTGAAAGAGAGCAACGACCGCTATGGGCATGAAGCGGGCGACCGCCTGATCCGCGAGGTCAGCGGCCGGATCAGCGCCGCCATGCGGGATCGCAGCTGCATGATTTTCCGCGTCGGCGGGGATGAATTTGCCGTCGTTATGGACGGGTGCAGCAAAGAGGCGGCGGAAGCCGCCGCCGAAGACGTCCGCCGGGCGCTGGTCAACCGGGCTGAAGCGCATATTCCCCCCATGCTGGCCGCCGTCGGATGCAGCTGGGGCGAGGATGTGCATCAGATCAACAGCCTGCTGCGTCAGGCCGACGCCGCAATGTATGCCAACAAACAGGATCATTACAGGTGCAGGGGAGAAGGGCAGGCAAGCGACTGGCAGCGCGCGCTGCCGCGGATCCGCAGCATGATCGAGCAGCAGATGAACGAGGACACAGACAGCGCCGTGTCCATGTGGCGGGACAGCTACCGCATCGGCGTTGAAAGCATTGATGCCCAGCACAGGGAGCTGTTCCGCATGACCGAGGAGTTGCTGACAGCGATCGCGTCGGACGCGGGGCCTGAGGCATACAGCCGGATCCTGGGTTTTTTGAAAGAATATGTGGTCTATCATTTCCGCAACGAAGAGCGGTATCAGGCGGCCATCGGGTATTCCGGCCTGGAAGCTCACCGCCGTGAGCATCAGCGTTTTACCAGAACGGTGCTGGAGCATGAAAAAAAGATGCGGGAAGGCGGCTTTGCGCGAAGCGATGTCAAAGATTTGGCGGGGACGCTTGTGGCATGGCTGGTTTATCACGTCATTGACACAGACAGGCGGATCGTGTACGGGCAGAAGGAGACGGCCGGGCAAAGGCCGGTTACCGACTGGGCAGACGCTTTTGCAGAAGGAGTCGCCGGGCTGCTGGTAAAAATATCCGGCCTGCATGAAGACGGCATCCGCCGCAGAGGATGGGCAGCCGGCAGCACGCAGAACGGCGTAGTGCTTGAGGCCGGCGTCGCGGGAGACGCTGCGGGCAGGGTTTTTTTCAGCGTCTCACGCGAGCTGGCGCTCGACGTGCTGAGCGGCCTTGTCATGCGCCGCCTGAGCGACGTTGAAGAACTGGTCTGTTCGGCCATGTGTGAGTTTGCAGATATTGCCTGCCGCCGGGCCGCCGAACAGCTTGAAGCCCAGGGGGTGCACTGCCGGGTCCAGGCGCCGCGGCCTGTGCCGGCTGTGCCGGCGCTGGCCAGGACGATGCGGTTTGAAACCGACGCCGGCTGGGTCGAGGTGTCGGTGGTACAGGCGTAAACAGGAAGAAAAGAGCGCGGCATCGCCGCGCTCTTTTTGAAAAAGCCTTACTTCAGGTTGTTTTCGTAGGACTCGATCATTTTCTTAACCATCTGGCCGCCGATACTGCCGGCCTGGCGCGAGGTCAGCTCGCCGTTGTAGCCGTTGGCCAGGTTGACGCCGACTTCGCGGGCCGCTTCCATTTTAAACTTATCCATGGCGGCGCGGGCTT
>CALWJQ010000074.1 GCA_944381055.1 uncultured Clostridia bacterium | reverse complement strand
ACGGCGCTCAGCGCCCCGCACACGCACAGCGAAACACGCGTGCGGCGCACAAGCCCCTTTCGGAACAAAATGCCCGCCAAAAAGCCCACAAGCCCCATGGCAAACATCTGCCACGGCGTCCACGGCCCCTGCCCGAACAGAATGTTGGACAAAAGCATGCTGACCGCGCCGACGACAAACCCGGTTTCGCCGCCCAGCGCCACGCCCGAAACAATGGCCAGCGCCATGACCGGCTTAAACTGCGGCAGCATGAAAAAGACGGCGCGCCCCGCGGCGCCCAGCGCGCACAGCACCGAAACCAGCACCAGCTCCCGCGCGCGCGGCCTGCGCCCTTCAAACACCAGGAAAAACGGCAGCATGCACTCAAAAAGCACGGCGAGCGCCACGCCGTAATACCGCTGCCCCTCAAGGCGCACCGCGCCAAAAACCAGCGTCAGCGGGATGAGCAAAAGGGTCATCACGGCGGCCGCCGCCGTGCGTCGCCGCAGCCGTCCTTTTTTGACGGGCGGCACGACCGGCTGCGGAGCGCGCCGCGCAACCGACAGCCCCAGCACAAACAGACACGCGACCAGCGCCAAATACAGCGCAAGCTCGGCCGCCTGCAGCCGTTCGCCCCCGCCGACAATGGCCGAGAGATTGTCAACGCGCACGGCGCGCACAAAAATGGCAGCCGCCGCGGCGCCGGAAACGGCGGCCAGCACCTTGCGCCAGCGCGGCAGCGGCTCAGGCTTTTGCCCGCCGCACGCGGACAAAAAAGGCTCTTCCTCCGACTCCTCCGGCCCGTCCGGCTCCTCCGGCTCCTCCGGCGCGCGCCCGCCGACCACGGCAATCAAATCGCGCACCGTCACCGCGCCGGGCGCCACGGTGCGCGCCATGCGGTTGGCTGCGGTGGTGTAAAAGCTGTTGCCCGCGAAAAACTCCCGCGGGCGCCCCTGCGCCGCCACCGACCCGTCAAACAGCAGCGCGCAGCGATCGGCCGTTTCGGCGCAGAACTCGATGTCGTGGCTGACCAGCAAAACGGCCGCGCCCGAGCGCGCAAGGCTGCGCACAATGCTTCCCAGCTCCTGCCGGCACTGCGCGTCCAGCCCCTTGGTCGGCTCGTCGAGCAGCACGATGTCGGGCCGCAGCAAAAGCACCTTGCAAAGCGCCGCGCGCTGCTGCTCCCCGCCCGACAAATCATACGGGTGCCTCTCCAAAAGCCCCTGCAGCCGGCACAGCCGGACACAGCGCCGGACAAACCGGTGCTCCTCCTCCCCCGCGCCGGGCGGCAGCATATCCAAAAGGTCCTCGCGCACCGTCTTTTTTACAAACAGCGTCTGCGGGTTCTGGGGCAAAACGCCCACGCGCCCCTGCGCGCGCACCGTGCCGCGCTGCGCACGCAGCAGCCCGCCCAGCACGCGCACCGCCGTGCTTTTGCCCGTGCCGTTGCCGCCCAAAAGCGCCGCCGTCTCGCCGCCGCGCACCGAAAGCGTCAGCCCGCGCAGCACGTCGGGGCCTTCTTTTTCATACCGGAACCACACGTTTTCGGCCTCCAGCACGGCCTGCCCCTCCGGCTGCGGCGGACAGGGCGGCAGCGCGTGCAGCGCATGCGCCGCGGCATAGGCCGAAAGCCACTGCCGGCCCTGCCGCACGGTCACCGGGCACTCGCCCTGCTCCTCTGCCGACGCCCACACCCGCATGGCCGCCGGCATGGCCAGAAACATGCCGTGCCCGGCCCTGCGCAGCGCCTGCCCCGCCTGCTCCGGCGGCAGGGCAAAAAGCAGCTTCCCGCCGTCGAGCACGGCCACGCGCGACGCGTACGCCATGGCTTCCTCCAGCCGGTGCTCGCACAAAATGACCGTCGTGCCCAGCTCACGGTTGATTTTATACACCGCCGCCAGAAAATCCGACGCCGCGATGGGGTCGAGCTGGCTGGTCGGCTCGTCGAGCAGCAGCACCGACGGCTGCATGACCATGACCGACGCCAGGTTGACAAGCTGCTTCTGCCCGCCCGAAAGCGACGCCGTTTCGCGGTAAAACCAGCTCTCTATGCCGAAAAACGAGGCCATTTCGGCCACCCTGCGCCGGATTACCGGCGTGGGAAGCCCCAGGCTCTCCAGCCCGAAGGCCAGCTCGTGCCACACTTTGTCGGTCACTATCTGGTTTTCCGGGCTCTGCTGCACAAACCCCACAGCGCTGCTCTGGCGCCGCTCGGACAGCCCCTCGAGCGCCTCGCCCTCAAACAGCACCCGCCCCGTGCGCCGGCCGTGAGGTGCCATCGCACTCTTGAGCTGCCGCAAAAGCGTCGATCTGCCGCTGCCCGACGGCCCGCACAGCAAAAGAAACTCCCCGGGGTGCACCGAAAGGCAGATGCCGCGCAGCGCCGGCTCCCGCGCCTCGGGGTAGTAAAACGTCAGGTCCTGTATGTCAAATGTTTCCATTTCATATCCTCCCAGCAGCCGATGACGCAGGGCGTCAGGCACAGCGCCGCGTAAGCGCACGCCGCCGCCGCGGCAAGCGGTCCGCCCTCGCCCAGGCTGACCGACGGGTAATAGCGCGCCGCCAGCGCGCCGGCGCGGACGCAGCAGACTACGCAGCCGGCGCACAGCGCGCACCAGCACAGCATCGCGGCGTCGCGCCGCTCCAGGCGGTACGTGGAAAAGGCGGTGCGCCCCGGCAGGCCGTAGCCGCGGCCCTTCATGCTGTCGGCCGTTTCCAGGGCGTTTTCCAGGCTCCAGGTGATGAGGATGGACAGCACCACCGCCCCGTGCCGCAGCCGGCTTACGGCGCCGCGGCCTGCGCCGCGGCCGATGCATTTCTGCGCCTCTGCCACGGCGGCCGCCTGCGCGCGAAAGCGCGGGATCAAGCGCAGCGACATGCTCAGCACAAGCGACAGCGCCGGCGCGGCGCGGCCGAACAGGTAGACTATCTTGTCCGAGGTCATGACCTCGCTGACGCTGACAAACCACAAAAGCACGGCGCCCAGCATGGCGCCCGACGCCAGGCCGTAGCAGATGCTCTCAAGCGTCAGCGGGTTGCCCGAGGGCAGGTAGCACAAAACGCTGACCCCCTCGTGGCTGAACGCGGGGTTTGCCGCCGCGGCAAACAGCATGCTGAAAAGCGCGGCCGCTCCGCCGCGCCGCAGCGCGCGCACGCCGCCCAGCCGCACGCGCAGCGCGGCGGCCCCGGCCAGTGAAATGCCCAGGCACACCGGGTGCATCAGCGTCATGCCCAGGCCCAGCACCAGCGCAAAATAACAAAGCCCCACCAGCGGGTGATATCGGGAAAAAGCGTCGTCCGACGGCATGCCCGGCCTCCTTTCCTGCGCAAAAAAAGGACAAAGCAAACGCAGTGTCTGCCTTGTCCGTCTGTTTTGCAGTCCTTGTCCGAAACGCCGGCGTTTCGGCTGTCCGGCATCGTCGGTCTTCTGGCTCGTGCATTGGCGGCGTTTCCGCCGTACGCCTTTTGCCCTACCTTCTCGGTTTCCCAATGGCCGGCTCGCGCCGCGGGCAAAAGACTCCTGCACATACAGCAACGGTCAATGCGCCGGACTCCCACCGGCTCCCCTCATCCCTGCGCCTGCCCGAACGCCGGGCAGCCATCACGCGGGACACGGTGCGCGTATCAGATTGTTTCCGGGATGCGCCTATTATACCGTGCAGGGGGCGCAAAAGTCAAGCGGCGCGCCGAAGCGCGCCGCCGCAGACTTTCTCAGAACAGGCTGGGCACACCCATGATGTTGCCCACGAGAATGCCGAAGTAGTTGCCGATGGCATAGCCCCACAGGCCGACCAGGATGCCCGGGATGACCAGTTTGTTCCAGCCGAAGCTGACCGACATGGAAGCCACGGTCGGCGGGCCGCCGACGGTCGCCATGTTGGCGCAGGCCACATCCTCCCACGAGGTGTGCAGCAGCTTGGCGCCGATATAGGTCACAGCCAGGTTGACAAAGGCCACGATAAAGAACAGAACCATTGCCAGCAGCCCGTGCTGGATGATGTCTGCCATGTTTCCGGAAATGCCGATGGTGCAGAACCACATCAAAAGCCCGATGTTGCCCAGCTCCATGGTGCCGCGGATGGAGCTGAAGAACTTGTGGAACACCGTGGCGCACACCACCGTGACCAGCGTCATCATCATGTACACGCTGCCGAACAGCTGCTTGATGATCTCAGGCGGGTTGAGCGACACGACCCAGTCGGCCATGACCTGGCTGACGCCGACGATGATAAAGGTCGCGGCCAGGGCCATGGCGATGTCCTTCAGGCCGATTTCCTTGCCGCCCCAGAAAGCGCCCGACAGCGTCTTGCCCGAAGCCGCCATGGCTTCGCGGTCGACCGACGCTTCAAACTCGTCGGTGTGCGGGTGGGGCAGGCTGCCGCGGACGAACTTTGTGCCTCCCAGAAGGCGCAGGCACAAAAGCAAAATGCCGACGCAGAAGTTGCCCACAACCACATAGGAGTCGAGCACGACGCTGGGAATGTCAAACACCGTGCCCATGGCGATGCAGTTGACCGTGCCGCCGACGGCGCCGGCGCCGATGAGGGTCAGAAGCTGCGGCGCGTCTCCCACGCGGCCCAGCAGCAGATAGCTGACAAGCACGCCGAGCACGGTGCCGATGGCCGCGACATGAAACAGGGCAAACAGCTTGCCGCTGTTTTTGATAATGTCACGCACGTTGGCCTTGAACAAAAGCAGAGGGATCGCACAAATCAGAATGACGTTGTTGATGGAGTCAAACACCGGCGCCGCATGGGGTATCAGTCCCACGTTGGACAGCACAAAGCCGCCGAAAATGCACAAAATACAGGAGCTGATCACCGAAGCCCAATGGTAGCGCTGTTCGAGTGCGATGGATACCGCAACCAGTGCCAGCACCACAGCAAACAGGAGAACCGTTTGATCTTCGCCTATCAGAGCAAGTACCAGGGGAAACTGCCGCATCATATTCCTCCTTTGTATTGTACAGGGTTGTGTTTATCGCTGTCCGTCCTTTCAGAATGTGGTTTCGGGGTCTAAGGGATACATCGGCCGGCGGATCTTGTGATAGGTCAAAAGGCTGTAGTCGGCCGTATGGATTCCCGGCGGGTTGGTCGTCACGATGGCCTTTGCCCGCGGCTGGAAGTATGCACGGAAGTGGGTCGTCGACTTGATGCACACGATGTCATAGTCGCGGATGTCGGCGCCCGTGACGAGGAAGGGCCGGTCGTCCAGCGTCTGCCCCGGCAGAATGGACGTCACAACGACTTCCACCTGCCCGATGCGCAGGCGCGCGGTCTTGCCGTAGCACACCGGCTGGCCCTTGGACATGGGGCTGACGTACACCGCCTTGCCGTCGGACAGCGCGCACACCTCGGCGTTTTCCACCTCGACGGGCGCGCCGTGGATGTTGTCGGTCTTGCCGCCCAAAAGTCCGGAAACCGTGCCGCCCACGCCGGCCTTGTGCGCTTTTTCGGCCATTTCGGGGTCGTACAAAAAGCCCAGAATGGACCGGGGCTGGTCACGGCGCAAAAGCTCGCGGAGCATCCAGGTGCCGTCGCACGGGCAGCCGCCGCCCGGGTTGTCCGAGGCCTCGTTGATGACGACGAAGCCCTCGCCCGGCTTTGCAAGCTCCTCAAGCGCGCGCGTCAGCGCCTGCTCGGGGCTTAAGCACTCGACGTCCAGCGCATGACGGTGATCCCAGATCCACCGCGCCAGCTCCCCGGCCGCCTGCTGTGCCCCTGCGCCCTGCTCGGCCACCACCACGACCGAAGCGCCCGCACATTCCACGTCGGCGTACGGGAAGCCGTGGAAATAGGTCGCGTCAATCAGGTTGTGCTCTTTTGCGTACTGCGCGACGTGCTCGGTAAAGGCCTTCATCGGCTCGTTGAACGTGCACGCGTTGCAGCAGTTTGTAAACATCGGGATGTGCACCAGCGCCGTTTCCGGCCGGCTCTCTCCGCGGATGATGCGGATGAGCGTTTTCATGGCAAGGTATCCCGCCTCGGCCATGTCGATATGCGGATACTGCTTGATGCCGAACAGGCCGTTTGAAAGGCGCACCATGTCCTCGGAAATGTTGCCGTGCAGGTCGAGCGACACCGTGATGGGCATGTCGTTCCCCACCACTTCGCGCACTTTTTCAAGGGTGTAGGCCTCGAGATCGTCGGCGCCTTCGGCCGCGCCCGCGCCGTGCAGGCCCAGGCACACGCCCGACAGCCCGTCGAGATTGTCGCGGATCATGCCGCACATGGTGCCCATGGCATAGTCAAGCGCCTTTTTCGTAATCAGCGGCCCGGCGCTGTGCAGCGCCACCGTCGGAATCAGCTCGACGCCCTCCTCCTCGGCCGCGCGGATCATGCCGCCTGCGTACTCGGGCGAACCGCGATAGCGCGTAATCACCTCCGGGCCCGTGGTCCAGCCGTTGGGCGCCCAGCGCTCAAACGTGCCGATGTCCGATGAGAAGGTGTTGGTTTCGTTGCCCAGCACGCCAAAAATTATCTTCATGCTTTTCCCCCCTGCTTGTGGTGCAGAATGAGCTTGCCCGGCGTGTTGCCGGTCAGCTTTTTGTCATGATACACCGGCTGGCCCTCCAC
>CALWJQ010000073.1 GCA_944381055.1 uncultured Clostridia bacterium | reverse complement strand
CTCAGAAAGCTGGTACGCTGGTACGCCCGCCGGGGCATCCGGGTGGAATGTGTTCAGACTGACAATGGCTTTGAGTTCACTAACCGCTTTTCCAACAGCAGGCGGGAATTGCCTACTCTGTTTGAGGCCACTGCCGCCCAACTTGATATCCGCCATAAGCTCATCCGTCCCTATACGCCACGCCACAACGGTAAGGTCGAGCGCAGCCACCGGGAGGATCAGAAACGCTTCTACTCCTGCCACAGCTTTTATTCCCTGGATGACTTTGCAAAGCAGCTCGCCATCCATAACCGCCGCTCCAATAACTTCCCCATGAGGCCCCTCGGCTGGCTTTCCCCCTCAGAGTTCACCGTCCAATATGTTTGACAAACCTACATTCCTTCAATTTTTTTGTCCGGGGAGCAGGGCGCGCAGTTCCTGCGGCGTAAAAACGTAGTCGGCGTCGCAGAACTGGCAGGTGACGTGGGTGTCTTCATTTTTCCCGGCCAGCTCCAAAAGCTCGTCACGGCCCATGCTCAGCAGCGCCTGCTCCACTTTTTCGCGCGAGCATTTGCACTCGTAGGCAATGGGATGCCGATCGAGCACTTCAAAGTCCATATCCCCGAACAAAGACGCCATCGCCTGTTCGATATTCTCGGTCTGCAAATGCCCGGTCACGCTGCCAAAGGCCGCGATACGCTGTTCCAGCGCGGCGATCAAATCGTCTCCGGCTCCCGGCATGAGCTGAAGCATGAAGCCGCCCGCGCATGTCACCGACTGATCCCGCCCGACGAGCACACCCAGCGCGCACACCGTCGGCACCTGCTCGCTGACAGCAAAATAAGCGGCCACGTCTTCGGCGATTTCGCCGCTGCGCAGCTCGACCCTGCCGGAAAAAGGCTCGCCTTCGCCCATATCGCGCAGGACGGTCAGCACGCCGTCCGACCCCACGCCGCCCCCGACATCCAGCTTGCCGTCGGGGCGCAGAGGCAGCTCAACCGCCGGGTTTTGCAGGTATCCCCGCGCGTTGCCGCGGGCGTCGGACACCGCCGTAACAGACCCCAGCGGACCGCCGCCGCGGATTTGCAGCGTCACCGATCCGTTGTCGTTTTTGATGTCGTCACCCATCATGCTGCACGCCGTCAGCGTGCGGCCCAACGCCGCCGTTGCCAGCGGCAGGGTCCGGTGGATAGCGCGCATCCGCTCGACCATGCCGGTCGACTGCTCGGCGACAAAGCGAACCATTCCGTGCGCCGCCATGCCGCGAATCAAATAATCAGCCATCGAATCCCTCATTTTTTGCCATTGATCGTCCCTGTCGGGGACTTTTTTTGCGCGGCGAAAAACAGCCGCCCTGTCTCTTCCTGCGCCGGACGCAGTGACAGCCCCTGGTAGACGCCGCGCAGCGCAAAGCCGGTTTCGTGCAGCGCCTGTTCCAGAACGCTGCGCGGGTAAGCGCGCTGGATGTGCTCTTCGGTCTGGCGCAGATAAGTGCCGCCGTGCTCAAAAAACAAGTCGACCTGGTGGACGCACAGACTGCTGCGCCCGTCCCAGCCGTAGCGCCACGCGCTGAACCACCCTTTGTCCTCATCGACGCTGCACAGCCCGTCCATTGTGCGGAACATGGCAGGCGTTTTGACATCAAACAGGAACAGGCCGCCCTGCTCGAGAAAGAGCGATACGCGCGAAAAGGCGCGTTTGAGCTGCCGGCGGTCGGTCAGATAGTTGACGCTGTCCAGGCAGCAGACGGCCGCCTGCACGGTGCCATACAAATCAAGCTCGCACATGTCCTGGCAGATAAAGACCGGCGGCACGGCCAGATCCCGGCATTTTTCCCGCGCGACGGCCAGCATGTCGGGTGAAAGATCGGCCGCGATCATCTCGTACCCGCGCTCCGCCAACAAAGCAGTCAGCGACCCCGTCCCGCAGGCCAGGTCAAGAACGAGCGACGGCTTCTGCCTGTAACGGCGGAAAAGCCGCTCAATCTGAGCGGCGTATTTCTCATAAGGCACATTGTCCGTCAGGCGGTCATACAGCTCGGCCAGCGAAGAATACTGCGTCATTCCTCATCCTTGAGACGTTCCAGCGCTTTGCGATAGCCACCCTTGCCGTAGTTGAGGCAGCGGTTGACGCGGCTGATGGTCGCTGTGCTTGCCCCCGTCATTTCGACAATATCTGTGTAGATATATCCCGCATTCAAAAGCCGCGCCACCCAAAAACGCTGCTTGAGTGCCAAAAGCTCAGATACTGTGCACAAATCGTCAAACAGGTTATAACATTCCTCCACGCTTTCCAGCTTTAAAATAGCCTCGAACAGTTTATCCATATTTTCGTCCCGGATGCTGTTGTTCATACGATCCCCTTCCTATCCGGCGCGATCCGCGCCTGTTTTCATTCCAATTACAGTGTATCGGAAATCGCATATATTGTAAAGTGTTAAAATGTTTTTTCTTTATTAAATTATTTAATAATCTGCCATAGCTGATGCAGATTGGAAACGACCGGGCACCCGCACCGAAGCAGATCGGCGCGCGCCTGGTGCCCGCAGCTGAGCAGGACGCAGCGCGCACCCAGCGCCTGCGCCACTTCCCAGTCGTGGATCAAATCGCCGATGACCAGAATCTGCCCGGGCTGCGCCCCGCTGTTTTGCAGCCAATCCCGCGCCCGGCCGATTTTGCTTTCGGAACGGATATTATCCGCACCCAGCACGGCTTCAAAGGCGTCCGCCAGGCCGAACTGACGTAAAATAGCGCACAGGCGCCCCTGCTCAAAAGACGACAGCACAATCTGCCGGCATCCGCGGGCGGCAAAACGTTCCACCGCCTCACGCGCGCCGGGTGCCAGGCGCGCCAGCTCAAAATGGCGCGCGTAACCTTCGACGAACTCGCGGCTCAGGATCTCAAACGGATCCCGGGACAGGTCAAACAGCTTTTCGTAGTAGCGGATGATGGGCATTTCCATCAGCTCGTAATACCGGCTGCGGGTCATGGGCGCGCGGCCCCGGCTGGCCAGCATGTCGCTGACCGCGGCGACCGACACGTCCAAATCATCGAGCAGCGTACCGTTGAAATCCCACAGCACATGGGTGCAGCCGCCCGCGTCCATCAGAAGAACAGGCGGCGTTTGGCCTTGAGCCCGGTCGGCGTAATGGCCAGCCCGCCTTCGGCCGTCTCACGGATGCAGGCGGGCAAATTGCAGCCAATCTGGTACATGGCGTCGATGACCTCGTCGGGCGGGATAAAGCTTTCAACCCCAGCCAGCGCCAAATCGGCCGCCGCGATAGCCATGCAGGCGTACATGCCGTTGCGTTTGATGCACGGGACTTCGACCAGCCCGGCGACCGGATCGCAGGCCAGCCCGAGCGCGTTTTTAAGCGCAATGGCCGCCGCATGGGTCGTCTGGCGCGCTGACCCCCCCATGACGTCGCACAGCGCGGCCGCTGCCATGGCGCTCCCGCTGCCGACTTCAGCCTGGCACCCGCCCTGCGCGCCCGAAATGGTGGCGCGGGTGGCAATGACCGCGCCGATGCCCGTCGCAGTAATCAGCGCGTTGACCGCTTCGCGGTCGGTAAATCCATACTCTTCCTGCGCGGCCAGCAGGACGCCGGGCAGCACGCCCGACGCGCCGGCCGTCGGCGCCGCGACGATGACGCCCATGGCCGCGTTGTACTCGCTGGTGCCCAGCGCATAGGCCATGGCCCGCGCCGACAGCGAGCCGAGCAGGTTTTTGCGGTTTTTTAAATGGCGGTAATACCTCGCCGCGTCGCCGCCTGTCAGGCCGCTGACCGAACGGATTTCGCTTGAAATTCCGCCGTTGGCCGCTTCCCGCATGACGTCATAGGTCTTTTTCACCCGCTCGCGCAGCTCGTCGATGCTCAGGCCGCTGTCGGCCTGTTCTTCGCGCAAAACGATCTGCCAGATGGGCTGGTTGTCTTTGGCCGCTTCGTCCAACAGATAATCGATGCTGGGAATATTCATAGTCTGCCCGCCTGTCTTTAAAATTTAGGGATCGAGACCACGCCTTTGACATTGTGAACCTGCGAAAGCGCGGCGACGGTTTTGGGGTCGACCGGTACGTCGGTCTCGATGATGGTAATGACATTGCCGTCGCGCCTGTCGCGCGAAAGGCGCAGGTTGCCGATGTTGTAGCCGCACCCCGACAGCGTCTGCGCCATGCCGGCCAGCGTGCCCGGCGCATCCTGGTGGAAGACGATCAGCGTGTCATACAGGCAGGCCGCGTCGATGGCGAACCCGTTAAGCTCGACCAGCCGGATGGCCCCGCCGCCCACCGAGACGCCGCGCAGGCTGACGCTTTTGTCCGCGCCCTGCGCTTCGATGCGCACGGTGTTGGGATGAAAGCGCGGCTCTTCAGCCGTGACGATTTCGTATTCCATGCCGTGCAGCTGTGCCAGCTGCAGGCTGTCACGCACCTTGACGTTGTCCGTGTTGTACCCGAGCAGGCCCCCAATGACCGCTTTGTCCGTGCCGTGGCCGCGGTACGTGTCGGCAAAAGACCCGTAAAAGGTCACCTTTGCCTTTTTGACATCCTGCCCCAGAATCATACGGCAGGCCAGCCCGATGCGGATCGCCCCCGCCGTGTGCGAAGACGAGGGTCCGACGGTGATCGGGCCGAGAATATCAAACATATTGACGCTCATGCTGCCACCGCCTGTCAGGGGAAGATACCGCGGATGCGTTTGGCCGTGCACACACGCTCGACCGCAATCAGGTAAGCGCCCATGCGCATGGATACGTTATTCCTGCGCGAGACTTCCCACACCTCGTCATACGTCCGCAAAATGACATTTCTCAGCATCCGGCTGACTTCAAACTCGTCCCACATCAGCGACTGGACGTTCTGCACGCGTTCAAAATACGAGACAATGAGCCCGCCCAGCGTGGCCACCAGGTCGGGGATGACCAGGCAGTCCTTCTGCGCCAGCACCTCGTCAGCCCCGGCCGTCATCTGCGCGTTGCCGCCCTCGACGACGATCTGCGCCCGCACCGACGCGGCGTTGCGCTCGTCGATGACATCGGACACGGCGCAGGGAATCAAAATGGTACATTCCGTCGCTATCAGCTCTTCGTTTGTGATATGCTCGACGCCGCCGTCGCGGTACTCGGCGATTTTCCGGCCGCTTTCGACGTGCGCCGCCAGCGCCCGGACATCGAGCCCGCGGGCACTGCGCACGGCGCCGCTCGTATCGCCGGCGGCAATGATGCGCACGCCGTCTTCAAACAGGCGCAGCGCCGCTTCCTTGCCGACTTTGCCAAAGCCCAGGATAGCCGCCGTACAGCCGTCTTCGGCGATTTTCAGGCGTTTGCGGGTCTCCCGCAGAATATAGCTCACCCCGCGCCCCGTCGCCCCGGTGCGCCCGAGCGACCCGCCGAGCAGCAGCGGCTTTCCGGTGACGATGCCCGGCACGGCGTGGCCGCGCATCATGCTGTATGTGTCCATAATCCAGCCCATGATCTCTTCGTTTGTGTTGACGTCGGGCGCGGGGATATCCTCGTCAGGCCCGATGATGGGCAGGATCATGGCCGTATAGCGCCGCGTCAGGCGCTTGAGCTCGTTTTTGGACAGGGACGCCGGGTTGACGACGACCCCGCCCTTGGCCCCGCCGTAAGGCAGGTTGGCCAGCGCGCACTTGAGCGTCATGAGCGCGGCCAGCGCCTTCATCTCATCATGGTTGACGCTTTGATGATAGCGCACGCCGCCCTTGTACGGCCCGAGCAGGCTGGAATGCTGCACGCGGAAGCCTTCGAAAATGGTGACCGTCCCGTCGTCCATTTCAACGGGGATGGACACGGTCAGCTCGCGCTCGGGGTATTTGATAAACTCATAGGCCGATCGCTCGTAGCCCAAAAGGGCGGCCGCCCGGTCGACCGTCTGTGTAAAACTGACATACGGGTTGTTTTTCTGCGCCACGTCGTCACCTCAGTTCAAAAAATCCTTGAGTTTTTTAGAGCGCGAGGGGTGGCGCAGCTTGCGCAGCGCCTTGGCCTCGATCTGGCGGATACGCTCGCGCGTGACATTGAATTCCTTGCCCACCTCTTCGAGCGTGCGGGTGCGGCCGTCTTCAATGCCGAAGCGCAGGCGCAGCACCTTTTCCTCACGCGGGGTCAGGGTCTTGAGCACGTCGACCAGCTGCTCCTTCAGCAGGGTGAACGACGCGACCTCGGCCGGCTCGGGCGCGTCGTCGTCAGGGATAAAGTCGCCCAAATGGCTGTCCTCTTCTTCGCCGATCGGGGTTTCAAGCGATACCGGCTCCTGCGCGATTTTCAAGATTTCGCGCACTTTCTGCACCGGCATACCCATTTCCTCTGAAATCTCTTCGGGGCTGGGGTCGTGCCCCAGTTCCTGCAAAAGCTGGCGCGACACGCGGATGACCTTGTTGATGGTCTCGACCATATGCACCGGGATACGGATGGTGCGCGCCTGGTCGGCAATGGCGCGGGTGATGGCCTGGCGGATCCACCACGTCGCATAGGTTGAAAACTTGTAGCCCTTGGTGTAATCAAACTTTTCAACCGCCTTGATAAGGCCCAGGTTGCCTTCCTGGATCAAGTCGAGGAAAAGCATCCCGCGGCCGACATAGCGCTTGGCAATGGACACGACAAGGCGCAGGT